>CABVCJ010000013.1 GCA_902496845.1 uncultured Collinsella sp.
CCACCCACGGTACGGACGCTGTGCTGCAGGAGCTGCCCGAGGGCACCGAGCTCGGTGTTGGTGCGCAGGCGGTTTGTGAGCTCGCGCGTCGCGATGACGTCGACTGTGTGCTTGTTGCCATTGTGGGCGCTGCCGGGCTCGAAGCGAGCCATGCAGCCCTGACCTCGAACAAGCGTCTTGCACTTGCTAACAAGGAGTCCCTCGTTGTCGGCGGTGACCTGCTGATGCCGTTGGCGCAGCCCGGTCAGCTTATTCCGGTCGACTCCGAGCACTCCGCCATCTACCAGTGCTATCTGGGGGAGAATCCGCGCGAGGCTCACTGCATTTGGCTCACTTGCTCGGGTGGTCCGTTCTTTGGCCGTACGCGCGACGAGCTCAATTGCGTGACACGCTCCGATGCGCTGGCACACCCCACGTGGGCCATGGGTGCTAAGATCACCATCGACTCTGCGACCCTCATGAATAAGGGCTTGGAGCGTATCGAGGCGATGCACCTGTTCGGGTGCGATCTCGACTTTATCAACGTGGTCGTTCAACGCCAGTCAAAGATCCACTCGATGGTCGAGTATGCGGACGGCTCTGTGATGGCACATCTTGGTGCGTCCGACATGCGCATTCCCATCCAGTTCGCGTTCTCGTATCCCGAGCGGTGGGATACCCCAGCGCCTCGAATCGATTTCCGCGAGCTCGGGCAGCTCACGTTTGATGCTGCCGATATGGACACATTCCGCTGCCTGGCGCTGGCCGAGCGTGCCGGCAGAACGGGCGGCACCATGCCGTGCGTGCTGAATGCCGCCAACGAAGTTGCCGTCGATGCCTTCCTGCACGATGCCTGTACCTTTACCGATATCGACCGTATCGTCGAGTCGTGCATGGATGCACACGATATGCAGGCGGTCGCATCCTTTGAGCAGCTTCGCGATATCGATACGTGGGCTCGTGCCAAGGCCGCCGAGGTGCTCGCTGCAACCCGCTCTTAATCGTAAGGATTGCTTTTCGTTTTATGGATACTGTTCTGAGCGTTCTCTCCTCAGTCTTTTGGGGCCTTTTGATGCTATCCGTCCTCGTGTTTCTGCATGAGGGCGGCCACTTTTTGGCGGCCCGTGCGTGCGGCGTGCGCGTCACCGAGTTTTTCTTGGGCCTACCGTGCCGCTTCGATATTCATCATACGTCGCGTCGCATCGGTACCAAGTTTGGCGTGACGCCGCTGCTGCTGGGTGGCTATGCCGCTATCTGCGGTATGGACCCGACCGATGTCTCGTGCGCCGACCGTGTGCTTGCGGCGATCTATCGTCATGGTCGCGTTTCGGTTGCAGACCTTTCCGTCGAGCTGGAGCTGCCCGAGGAGGATGTTCTCGAGGCTTGTGCCTTGCTTTTGGGCTGGGGTTCCATTGCGCCTTGGTACGAGGAAGGGGAGAAGCCTTCACCCAGCTATTATCCGGTTAGGTACCAGACGCTGCCGCGCGATGCTGCAGGATATACCACCTTTGACGGCCGCAAGTTCGATCGAGAGCATGCGACTGCCGAGGGCGATGTGTGGGAACTGCCGGTCACTGCTTCGGAGTTTCTTGAGCAGGAGCGTTCGCATACCTATCTGGGCCAGGGTTTTCTCAAGCGTGCCTTTATGCTGCTCGCGGGCATTCTCGTCAATATCCTGACGGGCTTTTTGCTGCTTATGAGCATCTACTCTATCGCCGGCGTATCGGTGCCGGTCGATAGCAATGTGATCGGTCAGGTCGAAGAAGGCTCGATAGCCGCCAAGGCGGGCATCGAGGCCGGCGACACGATTCTTAGTGTCGATGGCGTGTCCTGCTCCAGCTGGATGGATGTGTATGATGCCATCGGCAAGGCTGCCGGTCAGGACGATATCGCCATTGAGTACCAGCGCGACGGCAAGAAACTTTCGACCTCGGTTGCGCTCAAGGAGGACGAGCGTTTGGGCGTTTATGCTTCTACGCAGGTGGTCCATTTGGACCCTATCACCTCGGCGCGCCTGTCGTTCTCCTATGTTCAGCAGACTGCTGAGGGCGTTATGCGTCTGCTGCAGCCGCAGCATACGATGGAGATACTCGATCAGTCCAGCTCGATTGTTGGCATCAGCGTCATGTCTTCTCAGGCGGCGGCAGCCGGCCCCGCGACCTTCTTGACATTTGCCGCGCTCATCTCGTTCTCGCTGGGCTTTATGAACCTGCTGCCCATTCCGCCGCTCGACGGGGGAAAGCTGGTTATCGAGATCATCCAAAAGGTCGCCGGTCGCGAGCTGCCGCTGAAGGTGCAGACGATCGTCAGCTATGTCGGCATCGTGCTCTTTGCGCTGCTGTTTGTCTATATGCTTCGTTCCGACGTCCTTCGATTTATTTTGTAGGGGAGTGTTTGGATTGTCTTTATCCCATCCTTTGCCGCGCGAGCTGACGCGCCCCGTGCATGTGGGCGGCGTTCAGATCGGTGGCGGCGCACCGGTGGTGGTCCAATCCATGACCTGCACCGATACCGCCGACGCGCAGGCAACGCTTGCACAAGTTCGTGCACTCGCCCAGGAGGGTTGTGATGTTGTGCGCGTGAGCGTGCCCACCGAGGCCGCGCTCGAGGGTTTCCGCACCATCTGTGCCGAGTCTCCGGTGCCGATAGTCGCCGATATCCACTTTAATCATAAGCTCGCCATTGGTGCCGTTGAGGCCGGTGCTGCCAAGCTGCGTATCAATCCCGGCAATATCGGCGATTGGGCCAAGGTTGACGCGGTGATCGATGCTGCTGGTGCCGCGGGCTGTGCGATTCGTATCGGCGTCAATGCCGGTTCGCTTGAGCAGGATATCGCCGAGCGCGACGACCTCACGCAGCCCGAAAAGCTCGTGATGTCGAGCGAGCGTTTCGTCAAGCATTTTGAGGATCGCGGCTTTACGAACATTGTGCTTTCGGCCAAGGCCCATAGCGTGCAAACGACGCTCGATACCTATCGAGCCCTGTCGCGTGAGATTCCCCACGTTCCGCTTCACCTGGGCGTAACCGAGGCGGGTACCAAGCTGCAGGGCACCATCAAAAGCTCGGTGGGCCTTGGTATCCTGCTGTCTGAGGGTATCGGTGACACCATGCGCGTCTCGCTCACGGCCGATCCGGTTGAGGAGCCGCCGGTCGCCTGGGGAATTTTACAGTCCCTGGGCCTGCGTCGCCGTGGTCCCGAGATCGTCTCGTGCCCCACGTGCGCTCGCTGCCAGGTCAACCTCATTCCTATCGCTGAGGAGGTCACCGAGCGGCTTAAGAACTACTCCGCGCCGCTTTCGATCGCCGTGATGGGGTGTGCGGTCAATGGCCCCGGTGAGGCCTCTGATGCCGACTTGGGTGTTGCCTGCGGACGAGGTCAGGGCCTGCTCTTTTCGCACGGCCAGATCATTGGTAAAGTAGCTGAGGACCAAATTGTCGACGCGCTTATGGCCGAGGTCGACAAGCTTATTGAGGAGAAATAAATGACTCGAGCAATGTATATGTCTAAGCTGTATGCTCCGACGCTCAAAGAGGATCCGGCCGACGCCGAGCTTGCGAGCCATCGCCTGCTGCTCCGTGCCGGTATGATTCGCAAGGAGGCCGCCGGTCTCTATTCCTATCTGCCGCTCGCGTGGCGCTCGATTCGCAAGATCGAGAACATCGTGCGCGACGAGATGGATGCTGCCGGCGCCCAGGAGCTCATGATGCCCATCATGGTCGATGCCGAGCTGTGGCGCGAGTCCGGCCGTATCGATGCCTATGGCAAGGAGCTCGTGCGCTTTGATGACCGCCACGGCCGCGAGTTTGTGCTCGGTCCCACGCACGAGGAGACCGTGACTGCCCTGGTGCGCAATGAGCTGCGTTCCTACAAGCAGCTGCCGGTGAATCTCTATCACATCCAGGACAAGTTCCGCGACGAGTTCCGTCCTCGCTTTGGCCTGATGCGCGGTCGCGAGTTCATCATGAAGGACGCCTACAGCTTCTCCGCCACGCAGGAGAGCCTGCAGGAGGAGTACGACAAGATGAAGCAGGCGTACGCCAACATCTGCGAGCGCTGCTACATCAAGGCTCTGCCCGTCGTTGCCGACTCCGGCGAGATCGGTGGTGACACCTCCGTCGAGTACATGGCTTTGGCCGACGCCGGCGAGGCTTCGCTGGTCTACTGCGACGATTGCGGCTTTGCTGCCGATGACGAGGCGGCAAGCACCAAGGTTGTCGTGACCGAGGGCCCCGGCGACGGCACACTCACCAAGGTCGAGACTCCGGGCATGGGCACCATCGAGGCGGTCGCCAAGTTCTTCGGCTTCCCCGAGAACGGCACGCGCAAGTCCCTGGCTCTTATCGACGCCGAGGGTAAGCCGGTTGTGGCCATCGTTCCGGGCGACCATGAGCTCAACGACTGCAAGGCCGAGCACGTCTTTGGCAAGGGCTATCGCATGATGACCGACGAGGAGCTCCAGACCTACGGGCTGCACAAGGGCTTTATCGGACCGGTTAACCTGCCCGAGGGCATCCGTCTGGTGTGCGACGAGAGTCTGCGCGAGTCCAAGCAGTGGGCTTGCGGTGCCAACGAGGTCGATTATCACTTTACCGGCGCCTGCCCCGAGCGCGACTTTACCGTCGACGAGTGGGCCGACCTAGTCACCGTCGTTGCCGGCGATCCCTGCCCGCACTGCGGCAACCCGCTCTCCGCTGCCCGCGGTATTGAGGTCTCCCAGGTCTTCCAGCTGGGCACCAAGTATTCCGAGGCCATGGGTGCCACCTTTATGGACGAGGACGGCAAGGAGAAGCCGCTTATCATGGGTTGCTACGGCGTGGGCGTGTCCCGCTCGCTCGCTGCCGTCGTGGAGCAGCACAACGACGAGCACGGTATCGTCTGGCCGGTCTCCGTTGCCCCGTACGAGGTCGCGGTGATTCCGCTCGACCCCAAGAAGGAGGAGTGCGCTACAGTCTGCGAGCAGATCGTCGAGGGTCTGTGCGCCGAGGGTATCGAGGTTGTCGTCGATGACCGTGACGAGCGTCCCGGATTTAAGTTTGCTGACAACGACCTTATGGGCTTCCCGTATCAGGTCGTTCTGGGTAAGCGTGGCCTCAAGAATGGCACTGTGGAGCTCAAGGACCGTGCTACCGGCGAGCGTGAGGACGTGGCGATCGATGAGATCGTCGCTAAGGTCGCCGAGCTTGTGAAGGCAGCACGCCGTTAATCGACATTTCCGCTAGTAGATGTAATTGCGGGACTGCCCCGCATCTCTCTTAGGATGAGATGCGGGGCAGTCTATTTTTGTTGCGCGAATATGCTTGATGGGTAAAGGAAAACCCCACAGCCCATGTGAGCTGCGGGGTTTTCTGTGCCTCCGATGCGAAATAAATCGCTCAGATATTACTGATAATCGACGACGTCGATCCAGTTCTTAAGGAACTCATCGTTCACGTTGCGCTTACGAGCGAGCTCGGAAGCGGCGACGATGCTCGTCCACTGACGCACGACCTGCATGGGCATGTCGGCGCGGTCGCAGTAGAGCTCCAGGTAGGCCTCAGCCTGGTCCTTGCTGTTGAGGGCAAAGAGCAGGTAGGTGGTGGCAACGTCGGCAGCAGGGGAGCCCTGGGTGGCATGTGCCCAGTCGCAGACGTACAGCTGGCCGTCGTCGCCGACGATGACGTTGGAGGGGTTAAAGTCGCCGTGGCAGACCTTGAACTCCTTGGTCATGCCGTCCAGACGCTCCTGAAGGTTGTAGCGCGTGGTGGCATTGAGCTGATCGAGGCTGTCGATCATGCGGGCGAACTTATCGCGCTGACGGTTGAGCAGCGGGGAGGTGTAGCCGTGGATCTCGATCTGGAGGTCGACGAACATCTCGAGGTACTCACCAAAGCGCTGGGGCTCGGCAGTCATCTTCTCGGCAAGGGTGGTGCCCGGAACCTTCTCGGTCACGAGAGCCCAGCCGTTGGCGTTCTCGAGCTGAGAAACCTCGAGAGCCTTGGGGCTGCGGATGCCGCACTCATTGATGCGGGCAAGATTCAAAGCCTCGTTGAACACGTCGGAGACGGGCTTGGTCTCGTTAAAGACCTTGACGATCTTGTCGCCCAGGTCGTAAACGACCTTGTTGCCGCGACGGACGAGCTCGGTCTTGGAATCGGGGAGCAGCATGATTGCATCCTTTCAACGATGCGGTAGAAGCGACGGCGGGGGTGTGAAACACCCGTGCACCCCCGCCGTTAAAAACCGTGCTAAAACTAGCAGACGGCGTAGTCCTGGGGCTCGCGGCCATAGTAGGCGTCCAGGTAGAGCTCCTTGATCTCGCTCATGAGCGGGTAGCGCGGGTTAGCGCCGGTGCACTGGTCGTTGAATGCCTGCTCGGTCATCTCGTCGAGGGTGTCGAGGAAGTACTGCTCGTCAACACCGTAGTCGGCGATGGTCTTCTTGACGCCGATGAAGTCCTTGAGCTCCTCGAGCTTCGTGATGAAGTTCTCGAAGACCTCCTTGTCGTCCTTGCCCTCGATGCCGCAGTACTTGGCCATCTCGGCGTAGTTGTGCAGCGCGTTGGGGTAAGGATACTGAGAGAACGTGCCCATCTTGACGGGAGCCTCGGCGGCGTTGTAGCGCATGACGCGAGTCAGGATGACGGCGTTGGCGAGGCCGTGGGGCAGGTGATGGAAAGCGCCGAGCTTGTGGGCCATGGAGTGGTTGAGGCCCAGGAAGGCGTTGGCGAAGGCCATACCGGCCATGCAGGAGGCGTTGTGCATCTCCTCGCGGGCATGCGGGTCCTTGGCACCGTTCGTGAAGCTGGAGGGCAGGTTCTCGAAGACGAGCTTAGCAGCGCGCTCGGAGAGGCCCTTGGTGTAGTCGGAAGCCATGATAGAGACGTAGGACTCGATGGCGTGGGTCATGACGTCGATGCCGGAGGCAGCGGTCAGGCCGCGCGGGGCGGTCATGCAGTTGTCGGCGTCGACGATAGCCATGTTGGGGAGCAGCGCGTAGTCGGCGAGCGGCCACTTGATGCCGGTCTCCTTGTCGGTGATGATGGCGAACGGCGTGCACTCGGAGCCGGTACCCGAAGAGGTCGGGACGGCGACGAAGTAGGCCTTCTTGCCCATCTCGGGGAAGGTGAAGATACGCTTGCGGATGTCCATGAAGTCCATGGCCATGTCCTCAAACTTGCACTCGGGGTGCTCGTACATCATCCACATGATCTTGCCGGCGTCCATAGCGGAGCCACCGCCGACGGCGATGATGACGTCCGGCTCAAAGAGAGCCATCTGCTTGGCGCCGCGACGTGCGCACTGCAGCGACGGATCGGGCTCGACGTCGTAGAAGCAGTCGTGGGCGATGCCCATCTCGTCGAGCTTGGCCTCGATGGCGCGGGTGTTGCCATTCTTGAAGAGGAACTGGTCGGTGACGATGAAGGCGCGCTTCTTGCCCATGACGGTACCGAGCTCGTCGAGGGCGACGGGCGTGGAACCCTTCTTGAAGTAGACCTTCTCGGGAGCGCGGAACCACAGCATGTTCTCACGGCGCTCGGCCACAGTCTTAACGTTGATCAAGTGCTTCACCCCAACGTTCTCGGAGACGGAGTTGCCGCCCCAGGAGCCGCAGCCCAGGGTCAGAGACGGCTTCATGCCAAAGTTGTACAGGTCACCGATGCCGCCGTGCGAGGACGGGGTGTTGATGACGATGCGGCAGGCCTTCATGACGTGCTCGAACAGGCTGATCTTCTCGGCCTGGGCGGGGTGCACGTACAGAGAGGCGGTGTGGCCCGGGCCACCGGCGAGCACCAGGTGCTCGGCCTTGTCGACGGCCTCCTGGAAGTCCTTGGCGTGATACATGGCCAGGACCGGGGAGAGCTTCTCGTGGGAGAACTCCTCCTTGGCGGGGTCGGTGGAGGTGACCTCGGCGATCAGGATCTTGGTCTTGGCGGGAACCTCGATGCCGGCGAGCTCGGCGATCTTGGCGGCAGCCATGCCGGGGATGCGGTGATCGAGGGCGCCGTTCTTGAACATGGCGGCACGCAGGGCCTCCATCTCGGCACCCTGCTTGACGAAGTAGCAGCCGCGCTTCTGGAACTCGGCCTTGACCTGGTCATAGATGGTGTCGATGACGGTCACGGACTGCTCGGAAGCGCAGATCATGCCGTTGTCGAAGGTCTTGGAGTGGATGATGGAGTTGACGGCGAGCAGCACGTCGGCGGTGTCGTCGATGACGACCGGGGTGTTACCGGCGCCAACACCCAGGGCAGGCTTGCCCGAGGAGTAAGCGGCCTTGACCATGCCCGGGCCACCGGTGGCGAGGATGATGTCGACGTCGCGCATGACCATGTTGGTCAGCTCGATGGAGGGGACATCGACCCAGCCGATGATGCCCTCGGGGGCGCCGGCCTTGACGGCGGCGTCAAGCACGAGCTTGGCGGCGGCGATGGTGCACTTGGCGGCAGCCGGGTGCGGGGAGATGATGATGGCGTTGCGGGTCTTCAGGCAGATCAGCGTCTTGAAGATCGCAGTGGAGGTGGGGTTGGTCGTCGGGATGACGGCGCCCACGATGCCGATGGGCTCGGCGATCTTGGTGATGCCGTAAGCCTCGTCGCGCTCCAGGACACCACAGGTCTTGGTGTTCTTGTAAGCGTTGTAGATGTACTCTGCGGCGTAGTGGTTCTTGATGACCTTGTCCTCAAGAACGCCGCGGCCGGTC
Source organism: uncultured Collinsella sp. (assembly GCA_902496845.1). GTDB lineage: Bacteria > Actinomycetota > Coriobacteriia > Coriobacteriales > Coriobacteriaceae > Collinsella. The sequence goes on from CABVCJ010000013.1 coordinate 8,660, forward strand.
TCCTCGATGGCCATCTTCGCCAACGGGATACGAGCCTTGTTGGCGGCCATGGCGGCCTGATAGAAGATCTTGTCGACCTGCTCCTGCGTGTACGTAGCAAAAAGCGCCTGGGCCTCTCGCATCTGAGCGAGCTTAGCCTCAAGCGCCTCTACGTTGTCCACAATTGCGGGAGTAGTGTTTTCCGGTGACTTTTTCACCATTTGTGTCTCCTTGCGATCGGAGATTTACCCTACGCCTTGCATGATAGCAAGAAATTATTCGGCGAACGGTAAGATTCCTGTAAAAGGCACACTAAAACGCTTCAATAAACTGAAACGTTTTAACAAAACTATCTACCAGTGCATCGCCCCGCTCATTGGGGACAGGCTTACACGGGTGTTTTCGCTCATGTAAGCCTGTCCCCAATGAGTGCAAAAAGGCGCCCTCCGTAGGGGAGGGCGCCTTTGGTAAGTTCTATGTGAACGCGAGGTCTTTGACCCGGAGAGTCCGAGGTACTTGTTGGTAAGACCTTATTTAGGAGCGCGCAACCTTGCCGGACTTGAGGCAGGTGGAGCAAACGTTCATCTTGCGACGGTGACCATCGACGACGACGTAGACGCGCTGGATGTTGGGGCGGAACTTACGGTTGGTGACGCGGTGAGAGTGGCTGATGGAGCGACCGGCAACGGGGTGCTTACCGCAAACTTCGCAAACTTTGGACATAACTGACCCTCCTTGGGCGACAAACGAACATGTCGCGTTAACAAACAAGCCTGAACTATAGCACAGAAGCAGCTCCCTGTGCGTAATCTACACAGAGATATTTCTCTTTTGGCGATAGTGCCCACGCCACGGCCCTGGACGTAGATCCGATTTGCGTGCAGCAGAGGGGATTATGCCAGCTCGTGTGTGCGTTTTCAAGCTCGTCCCACAAATATATATAGGTTTATTGAGCATTGGGCTCCGTTTACGGAATGCTCTGTATTTATGCTCGCAATTCAGCTTGAGGTTGGCTACACTATCCCTTGACCATTAAAGGGGTACGAGATACCCACATGGAATTACATAGCTGCCAAAGAGCAGCCCTTCCTGTGGGTGTCTGGTCCGCTTTGAGCGGTCGGGCATCTATTTTTTTGACTGTGTCAGCAGTCAAGACATGTGAGGAAGGAGATCGATGGGCACGACTTCCCCCAAGGCGGTCATCATGGACGAGACCGCCGTCAATCGAGCGATGACCCGCATCGCGCACGAGATTCTCGAGCGCAACGAGGGCTGTGAAGACCTCGCTCTGGTCGGCATCGTCACGCGCGGCGACCTTCTGGCAAAGAAGCTCGCTGAGGAGATCAAGGAGATCGAGGGCGTCGACGTTCCGCTCGGCAGCCTCGACATCAGCTTCTACCGCGATGACTACGCTACCAATTTTGCTCCCGCGATCCACGCCACCAACATTCCCTTTAGCGTCGACGGCAAACGCGTCGTGCTGGTGGACGACATCCTGTACACGGGCCGTACCATTCGCGCCGCTCTCGACGCTGTCATGGATCTGGGCCGTCCGAGCCGTATTGAGTTGGCGGTCCTCGTTGACCGCGGCCACCGTGAGCTCCCCATCTCGCCGGACTTTGTCGGCAAGAATGTTCCCTCGTCGCATGAGGAGAACGTGCACCTATATATGAAAGAAGTCGACGGCCACACCGCTGTCGAGATTAACGACGTCGCGCCGGGTTCCCACGTGGGCTCCGCGCCGCTGGGAGGTGAGTAGTACCGTGGCGTTCAACCATAAGCACCTGATCGACATTACCGAGTACTCCGAAGAGGACATCAAGCTCATCCTCGAGACCGCCAAGGCGTTCTCTGAGGTCAACGAGCGTGCCATCAAGAAGGTCCCCACGCTCAAGGGCAAGACCATCGTCAACATGTTCAACGAGCCCTCGACGCGCACCCGCAGCTCCTTCGAGCTCGCCGAGAAGCGTCTTTCGGCCGACAGCCTTAACTTTGGCGGCTCCTCGACCTCCACGGTCAAGGGCGAGAGCCTCGTCGATACCGTCGAGACCCTCAACGCCTACAAGATCGACTGCATCGTCGTGCGCGACAAGCACGCCGGCGCGCCCTACATCGTCACGCAGAACTCGCCCGCGAGCGTCATCTGCGCTGGCGACGGCAAGCACAACCACCCCACGCAGGCCCTGCTCGACCTGTATACCATCTGGGAGCATAAGGGTGACTTCCACGGTTTGAAGGTCGCCGTCGTCGGCGATATCGCGCACTCCCGCGTCTGCGGCTCGCTGATCCCCGCCCTTAAGATCATGGGCTGCGAGACCTATGCCGTCGCCCCCGGCACGCTGCTGCCGCCGGCGCCCGAGGTCCTGGGCTGCGACCACGTGACGAGCGACCTCGATTCCATCCTGCCCGAGCTGGACGTCGTCTACATGCTGCGCGTGCAGCAGGAGCGCCTCGAAGGTGCCCCGTTCCCGACCATTCGCGAGTACCACAAGCTCTTCGGCCTGACCAAGGACCGCGAGAAGCTCATGAAGCCCGATGCGATCATCTGCCACCCGGGCCCCATCAACCGCGGCGTCGAGTTCGACTCTTATATGGCCGACCACCCGCAACGCTCCGTCATCCTGGAGCAGGTCTACGCCGGTATCTGCGTGCGTATGGCTATCCTGTATCTGCTGCTTGGAGGTGCCGATAATGGCCTTGCTTCTTAAGAATGCTCACGTCGTCGATCCGTCTGTCGAGCTTGACGGTGTCGTTGACGTCCTGATTGACGGCGACAAGATCGCCGAGGTCGGCGAGAATCTCGCCGTCGAGGGAGCCGAGGTCCGCGACCTTTCCGGCAAGTACCTCGTCCCCGGCCTGGTGGATATGCACGTTCACCTTCGCGAGCCCGGCTACGAGGTCAAAGAGGACATCGAGAGCGGCACCCGCGCAGCTGCCAAGGGCGGCTTTACCGGCGTGTGTGCCATGCCCAACACTGATCCCGTCACCGATAACGGCACCGTCGTGGAGTTCGTCAAGTCCCGCGCTGCCGAGGTCGGTCACTGCCGCGTCTATCCGTCGGGCGCCATGACCCGCGGTCTTAAGGGCGAGGCCATGTCCGAGATGGGCGACATGGTCGCCCACGGCGCCGTCGCCTTTACCGACGACGGTCGCGGCGTGCAGGGCGCGGGCATGCTCCGTCGCTGCATGGACTACGGCAAGATGTTCGGCAAGGTATTTATGAGCCACTGCCAGGACGAGGACCTCGTGGGCGCCGGCCAGGTGAACGAGGGCTCCAGATCGCTCGCGACATCGAGATCGCTAAGCTGACCGGTGCCAAGCTGCACATCCAGCACATCTCCACCGCCCATGGCCTGGAAATCGTGCGTGCCGGTAAGGCCGCTGGCGTTCAGGTTACCTGCGAGGCTACCCCGCACCACATGTTCCTGACCGAGAACGATCTGGACGAGACCTACAACACCTCGCTCAAGGTCAATCCGCCGCTGCGCACCGACGAGGACGCCGAGGCCATCCGTCAGGGTGTCATCGACGGTACCGTCGACGTTATCGTCACCGATCACGCTCCGCACACTCCGTGGGAGAAGGCCCGCGAGTTCGAGCTCGCACCCTTTGGCATGATCGGCCTCGAGACCTCGCTGTCGCTCGTGCTCACCGAGCTGGTCAACACGGGCAAGATGAGCGTGGGCCGCATGGTCGAGCTCATGGCCATCAAACCGCGTGAGATCCTGGGCCTCGACCAGGTTCAGGTCAAGGCGGGCTCCGTTGCTGACCTGACCGTGTTCGACCCCGCCGCAACCTGGACGGTTGGCGAGGGCGGTTACGAGTCGCGTGCCGAGAACTCCGGCTTCGCCGGCCGCACGCTTACCGGTCGTGCCACCGATGTGTTTGTCGGCGGTAAACAGACGCTTGCCGACGGCTGCATCTGCTAGCATAGCCTTATCGCTTTTGTGCGCGGCGCCCTTGCGGTGCCGCGCTTTCTATTCGTTTAGACCATGCAACCGCATGGGGGATTGGAGCGTCTATGCCCACACCTTCCACTGCACGCATGCACGACTTCGAGGTCGTCTCGAACCGGGAGATCGCCGACGGCATCTTCTCGCTCGTCATCTCGGCCCCCAAGCTTGCAAGTGCGCTCAAGCCCGGTCAGTTTGTGAACATCGCCGTGCCCGGCGATGCGTCCTCGCTGCTTCGCGTGCCTCTGAGCTACTACCGCGCCGACGCCGAGGCCGGCACCGTTGAGCTGTGGTACGCCGTCGTGGGCGACGATACCCGCCGTCTGTCGCAGATGGCTCCCGGCTCCACCTCTAATCTGTTGGGCCCCGGCGGCCGCGGCTGGCTCGTGCCCGAGGGCACCAGGAAGGCGCTGCTCGTCGCTGGCGGCATTGGCGTTCCGCCCGTGCTCTGCCTGGCTGGCATGCTTGCCGAGCAGGGCGTGGACGTTGACGTATGTCTGGGCTTTGGCACCGCGTCCAAGGCCGTGGGCGTCGATGAGTTCCGCGCGCTGGGAGCTACGGTCAACGTATGCACCGACGACGGCTCGTTGGGCACGCACGGCTTCTGCACCGATCCTGCCGCCGAGCTGCTCGGCGAGGGCGGTTACGACTACGTCGCCAGCTGTGGTCCCGCCGTCATGATGAAGAAGGTCGCCGCCGCTGCCGCCGAGGCCGGCGCGTACTGCGAGGTGTCGCTCGAGCGCATGATGAGCTGTGGCTTTGGCGCCTGCAACACCTGCAATGTCGAGACGGTCGACGGTATGAAGGGCGCCTGCATGTGCGGCCCCGTGTTTGATGCTTCCAAGGTGGTGGTCTTCTAGTGGGTAACGTGAACATGGCCGTCGATTTCGGCGGCGTCAAGATGCAGAACCCCATCAACACCGCAGCCGGTACCTTTGGCTACGGATGGCAGTTCCAGAACTTCTTTGATGTCTCCCAGCTGGGCGCCATCACCACCAAGGGTTGTGCTGCCGAGCCCTGGCCCGGCAACCCCGCGCCCCGCATGGCCGAGATCCCGGGCGGCATGATCAACTCCGTGGGCCTTCAGAACCCCGGCGTGGCTGCCTTTGCCCGTGAGTCCGGCCCGTGGCTCGAGCAGCTTTCCAAGGACGGTTGCCAGGTCATCTGCCAGGTCGCTGGCCACTCCGTTGACGAGTTTGTCCGCGCGCTCGAGATGTATGTCGAACTGTGCCCCTGGGCTGCCGGTTACGAGATCAACGTGAGCTGCCCCAATATTGCCGCCGGCGGTGCGGCCATGGGTTCCTCGCCCGAGGGCGCCTCTGCCGTTATGGCTGCCTGCCGTAAGGTGACCGATAAGCCGCTGTTCGTAAAGATGGCTCCGGTTAACGTCGCCGAGATTGCCAAGGCTCTCGAGTCCGCGGGAGCCGACGGCCTTTCGGTCATTAACTCCATCCAGGGCATGGCTATCGACGTTCATACCCGCAAGTCCCGTGTGGCCAAGCCCAAGGGCGGCCTTTCGGGCCCGCTGTGCCACCACATTGCCGTGCGGATGGTCTGGGAGGTTGCCCAGGCCGTTGATATCCCCATCAACGGTGTCGGCGGCGTCATGACCGGCGAGGATGCGGCCGAGTTTATCCTGGCCGGCGCCACCTGCGTGTCGGTCGGCATGGCCAATTTTGTTGATCCGTGCGCCTCGATTAAGATCGCGCACGAGCTCGAGGCTTGGGCGGAGTCCCAGGGCGTGAAGGACATCAACGAGCTGGTAGGTGCTTTCGAATGCTAGAGACCGATGCCCGCGACCGCGTTATCGTCGCCCTCGACTGCGACCGTGAGCGTGCGCTCGAGCTCGCCCACGAGCTTTCTGGTCATGCCGCTTGGCTCAAGGTGGGCATGACGCTCTATTACGCTGAGGGCCCCGAGATCGTCAAGACGTTCAAGGACCTGGGTTTTAAGGTCTTCCTCGACCTCAAATTCCATGACATTCCGCATCAGGTGCGCGGTGCCGCCCGTTCCGCCTCGCTTGCCGGTGCCGACCTGCTTTCGGTCCACGGTCTGGGCTCGGGCGCTATGCTCGCTGCCTGCCGCGAGGGTGCCGAGGAGGCGCGCGAGGACCGCGCCAAGCTCGTTGCCATCACCGTGCTCACGAGCATGAACCAGGATTCGCTGGCCGAGATTGGCGTCGAGTCACCCGTGGCCGAGGAGGCCGCCCGTCTGGCAAAGCTTGCCCAGGCCAACGGCATCGACGGCATCGTGTGCTCGCCGATGGAGGCTCATGACATGCGCGAGCTGCTGGGCCCCGACGCGCTGATCGTGACTCCGGGTGTGCGTCCGGTTGGCGCCGCCCTGGGCGATCAATCCCGCGTGGCGACGCCCTCCCAGGCTATCGAGCGCGGCGCGAGCCACATCGTGGTGGGCCGACCCATCACCGGTGCCGACGATCCGGTTGCCGCCTTTGACGCTATCGTTGCCGAGCTGGTCGAAAACGTCGCCTAAAAGATTCCCTCAAGTCACCACTTTTGGGTCTTATTAGCACAAATTAGCCCCTGTGCCTGCGAAAACTTTCCCATCCTTTGTGTGGAATCGCAGGTCAGGGGCTTAACTTTGACCTCCGTATATTGCACTTTTCGCAGGTATCGTCTAACCTATGGTGCCGTCGATTGGGCATTTAGTGCGTTTGACGTGCTAAAATGCTAATTATTGCATCAGATATAACCTAACTATTTGGAGGTTCGAATGGCACTCCCTCAGCTTACCGACGAGCAGCGCAAGCAGGCTCTTGAGAAGGCTGCCGCTGCACGTCACGCCCGCGCTGAGCTTCGCGAGCAGATCAAGAAGGGCGAGAAGTCCCTCGAGTCCGTGCTCAATTCCGATGACCCCATCGCTTCCCGCATGAAGGTTTCCACCCTCATCGAGTCTCTCCCCGGTTATGGCAAGGCTAAGGCCGCCAAGATCATGGAGGAGCTCGGCATCTCCGCTACCCGTCGCGTCCAGGGCCTCGGCGTCCGTCAGCGCGAGCAGCTCCTCGAGCAGCTGACCAAATAAGTGAGCGCTCAGGATTCAAAGCTCTTTGTGATTTCTGGACCGTCAGGTGCAGGCAAGGGCACGCTCGTCACTCGTGTGCGCGAGCGTCGCTCGAACCTGGGCCTGACGGTTTCGGCTACCACGCGAGCACCACGCAAAGGTGAGGTCGACGGCGTCAACTACTTTTTCCTGACGCGCGAGGAGTTCGACCGCCGCGTGGCAAACGGTGAGTTTGTTGAGTGGGCTGAGGTCCACGGCAACTGCTACGGCACGTTGGTGAGCGAGGTCACATCCAAGCTCGCCTCTGGCTCGTCTCTGATCTTGGAGATCGATGTTCAGGGTGCCCTGCAGGTCAAGGAGCGTTTCCCCGAGGCCGTGCTGATCTTTATCAAGCCTCCTTCGCTCGAGGTGCTCCGCGATCGCCTGGTCGGTCGCGGTACCGAGACGCCCGAGACGATCGAGCTGCGTATGGCAAACGCCGCCGATGAACTTGCCCTTGCCGACCGCTACGACGACGTCGTGGTGAATGACGATCTCGACCGCGCGACCGATGAGCTCGTTCGCGTTCTCGATATGCATGAAAGGATCTGAGGTCCGTGTCCGTTGTAAAGCCTTGCATTGACGATCTTCTGGAGAAGACCGATCACAACCGCTTCCTGCTCGCCTCGCTTGCGTCCAAGCGCGCCTGCGACATTAACAGCATGCTGCGTGGCCAGCACAACCGCGTGCTTGCCGTCCAGGATGTCGACGACATCACCATTGCGCTTTCCGGCGCCGATACCATCTCGATGGCTATGGACGAGATTGTCGACGGCGACATCTCCTACGACGAGGCCCGTTACGAGAAGGCGCTCGGCCACAAGGTTGCTGAAGCCTAAATGGCAGCCCGCGTCTGCCTGGTCCACTATCACGAGGTTGGACTGAAGGGCAAGAACCGCGCACATTTTGAGCATATCCTCATGGATAACATCAAGGCGGCCTTGGCCGCCTTTTCCGTGAATGCCGTGTCTCGAATTTCCGGTTATATCCTCGTGACCTTTAACGAGCATCAGGCCGACGAGGCGGCGCGCGTCATTCGCACCGTCCCCGGCGTTGCCCGCGTGTCCCTGGCGTACCACACCAACCGCGACCCGCAGGAGTACTGCGCCGCCGCCGTGAAGGCGCTGCGCGAATTTGGTCCCTTTGAGTCGTTTAAGGTGCATGCCAAGCGCTCTAACACCGACTATGAGCTCACCTCGATTGATATCAATCGACAGGTTGGCGAGGTACTGTGCGAGGCGTTTCCCGATAAAAAGGTCCAGATGCACGATCCCGACGCGATGGTGCACGTGCTGGTGGTACAGGGTAGCGTCTACGTTTATGCGCGCTCCGAGCGCGGCGTGGGCGGTCTGCCGGTGGGTTCTGCCGGCAAGGTCGTGACGCTGCTTTCCTCGGGCATCGATTCTCCGGTGGCGACCTGGATGCTCGCGCGCCGCGGCGCGGTGTGCGTGCCGGTACATTTTTCCGGCCGTCCGCAGACGCCCGATACGAGCGAGTATTTGGTGCAGGACATCATCCGTGCGCTTGAGCCGGGTGTCCAGATCGGTCGCCTGTACGTAGTCCCGTTTGGCGACTGCCAGCGCGAGATTTCGGTTACCTGCCCCAGCAACCTGCGCGTGATCATGTACCGTCGCATCATGTATTCGGTTGCCGAGCGCATCGCGCATATCGAGGGCGCCAAGGCTATTGTGACCGGTGAATCGCTCGGTCAGGTTGCTTCCCAGACGCTCGAGAACATCATGGCCGTCAACGAGGCCGTCAAGATCCCCGTGTTCCGCCCGCTGATTGGTTCGGACAAGCAGGAGATCATCGCACGTGCCGAGGAAATCGGTACCTTCGATATCTCGACCGAAGCTGCTCCCGATTGCTGCACGCTCTTTATGCCGCGCCGCCCCGAGACGCACGCCAAACTCGATGCCGTGCATGAGGCGTGGGAGCTGTTCGATCACGAGGAGATGATTGAGCGTTTGCTCAAACAGACTGAGTACATCGACTTCGAGAGCAACACGTATAAGGCCCCTAAGACCTTAAAACGCAAGCATTCCGAGCTCGCTCCACGTGAGATTTACCAAGATCACGAATAATGTTGTGTATAGACCGGCGGTGATTTTGCATCGTCGGTCTTTTTCTATCTGGGCATTAGGCGATAAACGGTTCATTTGTCGACGTGTGCCTGAATAAATGGACACTTTTCCGCAAGGTTTTGGTCAGCTTTTGGTTTGACCGCGAAAACCGGTGTGGACGTGCGGAGGCTGCGGCGTTCGTTTCCTGACACGATGATGTTGGGAGGTGTTTGCTATGGCGCAGCGCGAGCAACACGAACGGGTTAAACGGATGGACCGCTGGGCAGAAAAGCTGCTCGGCCATAAGGCGGTGGTCGTGGCGATTCTTGTTGTCATTGCTGCCGCGAGCGGCTTGGCGATGGCAGGTTTTGGTGGTCACTCCAGCGACGTATCGTTTGAGCGTAGTGATGAGGCGAGCGCCTCGGATGTGCGCGGGGCCGGGGATGCCTCTCCTGACGATGCCGATGAGCCAGCTGCCAAGAGCTCTTCTGCTGCCGAGGTGTACGTCGATGTTGATGGCGCCGTTGTGAAGCCTGGCGTGTACCGGCTTAAAGATGGAGCACGGGTGTCCCAGGCGATTGATGCCGCCGGAGGGCTTACGGCCGAGGCGGATGTGACAGGGCTTAACCGTGCGTCCAAGATCACCGATGGTCAAAAGATCTATGTGCCGACGGTAGGGGAGCAACAAACGGCTGCGGCCGTCGGCGGCGCCGAAAGCGGCGCTTCCACGACCCCTGGTACAGGGTCTTCGTCGGGACTCGTGAATATCAATACGGCAAGTGCGGCGGAGCTGCAGACGCTTTCGGGCATTGGGCCTTCTATGGCCCAGTCAATTATCGACGAACGGACGCAAAACGGGGCCTTTGCCTCGGTTGATGACCTTATGCGCGTATCGGGGATCGGTGAGAAGAAACTCGCCAAAATTAAAAATTGCATTTGCGTATGAGTGCGACCGAGCGCGAGCATGTGATGCCACCGCGCCCATTGATGCCGTGGACGATGGCCCTTTGTGCCGGCTTGTGTGGGAGCTGTGGCTTGGTGCTTAACGTGGCAGCCGATTTGCTGCTGGGAGAGCGGGAAGCGCCCGTCACATTGCTTATGGCCATTCCCGTTGCGGCTGCGGCGTGCATCGTATTGGCTCGGTCCTGTATGCGTCTTGTGCGGTGGAAGCGATGGCTGTATGCCGCGGCTCTTGGTCTTGTGGCGGGAGCGGTCGTGTCCGCGGGTTGGGCGATAGGGGCGCTGCGCGCTTCGAGGGCGTTGGATAATCGGGCTGCGAGCAGTCTCGAGTTTGTTGTGTACGGCGACCCGTCCATCAATGACGGTGCGTACTCCTATACCTGTGATGCGTATGCGGGCGAAAAGCGTTTGGGTCAGGTACGGCTGTCGTGTGATCGTGAGCTCGGTGCCGGTTCGCATGTACGTGCTATCGGTCGAATTTCGCGGTTTGAGAATGATGCGTATGGGCGCTCACGCGTGCTTCGGGGCGAGCTTCGAAAGGTTAAAGTCGTCCGGTTGGTATCGGTTGACGAGGGCTCTCTGGGGTCGTTGCTTTGGCTTCGAAACGAGCTCCTTTCCGTTCTCGCGCCCGCGACCGATCCGGCGCGCTCGCTCATTGCCGGCGTTGTCTGCGGGCGCTCGTCCGAGCTGCGCGCCCAGCCGGCGGGCGACTGGTTTTCGGTAACGGGCACCGCACATCTCGTCGCCGTCTCGGGCAGCCATCTTGCCATCGTCGGTTTTGTGATTGAGAGCGCCCTGCAAAAGACGCGTCTCTCTCGTGGGCTTCAGCGGGGGCTGTTGGTGCTGGCCCTCGCTGCCTATGCCGTTTTTACGGGCGCTTCGCCCTCGGCCGTGCGCGCGTGCTCTATGGTGGCGGCGTCGCTTTTCGCCAACGGCGCCGGGCGTCGTCAGCATGGCCTCTCGGCTCTATTTTTGACCATGGCAATCTTTGTGTTGCTCCGGCCGACAGTGCTGTTCGAAATGGGTTTTCAGCTTTCGTGCGCCAGTGTTTTTGCCATCCTTTGCTTTTGCCCCTACGCCACCTACGCCTTGGGCGAGCTGGGTGTGCCATCGGGTGTCGCCAGCGTTTTGTCTGTCACGTTGTGCTCACAACTCGCGACACTTCCCGTAACCATTCCCGCATTTGGGACATTTTCGCTCATTGGCCCGCTTGCAAATGCCGTGATCGGTCCGGTGATAAGCGTGCTGCTCGCATCGTCGGTTGTGCTGGCACCCTGCTCGCTTGCTCCGCTTTTGCGTCACGGGGCGCTCGTGGTACCCATGATTGTCGCTCGCTGCGCCCTGTTCTTTGAGCAGCTCTTTGCTGCCGTTCCGGGTGCATCCGTAAGCGTGTCGCCTGATACGCCCTTGGTATACGTGGTGCCGTTCGCGCTGGCAGTCCTCTTGGTCTGGTGGCCACGTCCTCGCGCACGGAGCATGGCAGTGGGGCTGGTGTGCCTGATGCTTGCAGCGGGTGCTCCGTATGTCTATTGGGATCGATGTGCGCCGCCTTCGGTAACGGTCCTCGATGTTGGCCAGGCCGATGCGATTCTGGTTCGTCAGGGTGGCACTGTGGCGCTCGTCGACTGCGGGCTCGATGAGCGCGTGGTGTCGGCGTTGGTTCGCAATAATGTCCACCATATCGATGCCGTCTTCGTGACGCATTGGGACGAAGACCATTGGGGCGGTCTTCCCGACGTACTCGATCGGTTTTCTGTTGGAACCATTGCGGTTGCAGCCGATGCGCTGGACGGTGCGCCTGCTGAGGTCCTGAATCGCCCCGGCGTAACGTATCGGCAGGTGGCTCGCGGAGACACGGTCGATATCGGCGCATTTCGGGCTCGTGTGATGTGGCCGTTTGACACGGTAGATGGCGAGGGCAATGAGGACTCGCTTGTCTTGCTGCTCTCCTATGCTCAGGAAGGCAAGAGCCTGCGCGTGCTCCTTACTGGTGACGCCGAGCTCGATCAGGAGCGCGAGTTTGTACAGGAGGTGGGAGATATCGATGTGCTCAAGCTGGGGCATCACGGCTCAAAAGTTTCTGTCGATACAGACCTGCTGGAAACGCTTAAGCCCGAGCTCTCTATCGCGAGTGCGGGCGAGGGCAACCGCTACGGCCATCCAACCGATGCCTGCATCGATGCCGTTCGCGATGCGGGCGGCGCGTTCGCATGCACCATCGAACAAGGAGACATCACCGTCTCGCCGACCGTAACCGGATTTGCCATGCGATGCCAGCGACCGTGATGCTGCCGTTGGCGCGGGATAAGCCCCTGGGCTAGAATGGCACGGTACGAACTCGAGATCCTGCGGGAGGGGAGCGCGATGTCCGAAACCGGTCTGTTGCCGGCATATCTGATCGTCGGTACCGACGGAGTCAAACGCGACCACGCCGTCTCGCGTATGAAAGCTCGCTTGGAAAAGTCGGGTATGGTTGAGTTCAACCTCGATGAACGCGACATGACGAAAGATCCCGATATCGAGTCGATTATCGGATCGCTCAACACCTTTCCCATGGGCAGCGAGTTTCGCCTGGTAATCCTTGACGGCTGCTCTAAACTTGCCAAGGCGGTCTCGGAACCACTCGTCGAGTACTTGGCGAGTCCCAACCCCACGACGGTTTGCCTTATAATCGCCGATTCGCTTGCCAAGAACACGCGCCTGTACAAGGCGATCGCCAAGATTGACAAGAAGGCTGTGATCGATTGCTCGGGCACCAAGCGCTGGGAGCTACCGCGCCGCGTGCAGCAGATGGCGACGCAGCACGGAAAGTCCATCTCTACGGCCGCCGCCGAGGAGCTCGTTTCGCGCTCGGGTGAGAACACCCGCATGCTCGATAACGACTTGGCCAAGCTTGCCCAGATGGTCGAGGCGCCGCAAATTGAGCTTGCCGATGTGGAGCACTGGATCGTGCGCACGGCCGAAGTCCAGCCCTGGGATTTTCTCAACGCAGTGTCGGCCCGCGATATGCGCCGCTCGCTTGAGCTCTTTGGGCTGCTGCCCGCCAAGAGCTATGTGTGGACCTACACGCTGCTATGCGGTCGCATCCGTGAGCTTATCGTTGCCAAGGCGCTCGATGCGCGTGGGCAGGGTCGTGAGCTTGCCGCGACGCTCAAGCTTCAGGCCTGGCAGGTCAAGAATCACCTGACCTGGGCGCGTCGTTTTTCGATGACCGAGCTCGTTGCCGCGCTCGAGGGTGCCGTCGATGTGGAGCTCGCACTCAAGGGTTCGGCCGATTCCCAGACCGCGCTTTTGCTCTGGATTACGAACATCTTGAGAAAATCGTGATGATACCTGCCTATTTGACAAATTCGTTCTATCCCTTTGAGGGGGAGCGTGCTATAGTAGGCGCTTGCATGACCTCACCGTGTCTCAGAGGTGTCATACATTTTTTGCAAGGAACTCGAAAGGAACTCCAGAAGTGGCAAACATCAAGTCTCAGAAGAAGCGTATCCGCACCAATGAGGCAGCTCGCATGCGTAACAAGGCTGTCAAGTCCGAGCTCAAGACGCTGACCAAGCACGTCCAGTCCGCTGTCGCCGAGGGCGACGCCGAGAAGGCCCAGGCTGCCCTCAAGACCGTCACCAAGCGTCTCGATATGGCTGCCGCCAAGCATGTTATCCACAAGAACCAGGCTTCCAACCGAAAGTCCGGTCTTGCCAAGCTCGTGAACAGCATCAACGCCTAAGTTGTAAATTTCACACCACACAGATTACGCGCATAAATGGAGCCTGTTTTATGGAACAGGCTCCATTTTTTGTACCGCTCGGGTAAGATAGTCCGCATGAATACTTCAATTGACATTTCCCACATCCGCAACTTCTCGATCGTTGCGCACATCGACCATGGCAAGTCCACGATCAGTGACCGTATCCTCGAGCTCACCCATACCGTCGAAGAGCGCGACATGGAGTCGCAGCTGCTCGACACCATGGATATCGAGCGCGAGCGCGGCATCACAATCAAGTCCAATGCCGTTCGCGTTTCCTATGACGCCGACGATGGCGAGACGTATCAGTTCAACCTGATCGATACGCCGGGCCACGTGGACTTTACCTACGAGGTCTCGCGTTCGCTTGCCGCTTGCGAGGGTGCGGTGCTCGTCGTCGACGCCACCCAGGGTGTCGAGGCGCAGACTGTCTCCAACGCGACGCTCGCCATGAACGCCAATCTGGATATCGTGCCCGCCATCAACAAAATCGACCTTCCTTCGGCTCACCCCGACGAGGTCAAGACCGAGATCGAAGACGATCTGGCCATTCCCGCTGACGATGCCGTGTGCGTGTCGGGCAAAACCGGCGAGGGCATCCACGATCTGCTGGAGTCTATTGTCTTTTTGATCTCGCCGCCCAAGGGCGATGCAAACGCGCCGCTCAAGGCGCTCATCCTGGACTCGTATTTCGATGAGTACCGCGGCGTCGTTGCCACGGTCCGTGTCTTTGACGGCTCAATCAAGAAGGGCGATACCCTGCTTATGATGCAGGCCAAGGGTGACTTTTTGGTCGATGGCGTGGGCGTCAAGCGCCCCGCCGAGACGCCGGTCGACGCGTTGACGGTCGGCGAGGTTGGCTACGTGGTCACGGGCCTGAAGGACCCCGAGGCCGTTCGCGTGGGCGACACCCTTACCTGGGCATCGAATCCCTGCCCCGAGCCGCTTCCCGGCTACCGCGAGGCCAAGCCCATGGTCTACACGGGCCTGTTTCCGATCGACAACAAGGATTACGAGAATCTGCGCGACGCTCTCGATAAGCTGCATGTCAACGACCCGTCGTTGGTGTGGGAGCCCGAGACCTCGGTGGCGCTCGGCTTTGGCTTCCGCGTTGGCTTCTTAGGTCTGCTGCATATGGAGGTCGTCAAGGAGCGCCTGGAGCGCGAGTTCAATCTGGATCTGATTGCCACGAGCCCTTCGGTGGACTATCACGTCTACAAGACCGACGGTGAGATGATTGATGTCCGCAGCCCGCAGGATCTGCCCGAGGCTACGCGCATCGAGCGCATCGAGGAGCCCTACCTCAAGGCCAAGATCATCTGCCCACCCGAGTATACGGGTGCCGTCATGCAGCTCGCTATCGAGCACCGCGGCATTACAACAGACATGATTCACCTCACGAGCAAATCGGTCGAGATGCGCTTTGATATGCCGCTCGCGGAGCTCATCCTGGACTTCTTTGACCAGCTCAAGAGCCGCACCAAGGGCTATGCCTCGCTCGATTATGAGTTCAACGAGTATCGTCCCTCCGAGCTCGTGAAGCTCGATATCCTGCTTTCGGGCGATGCAGTGGACGCGCTTTCGTTTATCGTGCACAAGGACAAGGCCTATGGCCTGGCCCGAGGCCTGTGCGACAAGCTCAAGGAAATCATTCCGCGCCAGCTGTTCGAGGTTCCTATTCAGGGTGCTATCGGCAACAAGATCATCGCCCGCTCCACCGTCAAGGCGCGCCGCAAGGACGTGCTGGCCAAGTGTTATGGCGGCGATATCTCGCGAAAGCGCAAGCTACTCGAGAAGCAGAAAGAGGGCAAGAAGCGCATGAAGGCCATCGGTTCGGTCGAAGTCCCGCAAGAGGCCTTTATGGCGATCCTCAAGGTGGACGAGTAGGTCCATGGCGCTTTCTGAATACAGTACGCGGCTGCTGGGTGCCTATGCCGAGCAGCCGTTCCTTATGGCTCCCATGGCTGGCGTGACCGATCCCGCCTATCGCATCATGTGCCGCCGCCGTGGCGCCCATCTTGCCTATAGCGAGATGGTGAGCGTGGCGGGACTTGCCTATGCCAGCAATAAGACGTGGCGTCTGGTGCTGCCTGCCGATGAGGAAGAGCAGATCTGTGTGCAGCTCTTTGGCTCCAAACCCGATCAGTTTGCGAGCGCTGTCACTGCCGTCGAGGAGCGTGTGGGCGATCGTTTGTCGCTCATTGATATCAACATGGCCTGCCCGGCTCGCAAGGTCGTCACCAAGGGCGAGGGCTCGGCGCTTATGCGTACGCCCGAGCTGGCCGAGCGCATCGTCGAGGCGGCGGTGGGCGCGGCGCACGTGCCCGTGACCGTAAAGATCCGCAAGGGCTTTTACGCCGAAGACCGCAATGCCGCGACGTTTGCCCAGATGCTCGAGGGGGCAGGGGCCGCTGCGGTGGCGGTGCACGGCCGCTGTGCCACGCAGCTCTATACGGGCCAGGCCGATTGGTCGGTCGTCGATGAGGTGGCCGACGCCGTCGAGATTCCCGTTATCGGTTCGGGCGACGTGTTCTCGGCCGAGGACGCGGCGGAGCATCTGCAAAGCTCGGGTGCCAGCGCGGTGTTTATCGCGCGTGGCATCTACGGCAATCCGTGGGTGTTCGGTGATGCTCGAGCCCTTGCACTTGATCGCACACCGGTACCGGTGCGTAGCTCGGTCGAGCGCCTGGATGCCCTGCGCGAGCACCTGACGTTGACGCATGAGCTGTTGCCGCTCATGTCGCGTGCCCGCACGTACGCGAGCTGGTATCTAAAGGGCATGCCCCATGCTGCCGCCTGGCGCGCCCAAGTGGTGCGCTGCTCTACATACGAGGAGTTCATGGCATTGGTCGATGATATCGAGCGCGATGTGGTGGCCTGCGAGGCCGCACTTGCCGCCGGCGAGTCGGTGCCCGCTCATCCGCTGGAGGCCTAACGGTGGCCGTTACCGCGCTGTACGTGCACGTGCCGTTTTGCGCCCAAAAGTGCCGGTACTGCGACTTTGACTCGCGCAGTTTTGCTCCGTGCGACCTGAGCGCTGCGCTCGATGCCTATTTTGAGCAGTTGTATGCGCGCCTTGATGCCTTTGGAGACGTCGGGGCGCTTGCGCAGATCCGTACCGTCTATGTTGGCGGCGGCACGCCGTCGCTGGCGGGGGAGCGCCTGGTAGAACTCGCCCGGCGTATCTCTGCGTGGTGCAAGCCCGTTGAGTTTACCTGCGAAGCCAATCCTGAGTCGCTGACCGCCGAGCTTACCGCTGCGCTTGCCAAGGTTGGTGTCACACGCGTCTCTCTGGGCGTGCAAACGCTCGATAACGCCGAACTTACCGCCATCGGTCGCATTCACGATGCCGATCGGGCGCTCGCTGCCATCACGATGGTTAAGGACGCAGGGCTCGATGTGTCCTGCGACCTGATGTGTGGCCTTCCCGGGCAGACCGCCCTAAGCTGGCAGCGCACGCTCGATGGCGTGTTGGCGGCGGCGCCGCATCATGTGTCGGTGTACCCGCTCACGCTCGAGGAGGGTACGCCGCTCTACCGCATGGCGTGTCGCGACGAGTCGCTCGAGCCCGACGAGGATTTTCAGGCTGCATGCATGGATGTGGCGCGTGAGCGCCTGGGTACGGCCGGCTATCACCCGTATGAGGTGGCAAGCTACGCGCTCGAGGGCCATGAGTGTGCCCATAATATTGCCTATTGGACCGGACAGGGCTATCTGGGCTTGGGTCGCTCTGCCGCCGGTATGCTCGACGCCGAGGATTTCGATTGCCTGGCCGGGCTGCTTCCCGACGTGCCCGCTCGCGGCGATGCATATCGCGTGCGCTTGGTGCAACGCGACGATGCCGCGACGACGTTTGATGCCGAGTATCTGTCGCGGAGCGAGGCGGCGGCCGAGGATTTGATGCTCGCCTGCCGGATGACGCGTGGCATTGGGCCCGATCTGTTGGTTCGCTCGGTAAACGTGATCGCTGCAGATGAGTTGGCGGCGGCCTGTGACCGTGTGCTCGAGTTGGGCCTTGCCACCTGGGTGCCCGATGACGTTGAGGGGCTTGCGGAGCGCGTCACCTCGAAAGACGTTATCGCAGGTCGTGCCCACGCTCGTTTAGCGCCCACCCACTTGGGCTGGCTCGATGGAAATGTGCTGTTCGAGCTGTTTTGGGGTCTAGGCTAGGCCGCTCGGGTAGAATTACCGCAATATATACGCTGCTGTGAGCAGGAGGTTGCCGCGCATGGCGACGATGAACGAAAAAGATTACTACGAGATTTTGGGTGTCTCCAAGGACGCCACCTCGCGTGATATACAGAAGGCCTTCCAGCAAAAGGCCCGCAAGCTCCATCCGGACGTCAACAAAGAACCGGATGCCGAGGAAAAGTTTAAAGAGGTTTCCGAGGCCTATGCCGTGCTTTCGGACGAGCAGAAGCGTGCGCGCTACGACGCCATGCGCTCGGGCAACCCCTTCGCCGGCGCTCCTACGGCTTCTCCCTATGGCGGCGGCTACGCCGGCAGCGCGGGCTATGGCAATCCCTTTGAGGGCGGCTTTCCCTTTGGTGGCTCCTGGGGCCAGCCGCGTCGCGGGCAGGCTGCCTATAATCCCGAGAACGGCGCCAACGTGGTCGTCGATATTAAGCTCGACGCCAAGGAGGCCAAGGGCGGTGCCCGCAAGACCGTCCGCTATACGCGCTTCGATACCTGTGGTCACTGCGGAGGCTCGGGTTCTGTCTCCTCCGAGCATGCACATACCTGTCCGAGCTGCGGCGGTCGCGGCCACATCGATGTCGACCTGTCCTTCCTGTTCGGTGCCGGCACGTTCCAGTCGGTCTGCCCCGAGTGCGGCGGTTCCGGTAAGGTCGTCGCCGACCCCTGCCCCGATTGCGGCGGCAGCGGGCGGACCCGTGTGACCTCCGAGCAGACGATTGAGTTTCCTGCCGGCACGCACGATGGCGACGAGGTCCGCATTAGCGGTATGGGCCATGCCGGCACCAACGGCGCCTCGGGCGGCGATCTGGTCGGTCGCGCCCATGTTGAGGCCGAGCGTCTGGAGGGCAAGGCCCGTACCGGTTTTTACCTGATGGGCATCGTGGCGCCGTTTTTGGTGCTGTCGGCCATCTCGGGCGTGTTCTCGGCCTTTGCCGTGATGTGCTTTATTCCGTTTGCCATGGGCCTGTTCATGGTGCTCTCGGAC
This sequence comes from uncultured Collinsella sp., assembly GCA_902496845.1. Taxonomy (GTDB): domain Bacteria; phylum Actinomycetota; class Coriobacteriia; order Coriobacteriales; family Coriobacteriaceae; genus Collinsella. Next base: position 27,605 of record CABVCJ010000013.1, read on the forward strand.
GGCGTGCTTCACCGCAGCCTGCTGTGGTGGAAGCGCGGCGCGATGCAGTTTGTCAACGGTTTTGCCAACGGATTTATGTTTGCGCTCGTGTCGGTTTGGTTTGCGAGCTGCTCGCAGCGTGCCATGCTTTCGCCCTACGCAATGCAATAACATCAAACCCTCTGTTTGCGGCCGGCCCAGCTTGGGTATAGGACGCACTGTGACAATAATGAAAGTCGGAAGGATTCGGTCGTGTCGGAAAATAGGGATTACTACGAGGTGCTTGGCGTCGACAAGGATGCCGACGCGCGGACGATTAAGCGCGCGTTTCTAAAGAAGGCCCGTACCGTACACCCGGACGTTTCGGACGACCCCGAGGCCGAGGCCAAGTTCAAAGAGCTCAACGAGGCATATTCCGTTCTTTCCGACGAGCAGAAGCGTGCTAACTACGACCGTTACGGCACTGCCGACGGCCCTGGTGGTTCGGGCTACGTCGACATTAACGATATCTTTGGCGGCATGGGCATGGACGATCTGTTCTCGTCGTTCTTTGGCGGCGGTGCCGGCGGTGGCGCCCGAAATCGCCGTGAGCGTCGTCGCGGCCGCGATATGGCCATCTCCCTTTCGGTGACCCTTGAGGAGGCGGCACTCGGTTGCAAAAAGACGATCAGCTATGACCGCCTTGCTCCCTGCGAGGATTGCAACGGCACCGGTAGGGCCGAGGGTGCGCAGGAAAAGCAGTGCAGCCGCTGCCACGGCACGGGCTATGTCACGACGGTCCAGCGCTCGTTCCTGGGCCAGGTTCAGTCTTCTTCGCCCTGTCCCGACTGCCACGGCGAGGGCACGGTTATCGACCATCCCTGCGAGACCTGCGACGGTCAGGGCCGCACGCCTTCGCACGAAAAGATCGACATCGATATTCCCGCCGGCGTTTCGACCGGTCGTCAGCTGCGCGTGAGCGGCTTTGGCGAGGCTGGCCTTCGCGGCGAGCCATCGGGCGACCTGATCGTCAACGTGCGTGTCGCCGACCACGAGCGTTTTAAGCGTAATGGCGATGATCTGTACTTGGTGAGCGATATCTCGATTGCGCAGGCCGCGCTCGGTTGCGAGATCGAGGTCGAGGGCATTATGCCCGATGAGATCGTCAGGGTGTGCATCCCCGCCGGCACACAGTACGGTGACACCGTGAGCGTTGGCAACTACGGCATGCCCCGTATCGGCGGTGGCGGTTCGCGCGGTCGTCTGATCGTGCAGATGCGCGTGGTCGTCCCCACCAATCTCTCCAACAAGCAGCGCGAGCTGCTTCGCGCCTTTGCCGACGAGATGGGCGATGACGTCGCATCCGGTAAGAAATCCGTGACCGATCGCATCAAGAGCGCTCTCGACGACATCCTCGATTAAGGAGCCCGCGTGCTCGCACCTCATATCTCTGTCGTCAACCTCGGCTGCCGCGTCAACCGGGTTGAGTCCGACCGTATCACTGCCGATCTAATGCGCCTGGGCTTTGCGATGGTGGAGCCTCAGGATGCTGAGCTGATCGTCATTAACACCTGTGCCGTTACGGGCGAGGCCGAGGCCAAGACCCGTAAGGCCGTTCGCCATGCGCTGGCCTATCCAAACGAGCCCTATGTGGTCGTGACCGGATGCGTAGTCAATCTGCACCCCGAGGAGCTGCTGGAGCTTTCGGACCGCGTGATCGCCGAGCCGTCCAAGATCGATGTCGCCGATCGCGTCTGCGAGGTGCTGGGCGTTGAGTCCGATAGCGTTCCCGCCTGCAGCGACGGCGAGGTGGTCGACGCGCTCGGTCGCTCGCGTCTGGGCGTGAAGATCCAGGACGGCTGCAACCATCGTTGCACCTATTGCATTGTGTGGAAGGCCCGCGGCCCCGAGCGCTCCGTGCCGGTCGAGTCCGTGCTCGAGCAGGTTCGCGAGGCCCAGGAGGCCGGCGTGCCCGAGGTGGTGCTGACGGGCGTGAACCTGGGCGCCTACGATGGCAAGAGCGCGACTGATGAACACGTCGAGATCGATGAGCTGCTCGAGGCGATCATGGAGCGCACGTCCATTCCGCATGTGCGCATTTCCTCGGTCGAGCCCATGGATATCTCCGAGTCCCTGCTTAAGGTCATGGCGCGCTATCCGAAGCGCATCGCCCCGTTTTTACACCTGCCCGTGCAGTCCGGCTGCACCAGGACGCTGCATCGCATGGGGCGTCCCTATAGCGCCGAGGCCTTCGAGGAGACGGTGCGCATGATTCGCACCAACTTGCCTCAGGCGTCCCTTTCGTGCGATGTCATCGTCGGTTTTCCCGGCGAGACGGACGAGGAGTTTGAGGAGTCGCTGGCGCTGTGCCGCCGCGTGGGCTTTTCGCGTATGCATGTGTTCCGCTACAGCAAGCGTCCCGGTACCCTTGCTGCCGATATGCCCGACCAGGTGCCGCCCGAGGTTATGGCCGAGCGTAGCCGCCGCATGAGGGCCGCTGCGCAGGAACTCGCCATTGCCGACGCTCGCCGTCGCGTGGGAACCGTCGAGCGTGCCGTGCTCGAGTATGGCGACAACCTGACGCTCGGTTCGTTCCATCATGCCCGTCTTGACGATACCTGTGGACTCACAGCCCCGTGCCTGCTCGATGTTGCTATCATCGGAGTCGATGATTCCGGCTTGGTCCATGCACGCAGGGAGGTTCATGGAAGCCTCGAAGATTAGACTTACCGTTCCCGAGGGTATTGACCCCTCGCGCGTTTTGGGCGCCGGCGACGGCGTCCTTCGTGCACTCGAGAGCTTGGTTCGCGCTCACGTGGTCGCCCGTGGCGACAGTATCGCCGTGAGCGGTGACCCTGACGAGGTCGAGCTCGTGGCGCGCTTTTTCGAGCATGCTTTTCGCGAGGCGGCTGCCGGACGCACGCTGTCTGCCGACGATGTCTCTCGCTGCCTGGCCGTCTTGCGCGACGGTGAGCATGAGGCTACGTCGCTTCGCGATGATGTGCTGCTTTCGTATCGCGGCCGTGTCATTCGCCCCAAAACGCTTGGCCAAAAGCGCTACGTGGATGCCATCCGCTCGCATACCATCACGTTTGGCCTGGGTCCTGCCGGTACCGGTAAGACCTATCTGGCCATGGCGCTCGCCGTTGCCGCGCTCAAGCGTCACGAGGTGGGCCGTCTGATTTTGACGCGTCCGGTTGTCGAGGCGGGGGAGAACCTGGGCTTTTTGCCCGGTACTCTCGAGGAAAAGATTGATCCCTACATGCGTCCGCTCTACGATGCCCTTTTTGACATGATGGATCGCGAGCGCACCGATGAGCTCATGGAACGCGGCGTGATCGAGATCGCCCCGCTTGCCTACATGCGCGGCCGCACGCTGAGCGATGCCTTCGTGGTACTCGACGAGGCGCAAAATACCACGCCCGAGCAGATGAAGATGTTCCTGACGCGCCTGGGCTTTAACTCCAAGTTTGTGATTACCGGCGACCTGAGTCAGCGCGACCTGGTGGGTCGTCGCGGCGGTCTTGCCGACGTCGAGCAGATTTTAGGCCGTGTCGACGATGTCGCATTTTCTCACCTCGAGCGTGCCGACGTGGTGCGCCATGCCTTGGTGGGGCGTATCGTCGAGGCATACGATGCTTATGATGATGTGCGCGAGAAACGCGTGCACGACCGAAAGGAGTCCCGTTGAGTGTATTGATCAGCAACGATGCCGAGCTCGATACGCTGCTCGACGCGCAGGAGGTAGAGCACATCTGCGAGGTCGTGCTTGCCGCCGAGGGCGTTGAGCGTGAAGTCGAGATTTCCCTTTCATATGTCGATGAGGACGAGATGCACGAGCTCAACCACGAGTGGCGCGGTATCGACCGTACCACCGATGTCCTCTCGTTTGAGTGCGACTCGGCCTTTGACGAGGATATTCCCGCCGACGAGACGCTCGAGCTCGGCGATATTATCCTGGCCCCGCAGGTCATTGCCCGTCAGGCCCCCGGCTTTGGTAATAGCCCTGCCGACGAGTGCCGCCTGATGCTCGTGCATGGCATGCTGCACCTGCTGGGGTATGACCACATTGAGGACGACGAGGCCGAGGTCATGGAGGCCCGCGAGGACGCCATCTTGCGCGATCTGGCGCTCGAGCGCGGCGAGGACCCCAAGCTGGTCCACGTCGGTCCCATCACCAACCACGCCCACGACTAGGAGCCGTCTATGATTCCCGGATCGAACAAGGACCATCCGTCCTTCTTAAAGTCGTTCTCCTACGCCATGGAGGGCTTCGTCACCGCCGTTAAAACCGAGCGCAACATTAAGGTCATGCTCGTGGCGGGCGTGTGCACCGTCATTGCCGGCTGCGTTGTCGGCCTCGACATTGCCGAGTGGGCCACAGTTATCATCTGCTGTGGCTTGGTGATTCACGGCGAGCTGTGCAATACCGCTATGGAGGCGATCGTCGACCTGGCGACCCAGGAACTTCATCCGCTGGCAAAGCGCGCGAAGGATATCGCCGCTGCCTCTGTATACGTGCTTTCCATCACCGCGGCGATTGTGGGATTGCTGGTATTTGCCCACGCGCTCGACTTTATTTAGAAGGGGATTCCCATGTCAGATAATATGCAGCCTACCGATGAAGTTTTGCATGACGAGGTCCTGGACGAGGCTGAAGGTGCCGATTCGTTTGACGAGGTCGAGGAGTTCGACCCGTTTGAGGGCATGAGCGACGAGGAGCTCGACGCCCTGTGCGACGAGGACGACAGCCTCGCGGGCTTTGGCGACGTTGAGCCCGGTTTCCGCAGCGGCTTCGTGGCCCTGGTCGGCCGCCCCAATGCCGGTAAGTCCACGCTGCTCAACGCCTGCTATGGCAAAAAGGTCGCCATCACCTCGCCGGTGGCCCAGACGACCCGCCGTCGCATGCGCGCCGTCGTCAACCGTCCTGGCTACCAGCTGGTTTTTGTCGATACCCCGGGTATTCACAAACCCAAGGACGGTCTGGGATCCGAGCTCAACAAGAGCGCGCTGTTCGAGCTGAACGATGTCGATGTCGTCGCGTTTTTGATTGATGCCACCAAGCCGATCGGCAGGGGAGACGCCTGGGTTGCCGAGCGCGTCAAGAATGCCCGTTCCAAGAAGGTCCTGGTGCTCACCAAGGCCGATGAGGCCGACCCCGCACAGGTCATGGAGCAGCTTAAGGCCGCCCACGAGCTCATGGAATATGACGATGAGATCGTGACGTCGTCGGTCAAGAACTTCAACGTCGATGCCTTTATCGAGACCGTTGCGCACTTTTTGCCCGAGGGCCCGCGTTGGTTTCCCGAGGACATGGGTACCGACGCTTCCGACGAGACGCTCGTTGCCGAGTTTGTGCGCGAGAAGGTCTTGCGTCGTACCCGTGATGAGATTCCGCACTCCGTTGGCGTGATCTGCGATGCGCTCGAGCAGACCAAGAAGGTGCTGCGCGTGCACGCCACCATTTACGTCGAGCGCGAGGGCCAAAAGGGCATCATCATCGGCAAGGGCGGCGAGATGATCAAGCATATCGGTATCGACGCCCGTCGCGATCTTGAGCGCATCTTTGGCACGCAGGTCTTTTTGGAGCTGGACGCGAAGGTCAAGGCCGGCTGGCGTGACGATGAGGCCCAGATTCGCCGCTTTGGCTACAACGCCGAGGACTAAGGACGCGCGGCGCGCATGGCAGGCTCCCGGACATATCGTACGAAGGTGCTCGTCCTCGATAAGACCAAGCTCAAAGAGACGGACCTGATCCTGACGATGCTTGACGAACGGGGTCGGCAGGTTCGCGCCGTGGCAAAGGGCGCCCGCAAACCCGGTGGGCGCCTGGCTGCGCGCTGCGAGCTGTTCTGCACCGTCGATATGCTGCTCGCGCATGGACGGTCGCTCGACGTGGTTTCCCAGGCTGAGCTTATGGAGGCGCCGCTCGGCGCTGCGCCCGATTACGAGACGACCTGCGCCGCAAGCGCGATCGCCGAGGTCGCGCGCGTGTGCTCGTTCGAGGACGCCGAGGACCCGTTTACCTTTGCCATCACGCAGCGGGCGCTTGCCCTGGTGGGCAGCGGGCTCGACACGGCGCATATGGATCTGCTTGTGGCGGCATATGTCTTTAAGCTGCTGTCGCACGTTGGCTATCGACCCGATTTTTCTGCCTGCGTGCTGTGCGGAGACCCCATGCTGTCGTATTTTTCGCCCCGGGCGGGCGGTCTTCTGTGCGGGTCGTGCGCGTCGAGCGTTCCGGGTGCCGAGTTGGTGTCGACCGGTGAGGTCGCGTGGCTGCGCGCCCTCATGTCCATGACCTTCGATGCACTCATGGCCGAGAGGGTCGATCCCCATACCGCTGCCTTTTTGTTGGGGCTTTCGCATGTTTGGGCTGCGACGCACACCGATCAGCGCCTCCGTGCGATGGAATTCATGTTGGGTCGGTGATGATGCGCAGTCGCGGGCTGCTTGTGGTAACATACCGACCTGTTGGTACCTCGATCTTGGATGCTCGCTCCACCGGCGGCTTCCCAGTCCGAGGCGAATAGCGTCGCCCGAGGGCGACAAGAAACGAAAGGTGAAACAATGACTGTTTCCAAAGAGCGCAAGGCGGAGCTGACTGCCCAGTTCGGTAACACCCCGGTCGACACCGGCAACCCCAAGGTTCAGGTCGCCATCCTGTCCGAGCGCATCAAGGAGCTGACCGAGCACATGAAGTCCCACCAGAAGGACTTCCACACCCGTCGTGGCCTGCTCATGCTCGTCGGCCGTCGTCGTCGTCTTCTCTCCTACATTAAGAAGAACGACATCGTCGAGTACCGTGAGCTCATCAAGGCTCTGGGCATCCGCGACAACATCCAGTAAGGATTTGTACATGCTAAGAGCGTCCTGCGCAGCGGGGCGCTCTTTTTGTGTAAGGGCGTGAACAATCACGCTCTGAAGCGTGGCGGGGGCAGGGGGCCCGTGTCACATGAGAAGCCCGCAGGCAAGGGGCCTGTGGGGTAAAGGAGAACAATGACACTCGTATCCAAGACCTTTGAGCTGTACGGCAAGACCTACACCTTTGAGTCGGGCGAGCTTGCCAAGCAGGCCACCGGCGCGTGCCTGGTCAAGCAGGGCGACACCACGATGCTCGACACCGTGGTCGTCTCTAAGGAGCGCAAGAACTACGACTTCTTCCCGCTGACCGTCGACTTCAACGAGAAGATGTACGCCGCCGGCCGCATCCCGGGTGGTTACCTCAAGCGTGAGGGCCGTCCCAGCGAGAAGGCCACGCTCACCGCGCGCATGATCGACCGCCCGATTCGCCCGAGCTTCCCGGACGGCTTCCGCAACGAGGTACACATCGTCGCTACCTCGCTCGTCGCCGACCAGGTCAACCCTTTCGACGTCATCAACGTCATGGGTGCTTCCCTGGCCATGACGCTCGGCGGCGTTCCCTTCGAGGGCCCGCTTGCCTGCGTGCGCATCGGCCGTAACGTGGAGACCGGCGAGTTTATCGTCAACCCCACCTACGAGGAGCGCGAGAACTCGGATCTGGACCTGGAGCTGGGCGGATCCGCCGACTTCATCTCGATGGTCGAGGCCGGTGCCGAGGAGATCTCCGAGGACGACATGCTCGCCGCCATGAAGTTTGGCCAGGAGGCCCTTGCTGCCTTCTGCCAGGCCCAGGACGAGTTTGTCGCCGAGTGGGAGCAGGTCAACGGCCCCATCGTCAAGAAGGAGTATCCGCTTGACCAGCCCGTCGAGGAGGTCCAGGAGCGCATCTTCGCCCACTACGACGAGATGGCAGCTGCCCTTCGCGACGCCGACAAGCTCTCTCGTATCGGTAAGGTCGAGGCTCTGAAGGAGTCCATCCGCGCCGAGTTTACCGAGGAGGAGCAGGCCGCTTGGGAGCGTGAAATCCCCGTGGCGCTCAAGAAGCTCGAGAAGAAGGCCATGCGCACCATGGTCGTCGAGACTGGTGAGCGCGTCGACGGCCGTGCCGCCGATGAGATTCGCCCCATCATGGTGAAGGATAACTATCTGCCGCTCGTTCACGGCTCCGGCCTGTTCCAGCGTGGCCAGACCCAGGTGCTCTCTGTCCTGTCGCTTGGCATGCTCAACGAGGGCCAGCGTCTTGATACCATCGAGCCCACCGAGGGCAAGCGCTACATGCACCACTACAACTTCCCGCCGTTCTGCACCGGCGAGACCGGCCGCATGGGCAGCCCCAAGCGCCGCGAGATCGGCCACGGCAACCTTGCCGAGCGCGCCCTGCTCCCGGTGCTCCCCGACGAGAACGAGTTCCCCTACGCCATCCGCGTGGTCTCCGAGGTCATGGAGTCCAACGGCTCCTCTTCGATGGCTTCGACCTGCGGCTCCACGCTCGCCCTTATGGACGGCGGCGTGCCCATTAAGCGCCCGGTCTCCGGTATCGCCATGGGTCTGATCCAGGAGGAGGGAAAGACCGTGGTCCTGTCCGACATCCAGGGTCTCGAGGACTTCCTGGGCGACATGGACTTTAAGGTCACCGGCACCACCGAGGGCATCACTGCTCTGCAGATGGACAACAAGGCCACCGGCCTTACCTTCGACATCCTGGCCCGCGCCCTGCAGCAGGCCAAGGAGGGTCGCGCCTTCATCCTGCAGAAGATGCTCGATGTGATCCCTGAGCCGCGCCACACCACGCGCAGCACTGCTCCGCGCATCGTTTCCATCCAGGTTCCGACCGACAAGATCCGCGACGTCATCGGTTCCGGCGGTAAGGTCATCCGCGGCATTCAGGACGAGACCGGCGCTTCGGTCGACATCCAGGAGGACGGCACCGTCTTTGTCGGCGGCACCGGCGAGTCCGTCGACCAGGCCGTCGAGCGCATCAAGCTCATCATCAAGGTTCCCGAGCCGGGCGAGGAGTACACCGGTCGCGTGGTCTCCATCCAGCCCTTCGGCGCCTTCGTCAACCTGCTGCCTGGCAAGGACGGCCTGCTGCACATCTCCCGCGTCGCCAAGGGCCGCGTGGAGAAGGTCGAGGACGTTCTCAACGTGGGCGACGAGGTCAAGGTCGTCGTCATCGAGGTCGACGATCGCGGCAAGATCTCGCTCGATCGTCTTGACAAGCCCGAGGCCCCGGCTCGCGCCGAGGGTGCCTCCGAGGGCGACGGCGAGCACTTCCAGCGCCGTGAGCGTCCGCGTCGCGAGCGCTCCGAGCGCAGTGACCGTCCGCGCCGTCCTGGTGACAACGGAGGCCGCAAGCCCCGCCGTCACCACGACGCCGAGTAACAGCTAAACATAAGCAGCTCAACAAGGGCGACTCCGGACAGGGGTCGCCCTTTTGCTGTTCCCGGCGGGGG
>CABVCJ010000014.1 GCA_902496845.1 uncultured Collinsella sp.
GCGCGCTGCCGTTTGAGCCGGCGGCACCGGCGCCCGTGCTGACGGGCGAGGCCGAATAGCCCGCGCGATCGACGGCGGTGCAGATATCGTCGGGGGAGACCTGCGCGGGGTCGTAGTCGACCATCATGGAACCGGCGAGCAGGTTGACCGCGACGCTTTGGACGCCGTCGAGCTTGCTCACGGCGCGGTCCACATGCGCCTGGCAGGCGGCGCACGTCATGCCGCCTACGTCGAACTTATCTTGAGCCATGGCTTCTCCTTTCTGTGGCGTGGTGTTGGAAATGTTAACCTGCCGATACTATACACCCATACCCCCTGGGGGTGTCTAGTAGTAGTTGGAATGTATGACTTTTCATTACAGATGAGGGTGGCCGCTCAATCGACGGCCGTCTTTGCCAAACATCTCAATCTGTAACGTCTGGACCGGTTTTTGAACCATAGCTGTTACAGATTTAGACGAACATTTCGGCCGAAAACTAACGTCTCGATCTGTAACATCTAGACCCCGGTTTGCCGAGTATTTGTTACAGATCAAGACAAACAGTTGGCAGGAAACTCAATGTCTCAATCTGTAACATCTGGCGGGAAATATGACCTTTAACTGTTACAGATTGAGACAGGCTGCCCGGGGTCAACTCAAATGTCTTGATCTGTAACATCTAGAGAGGTTTTTGACCCCTTACTGTTACAGATTGAGATGTTGTCTCACGGGGTTGGGGTCTGTCTCGACCTGTAACATCTAGACCGGTTTTTGGGTTCTAACTGTTACAGGTCGAGACAATTGCCGGGAAGGGGTCCCGTCACGGCAAGACGCCCGCTGCTTAGATGCAGAATCCAGGAATCACGCAGGTTCGCTTGTTTGGCTTTTCCGCAGGCGTTGCGTACGTAAAGACGTCGCCGTCGTGTCCCACGCGGTTCATATAGAGTGTGCCTTCGCTCTCCGATGTGTCAGGACTCGCCGTTCGTTCCCACCAACAGGTGTCCTTGCCTTTCCACTGGCGAACCAACGTCTCGTTCGTGGTATACGGACTCACCTTGAGCTCGCGGAACAGCTGGTACTCCTTGCCTTCGCCGTTGTAGATGTCGGCCAGGTAGTGAAAGCCCTCGGCAAATGACTCGGGCGGCTGCACTCCGCACAGCTCGACCATGGCGGGCAGCCAAAGGGTTGCGGGCAACTCGCTCAGACACGATGCGCTTCTGGCAGCGCCAACGTTATTCGAGATCTTTTTGACAGATTTAATGAGTGCGCGCAACTCGTTGGGCAGCAGCTTAAGGCCGTCGCCGTCGAGCCATTCCCGCAGCTCGCAATCTGCCCAGCCGGTGCTCAACGGTTGGGCCGCGGCATCGCGCTCGGCAATGCCGGCATCGAACATAAACGTCAGTCCGGCCTTGCCCGTCCCGTCCAGAAGCTCGTCGTGGCGGATGCCCACGAGCTGCGCGCCAACCTGCAGCCCGTTGGTGAGCGTGACGCGCTTGGTGCATGGATAGGGGATATGCCCATCGGCATCGAGCAGATGATAGCGCTTGGCAATCTCGCGTGCCTCGCTACGGGTCTCGGCGGCCTTAATCTTGAGCGAAATCTCCTGCAGCTGATCCCAGGTGTAGTCGTCAAGCGAACCGCGGATGCCGTCCAGGTAGTCGGGGATGCCAAAGCCATGGGTTGCCGCCCCGATAACGCCGAGCCCCGCAACGGCCGCGACAACGCCACCGATAATAAAGCGGCGACGGGTCATGGCATCGTGCCGGGCCTGCTCCAGGATCTCTCGCGCGCGCTCGCCGGCGACGTCGACCTTAAGGTGCGTGCCAGAATCGATATCAATCGCGGCCTCGTCTCCTGCGCCTTCGCGGCCCTCGGATTCGGCATCGGTGAGGTATGCCGAGAGCACCTCGAGCATCTGCTGCTCGGTGGGACGATCGCACTGCTCGACTGAGATGCCTTTCATGATGATCTGGACAAGCGCTTTGTCGCCCTCGCATCGCGGCTCGAGCGGTGCCGGCTTGGTCTTGGTCTTTATGAGGTAGAACGAGCCGGTTGCCGCGGCGCCCGTCGACTCAACATCGAACGGTTTGCGACCGCTGTAGAGCTGGTACAGAATGCTCGATAGTGCGTAGACGTCGATGGCGGGCGAGCGGCGAAGGGCCGCGATGCCTTCGATATCCTGCGTGAGCATCTCGGGCGCGGCGTATGCGGGCGTGGCAAAGCGCCAGATGTCGGCGCGCCGGGTGATCGTGTCGTCGCCGAGGGCAATGGTCGCGGAGCCCATGTCGATGAGGCAGGGGTCAAAGGAGCAATCGACGATCTGCTGCTCGAGCGTTCGACTGGTGGTACGGAACATGATATTGGCGGGCGACAGGTCGCGATGGACGACCGGATTTACGAGTCCCTGGGTCATCAAGAGCGCGCGAAGCACGGCGTTTCCAACGGCGGCCACCATCTGGGTGGTTAGCCCGCCCGAGACATCGTGCGGAAGCAAGGGCAGCGCCTGCTTGAGCGAGGTGCCCTCGACCCACTCCATGAGGATGAGCGGGTCGTCCTTGCACGATCCATAGCCATAGACGCGCGGAAATCCGCGCAGGTGCGAGACGGTGCACAGATGACGGTACTCCTCGAACAGCGCGGCGGTGTTGGCCAGGTGCGCAGCCGCTTGCTCTGCGGCGCGATCGGGGGCTTGGTCGGAAAGGATGGCGTTGTCCTTGAGCAGCTTGACGGCAAAGACCTCGCCGCTCGTGTTGGTCGCGCGAAGCACGTGTCCGATATTGCCGCCGTCGCGGTATGCCGTCTGAAGAATAAGCGTCATAAACCGGCGCTTGGCATCATCCTCGGCGCTGGGGTCGACTGCCACGGCGGTATCGAACGTGTCAAGACGGATGAGTTTATTGCCGTCGACGATATCCATGAGAATGCTCCTGTCAATACGAATAAAGCTGGGTCATCAAGACGAGGAGAGCGGAAGGGAAACGATTTGACCCGTCATGATAGATATTGCCAGCGGCTATTTAGCCAAGGATACGACAAGGAAGGAAGTATCCGTTCCCAGCTGAAGAATGTCACCATTTGCAATGATTGCGGAGGGAGAGGCCTCTGAAATTCCTCGTTTGCTTCGGGGCATTTCGAGCGTCCGCTCTTTTCCGTTCGATCCGCTGATGAGAATCGTCCCGTTTGTAGAATGAAGCCCCCTTGCGTACCAGGTGCCGTTTTCGAGCCAGATATGAAGATGCCGGCGTGACACCGAGCTTCCAACATCAGTGATATCGGAGGCGTTGTAACTAATGGAGCCAATGACCGTCCCTTCGGGTTCAATAGGCAGGGGGTGAATCGGGGGGACGATCGAGCTACCGATTACGCGAATTAACCCCAGCTGGGTTTGATCGGGTTTGCGGGAAGCTCGTTTCGGATTACCCGGGCTCGTCAGTTCTGTCTTCAAAGAGACGGCAAGGCTCGCGTTGGCAAACATCTCGGTGCTCTCAACGGCGGCCGAGGCGTTTTGCAGACAGCCGCACGCAATAAAGAGATGCAGATATAAGATGTCGCGGTCCAGCTCTGATTTGAGCGTCCCGTTATTAATTCTGTGCAGTGCGTTGGCATAGACGCTTGCGTCCTCGCCGATGCAGGTCAGAGCTTCTTGCATGTTGAGTGCCGCTGGCCCCGCATAGTGCGCGGACACGAGACGGCGCGCATTTGATCCGCCCAAATTCGAGATGATTTTCGAAAACAACGTCTGAGTGCTAATGCCAAAGTTAGAAAACTCGGCGGGATCGATGGAACCCGGCGCGGCGTTTGTAATCTTTCGCGAAAGAAACGGACGATTGGAGACATGGCTGAACAGATCAGACTTGCTCGAAATGAGAATCGAGGCGGCGGTGCAGTTGGTGATGCCGCCGAAGCTTCGCAAGTCGCTGTACATCTCTGAACTTGGTGTACGCATGCTCCTCCGTTCCCGTCGTTAGCCTGACGAGCCTTTAAAATGTGCGCACCGATTGCAGGGCTTAGGCCAACTCGTAAGGAATGTGCTGGTGGGCGCATTCAACGTTCGGCGCGATGACACGGGTAGCACGAATCGAATGATGGTCACGCAAAGCAACGGGCAGGGTGTCCCGGCCGCCGTTCGCGTAACCTTTTGCGACCATTTTAGATGTTGCGCAACACTTCTCGCAATTTCAGCGATAGAAATAATACGAAAGTTCACCAGCTGAAAGGAAAGAGTTGTGGCGCTTTACGACGAAGCTCGGACCATACCTTATGACACCTTTGACTATAAAGCGGAGTGCGATGCGTACGATAGGGCGTCCTCGGACTGGGACAAGTTTATGCAGGCCGCCGCTCTCGCGAAGTTCGCTAGCCGCAATGGTGACCGACGCGGCGAGGAAGACTGGCTTTTGCGCGCACTGTGCTGGGCTGATTGTGATTCGTCGTGTAGCGAGGTCGCGTATGCACTTGCCGATCATTGCGATAGGTACGGCGTCTATATTAGCTACTGCTTGGGGAACGACGATGTGCCCACCCGCATGGACGGCAGGCTTTGGAGAAAGTTTGCTAGGGGAGAAAGCCTTAGCGATGACTCTTCAACGGACTCGCAGGATGGTTCCGGTCCCTCTGCCGAGGCCGCGGCTCAGGTTGGCGCGGCGGCTTCGAAGGGCCTGATCGACGAGGTTGGCTGGGGCACCGTTATTCTGCTGCCCTTTGGCGTCTTTATGATTGGCAAGTTTATCCTCGATACCTACGGCGATATCATCTTTGGCTTCCTGAAGACTGCGGGCATCGTAGTTGCCGTCATCGCGGCGTTGTTTGTCATTACAAAGTTCATTCTTCCAAGATTTCGTGGTTAATAGCGAACGTGTAAGGAGTTCACATGCAATGCGTGGCTTGCGGAAAAACAATTCCCGATAGCATGGCTTTTTGCCCTTATTGCGGAGCCGCTCAGACGGGAGGTGCGTCTGGCGCGACGAGCTCATCGGCGGATTCCGGAACGGGGTCGTCTTCTGATTCTGGTTCTGGTTCGTCATCCGGGGCTAGCGCGACGACATCCTCCGGTCCTGCTCCTACCCCCGCGCCCAGCCCCACGCCTGGTGCTGGAACGACTTCGGGCTCCTCTGCAGGCGGAAGCGCCGCTGCTTCTGCACCCGTCGCACCGACGCAGTACGAGTCAGACAAGCGCCTGGGACAAATAGCCTGCGTCCTTTCTGCCGTTGCTTTGGTTCTCGTAATCGCTGGCCTTCAGAAGGCATACATCGGTCTCGGCGTAATCATCGCTGCTTACTTGCTGATCAACATTTTTAGGAAGTAGGAGGAGACAAACATGGCGTTATTTGGAATTATTGCCGTCGGATTTGCTCTTATTGTCGTCTACGCGATCGTGAGGGCTTTTCAAGCCCAGATCACCTTTGTTCTTGGCGCTATTGTTTTGAGCTTCTGCGCGTATGGCGTTTTCAAGGCTTTTAAGAATTACGCGGCTGCATTTAAGAAAAATGCGATTGATTCGAACAGGAGCTAGCGATTATGGCATTGACTGACGAGCGCTATAACCAGACGGCTGCTCTTTTGCCGCCCGAGCCTTCTCGTGCTGAGTACTGGCTCGATAAGGGTTTCTCTGATCTTGGAGCGACGATTCGAGAGGCGATCGTCCTTAATAGGGTTACGCGCGGGGAATTAATTACTGAGCTCTACAACGGTGGCTTTATCCACAAGGTCCTGTGGGGCATCTGCTTCCTCTCGTTTCTTGTTGCGGGCGTTGCGGGAACGGTAATCTTTGCATTCATCCATTCGGCCGTCATCATGGTCGTAATGGTGCTCGTTTACATCCTCTTTGGTCTCTCGCGCGCATTGGATGCTTGGTATCGTAAAACGCGCAAGATGGAGTTTGTCTGCGAGCAGTGCAAGCATGTTTGGCCGACCCCTGGGTATGTTTGCCCCAAGTGCGGCAAGGTTCATTCCTACCTTCGTCCCAACACGTTTGGCTTCTATACGCATGTGTGCGAGTGCGGCCAAAAGCTCCCGTGCACCTTCTTTGCGTCTGCTAAGGGGCCTGATGGATCGATCATCCATCGCTCTGACTTGGAGCAGTGCTGTCCTAATCCCAATTGCGCCCATTCGGTCGCTTCGGGCGAGGCCAGGACGATGTCTATTCCCGTTGTTGGCGGCCGTTCGGTAGGAAAGACCTCCTACATTGCGGCACTTGCCCACGACCTTGTGCTCGACCGCGCTGCTCAGCAGGGCTATGACACCGATTTTCTCGATGATGACAAGCGAGGGCTCTTCTCCGAGCTCGAGAAGATTTATCAATCGGGCGATGCGAGCATGACGAGTGAGGACTCCGACGTCAAGCGCGCCTCCGCATTCTCGCTGAGCGTCTTTATCCGCAAGGACGGGCTCGATCCCGACCGTCTAATCCATCTCTACGACGTCGCCGGTGAGACCTTCCTTAATAACGACGAGCACGAGGACCAGCTTCAGTACGCATACGCCGAAGGCGCCGTGCTGCTGGTGGACCCCATGAGCATCCCGGATTTGGCAAGCGAGCTCGAGGAAGGGCTTTCGGCAACGGACGCCGCCGTTTCTGGCCGCTCGAACCCCGATGACGTCTTGGCTTCCTTGATTGAGAAAGTCAAAAGCGTTGCCAAGCCGGATCGTCAGGGCAGATTCACCATGCCCCTTGCTGTGGTGCTCAGCAAGGCGGATCTTCCGGGCTTGGATGAAAAGATCGGACAGGCCGCCTGCGATGCGTATCTTGCTGCAAATCCCGAGTGTCCTGTCGCCGACGCACAGGATGCCGTGCTTCGCGATTTCCTGCTCGAATATGGCATGGGCAACTTCTTGACGTCGCTTAAGGCGAGTTTCCGCTCGTATCGCTTCTTTGCAGCTTCTGCCGTTGGCCACGAGCGTCTCGCCGGCGCTTACGATCCCAAGGGTGTTGTCGAGCCGTTTGCGTGGATTGCGGGCCAGGCAGACCCGACGTTTGCCACGGCGCTTTCCCTCCCCGTTGAGAACGCTGTTTCTTATACCCAACAGCTCGAGATCGATCGAAGGAAGAAGAGGTAGACGCACATGACTGACGATGTTTTTGTTCCCTCGTTTGAGGACGTCGCGCCCGAAGAACCTGTTTGCGAGGAGGTGGGGTGCGCAAGCGAACCCGTTGAGACTGCCGAGCCTGCTGCGGAGTCGGCCGAGCCCGTTGAGGCTGAGACGCCTGCCACCGACGACACAGCCGTTGAGGAGGGGGAGTGCGATTGCGACGCGAACGCCACTGCAGAAGCCGAGGTCAGCGACCCGATCCCCGTTATGCCTGCCGAGGAGCTGGCGCGCCGTCTCGATGCATTGGATGAGGGGATTGCTCAACTAACGGGGCTCTTTCGCCAGAAGATTGATCGCACCACCTTTGAGGAGGAAGTGCTCAAGAACAATAGTGCGGAAATTGAGCGGTATCGCTCTGGTGTGTATGAGAAGGTAACCACGCCCCTGCTTAAGCGCGTGACGTCGGTGATTGCCGAGATGGACACGTCGCTTACACACCTTGCAACCCTCGAAGGTCATGCGGCTCAGCAGCAAGCGGAGGATCTTTCCGTCTATCGCGGCATGCTCATCGATATCCTTCACGATTTTGGCGTCACCTCGTTTGCGCCCGAGCCAGGAGATCGGTTTGAGAGCGGTCGTCATACGCTGGCTGTGCCACGTACTTTAACGGGCGACCCGGAAAAGCGCGGTGTCATTATCGAAGTCCTTTCGCCGGGATACGAGCTTTCGGGGTCCGTTCTCGATCCGGCATATGTCCGCGCGTATACGTATAAAAAAGGCTACGTCGAGCCCGAACTGCAATTAGACAAAGACGACGAGTAGGCAAGGGGCCTAATCGTCTCATCCAAACTGGTCACCATTAAAGGAAGGAAATGATCATGAGTGACGAGAAGACAACGGTAATCGGCATCGACCTGGGTACTACCTATTCTTGCCTCGCTTACATCGACGAGACGGGTAACCCGGTGGTGGTTAAGAACTCCGAGGGTTCCAACACCACGCCCTCTGTGGTGCACTTTGATCCGGATGACCCTTCTAAGTACGATGTGGGTCAGCCTGCCAAGGACAATGCTCTGATTGACCCGGATTACACAGCGTCCTTCGTTAAGCGCATCATCGGCGACAACCCCGTTGCCATCACCGTTGACGGCGAGAACTACTCTCCCGAGCAGATTTCTGCTTATGTGCTCAAGAAGCTTACGTTCGATGCTTCTCAGAACATGCCTATGGGCTACGATGGCTGCGTTATTACCGTTCCTGCCTACTTTGGCGATGCCGAAACGCAGGCTACGCTTGCTGCTGCAAAGATTGCCGGCCTTAATGTGTACGGCACGGTGCAGGAGCCGGTTGCTGCCGCCATTAACTATGGCTGTGACAAGAGCGATAAGGACGAGGACGTTATCGTTTACGACCTGGGCGGTGGCACCTTCGATGTCTCCGCGGTCTCGTTTAGCCACGGAGATGGTTCCAAGAACATTGAGGTTATCTGCAACCAGGGCGATAAAAACCTGGGTGGCGGCGACTGGGACGCCGCTATCGTTGCCTACCTTAAGGATGAGTTCTGCGAACAGGCGGGGGCAGACGAGGACGTGTTTGACGAGTATGCCGACCAGCAGCTCCAAGGCAAGGCAGAAGAGCTCAAGTTTGCCCTTACGTCCAAGGACAGCGCCAATGCAGTCCTGAACTTTACGGGTCGTCCCCAAAAGATCAGCCTTACTATCGATGACTTTAACGATATGACGTCCGATTTGCTCTCTCGCACCATCGACATCATGCGTACCTGCTTGGATGGTGCCAAGGCTAAGGGCCATAACCCCACCAAAATTCTGCTCGTTGGCGGCTCTACGCGCATGCGCCAGGTTGCCGATCGCCTCAAGCAGGAGTTCCCCGAGCTTGAGCAGGCTATTAATGATCCCGATGAGGCTGTGGCCAAGGGCGCTGCTCGCTACGCCGCCCAGCTCGCCAGCATGCTGTATCACAAGGCCGAGCAGGAAGGTACTTCCGAGGAGACGGTCGAGGTCGTCGACCAGCAAACGCAGGAGGTCAAACAGCAGCAGAACGTCGGTGCCAACAACCTGGCAATGACGTTCGTCAATCCCGAGGACGCGGCTTCTGCCATCAAGATCTCCGTCGTCACGTCGAAGAGCTATGGCGTCGAAGTAATGGCAGACTCGGGTGCCACTTACATCTGCAACCTGATCCTTAAAAATCAAAAGATTGATTCCGAGAAGGGCGTTTTTGAAAACACCCGTCGTTTTGGTACGTTCGAGGCGGGGCAAACGGCCGTGGATGTTCAGGTCTATGAGAACGATGCCGAGCAGGAGGAGGTCGAGAAGGATCGCGAGCCGCTGGCGTCCGCTTCCATCGACCTTTCGGGCACCAACCTGCCCAAGGGCTCTCCCATCGACGTGACGTTCGTGCTGAGCGAGCAGGGCATCCTCGACGTTCGCGCCGTGGAGCCTACGTCTGGTCAGTCCTGCGAGGTCGAGGTCGAGGTCAAGGGCGGCCTTACCGAGGACGAGATCCGCGAGGCGCGCTCCAAGGCCACGGCCATGCAGATGGTGCTCTAAGACACTAAGAAGACAGACGAGTTGAGGGAGACGATATGGGTATCGCGGTAGGTATCGATCTGGGGACGACGTTCAGCGCCGTCGCGTGCGTGGGTGCGGACGGCGAGCCCAAGATTCTCCCCAATTCGTCCGGCGAGCATACGACTCCCTCCGTGGTCGCCGTCGCCGAGGACGGCTCGGCCGTCTGCGGCGAGGCGGCCAAGGAGGCCCAGCTCATGGGCGATGCCGACGTGGCCTCCTTTTACAAGACGAATATGGGCAATGCCGGTTACGTGGAGTACCTGCGCGGCTGCGAGTTCGACGCGACCACGCTCTCGTCCACGTTTCTGCGCCATCTGATCGCGGACGTCTCCCGCGCCAACGGTGTCCAGATCGACTCCGCCGTGGTGACGGTGCCCGCGTACTTTGAGGCGCCCCAGCGCGAGGCGACGCTCGAGGCCCTGCGGCGCACGGGCGTGCGCGCCCTGGGCACGCTGAACGAGCCCTCGGCCGCCGCCTACGCCTACGGACTCATGAGCGCGGACGCCGCCGGCGATCGCACGATTCTCATCTACGACCTGGGCGGCGGCACGTTCGACGTCACGGTGGCCAGGCTCTCGGGGCGCGAGATCCGCGTCCTGTCCTCCACGGGCAATCACCAGCTGGGCGGCCGCCAGTGGGACAGCGCCCTGTCGGACTTCATCCTGGACCAGCTTTGCGACGCCAGGGGGCTTGACCGCGACGATGTCGAGTCGGACCTCACGCCCTCCGACATCAACACGCTTGCCGTCGTGTCCGAGCAGGTCAAGCGCGACCTTACGAACCGCGCCCGCACGCGCGCCCGCGTTATGGCGGAATCGGTTTCCGGAACCATCGAGGTCACGCGCGAGGACTTCGAGGAGGCCACGCGCCATCTGCTGACGCTCACGACGGATTGCTGCGAGGAGGCGCTGCGCGAGGCGGGGCTCACCTGGGACCAGCTCGACGGCTACATCCTCGTGGGCGGCTCCACCAAGATGCCGCAGGTGCGCGAGTACCTCACCGGCAAGGTGGGCAGCGGCCCCATCGGCGGCAACGTCAACCCCGACGAGGCCGTGGCCCTGGGCGCCGCCGTGTACGCGGCCCAGAAGTGCGGCACCACGTTCTCGCTCCCCGGCGCTTCTGCCGCCGCCCCGCGCTTCTCGCTGGGCGCCCTCCCCAAGCTGGTGGACTGCACGGCGCACTCCATGGGCATGATCGCGGAGAGCGAAGACCGTTCGCGCTACGTCAACTCGACCATTATCGGCAAGAACACGCCCATCCCCGCCACCAATAGCCGCGAGTACGCCGTGCGCGCCACGCCGAGACGTCCGGGCTCGCTCGAGATTTACCTTCTGCAGGGAGACGACCCGGCGCCCCTCAACAACACGGTTGTGGGCAAGTACGTGGTCCCAAAGATTCCGGGCGAGCGCGGGCGCGAGACGCACGTCTTGGTCTCGTATTCCTACACCGAGAACGCCACCATCGAGGTGGGCGCCACGCTCGCGTCCTCGGGCAGGGCGCTCGAGGTCCAGCGCGCCGAGGTCGAGTCCGACCTCTCGCGCTTCCTGAACGCGCCGACGGACAACGATGCAACAGTTGAAAACCATGGCGTGAGTGCTGATGTCATGATTTGTATTGATGTCTCTGGCTCCATGTACGGCGAGGGTTTTGAGGCGGCCGAGAAGGCTGCAACGGCGTTCCTCGATTCCATTGAAGGGTCGGGCGTTCATGTTGGCGTGATGTACTTTGGGTCTAATGCAAAAGTCTGCTGTGATCCAACGCTGGATTACGGCAAAGTTTCGCTGCTCACGAGCAATAGCGATAGGGGCTTTCGGTCCACGCTCGCTTCCGAATGCGGCGGCGGAACGTACAACCCGCTGGGCGTTTATGCGGATTGGTTGGATGCAAAAATGGATAGGAGCGACGCGAAGGCGGACGTTCTCCTCATCCTTACTGATGGGGACTGGTGCGGTAACGACAAAGCCATTCAGGATGCAGAGTCACTCAAAAACGACTGCGTGACCATCATCGGTATCGGCACTCCTGACGCCGACCTCGACTTCCTCAGGAAGATCTCCACCTCCGATAGCTACGCGGGCCTCTTCGACTTCTCCGAGCTCGGCACTGCATTTTCGAGCATCGGCCGCTCCATCTCGAGCGGATCTGGCATCGGCATTTAGGGAGCCCCTTTTATGGAGGCGGCCTTACCGAGGACGAGATCCGCGAGGCGCGCTCCAAGGCCACGGCCATGCAGATGGTGCTCTAAGACACTAAGAAGACAGACGAGTTGAGGGAGACGATATGGGTATCGCGGTAGGTATCGATCTGGGGACGACGTTCAGCGCCGTCGCGTGCGTGGGTGCGGACGGCGAGCCCAAGATTCTCCCCAATTCGTCCGGCGAGCATACGACTCCCTCCGTGGTCGCCGTCGCCGAGGACGGCTCGGCCGTCTGCGGCGAGGCGGCCAAGGAGGCCCAGCTCATGGGCGATGCCGACGTGGCCTCCTTTTACAAGACGAATATGGGCAATGCCGGTTACGTGGAGTACCTGCGCGGCTGCGAGTTCGACGCGACCACGCTCTCGTCCACGTTTCTGCGCCATCTGATCGCGGACGTCTCCCGCGCCAACGGTGTCCAGATCGACTCCGCCGTGGTGACGGTGCCCGCGTACTTTGAGGCGCCCCAGCGCGAGGCGACGCTCGAGGCCCTGCGGCGCACGGGCGTGCGCGCCCTGGGCACGCTGAACGAGCCCTCGGCCGCCGCCTACGCCTACGGACTCATGAGCGCGGACGCCGCCGGCGATCGCACGATTCTCATCTACGACCTGGGCGGCGGCACGTTCGACGTCACGGTGGCCAGGCTCTCGGGGCGCGAGATCCGCGTCCTGTCCTCCACGGGCAATCACCAGCTGGGCGGCCGCCAGTGGGACAGCGCCCTGTCGGACTTCATCCTGGACCAGCTTTGCGACGCCAGGGGGCTTGACCGCGACGATGTCGAGTCGGACCTCACGCCCTCCGACATCAACACGCTTGCCGTCGTGTCCGAGCAGGTCAAGCGCGACCTTACGAACCGCGCCCGCACGCGCGCCCGCGTTATGGCGGAATCGGTTTCCGGAACCATCGAGGTCACGCGCGAGGACTTCGAGGAGGCCACGCGCCATCTGCTGACGCTCACGACGGATTGCTGCGAGGAGGCGCTGCGCGAGGCGGGGCTCACCTGGGACCAGCTCGACGGCTACATCCTCGTGGGCGGCTCCACCAAGATGCCGCAGGTGCGCGAGTACCTCACCGGCAAGGTGGGCAGCGGCCCCATCGGCGGCAACGTCAACCCCGACGAGGCCGTGGCCCTGGGCGCCGCCGTGTACGCGGCCCAGAAGTGCGGCACCACGTTCTCGCTCCCCGGCGCTTCTGCCGCCGCCCCGCGCTTCTCGCTGGGCGCCCTCCCCAAGCTGGTGGACTGCACGGCGCACTCCATGGGCATGATCGCGGAGAGCGAAGACCGTTCGCGCTACGTCAACTCGACCATTATCGGCAAGAACACGCCCATCCCCGCCACCAATAGCCGCGAGTACGCCGTGCGCGCCACGCCGAGACGTCCGGGCTCGCTCGAGATTTACCTTCTGCAGGGAGACGACCCGGCGCCCCTCAACAACACGGTTGTGGGCAAGTACGTGGTCCCAAAGATTCCGGGCGAGCGCGGGCGCGAGACGCACGTCTTGGTCTCGTATTCCTACACCGAGAACGCCACCATCGAGGTGGGCGCCACGCTCGCGTCCTCGGGCAGGGCGCTCGAGGTCCAGCGCGCCGAGGTCGAGTCCGACCTCTCGCGCTTCCTGAACGCGCCGACGGACAACGATGTTGAGGGCGAGGGCCATGGCTTTGTCGATGCCAGCGTCATGATTTGTGTCGACGTCTCGGGCTCTATGTGCGGCAAGGGTTTTGCCGCCGCGGAGGAAGCGGTCGACTCCTTCCTCGACTCTGTCGACGGATCGGGCGTCCAGGTCGGTTTGATGTACTTTGCGGATCGGTCCTGTATTGCGTGTGAGCCGAGTGATGACTACTCGGGTGTTGTCGAGGGAACTCGCGGTAGTAGAGGTCATGGCTCTGGTTTCTATTCTCGCGCAGCGAGGTCGTGTGGCACATGCAATGCCGCTGACCCCTTGAAAGAATTTGTTTCCTGGCGCGGCGGCTTTCAGAAAGGTGATGCGTCGGATATTGTTCTTGTGCTAACGGATGGTTTTTGGCGCGGGCGCGCGTGCAATTCTGCGCTCAAGAACTCCAAGTCGCTCAAAGAGGACGGCGTGACCATCATCGGCATCGGTACCCCTGATGCCGATCTCGAGTTCCTCAAGAAGATTTCCACCTCGGATAGCTACGCGGGCCTCTTCGACTTCTC
The DNA here is from genome assembly GCA_902496845.1 of uncultured Collinsella sp. Classification (GTDB taxonomy): domain Bacteria; phylum Actinomycetota; class Coriobacteriia; order Coriobacteriales; family Coriobacteriaceae; genus Collinsella. The sequence continues at coordinate 13,974 of CABVCJ010000014.1, forward strand.
CGAACTTAGTACCGCGTTCTCGAGCATCGGCCGCTCCATCTCGAGCGGATCTGGCATCGGCATTTAGGGAGCCTATTTATGGAACAAGAACTCAACTTGCTACTCGTCGTCGGCGCGCCGCTTGACCCCGTTCCTTCACAGGAAAAGCTACGGCAGCTGCTCACGGATGCACGTGTGGTGTGGGGTCCCAAGGCCTCGCGCGGTACGGACCAGATTATCTACAAGCGCTTTTTGGGCGAGGTCCCCAACATGGAGAAAGCGTTTGCCGATGGCAACGAGGCCCAGGTCTCTGCCATCGCGGCGAATGCTCTCAAGGTTGTGAACGGCGCGCTCGACCCGGTGCTCGAGGCGGCGGCGGAAAACAATCAGATTTCCGCCGGCCAGCTGAATCTTATCTGCAACAAGACCAAGAAGCGCATTAAGAAAACCCACTTTGGCGTCGAGTATCAGGTGGACGAGGCCCTTGTGCGCAAGCGTGCTGCCGAGCTTAAGTACACGGTTGCCGAGGGCGGTGCCACCGCATCTACCAACGACGGATCAAACGATGTCTACAAACGCTACATGGAAGATAAGCTTCCTGGTTGGGCGGGCTATAAAAAGGAGACGGATCTTATTGCCCTGGGCAAGAGCGACCTGTATGACTTTGCCTGCCCCGACGGCTGCGCCGACCCCTATCGCGCCCCGAGCGCAGACCTGCTTGCGAAGGCAAAGCAGGTGGCGGGATCGTTCCGCGCTAACACGCCCGAGCAAGCGGCCGCGGCGAGCCTTGAGGCCCTGTGCCGCAAGGCCTTTGGCACAGACGACGCTCGTAAAGAGTACGACGCATGCCTCAATCGCCTTAAGCTCAACCGTGTCTTTGATGAGCTCGACGAGCTCGCATCGTTCTCGGACAACAGCTTAAGGGTCGAGCAACAACGCGCTGCCGTTGAGACCCTTGCTCCCTTTGTGGCAGACAAGACCGAGGCGCGTTCCCTGCTCGTTGGTCACTGCAAAAAGAAGGGCATTTCGCTTGAGCGAGATGCAGAGCTCGACTCGCTCGTTCAGTGCCGCTGTGGTCATATGAACGACAAGTCTGCTGCCACGTGCGGTCGCTGCGGTTTGCCGCTTATGCTCGAGTGCCCCTCGTGCCACAAGAAATACCCCAACACCAACGATCGCTGCCCCGGTTGCGGTGCGCCTTTAGGTGCGGCCATCGAGGATGCGGAGCGCCTGTGCGACGCTGCCGATAAGCTTGCGGGCTGGCTCAACTTTGAGGGTGCGAAGGCAAACCTCGCTCAGGCGCGCTCGGCGTGGCCGTCCTTGCCCCGCGTTGCCGAGGTCGACACAAAAGTCGCTCAGCTCCAGGCTGCCGCGGGCGATTTGGGCGCCAAGCTCACGTCCGCCATTGCGGAGCGTCGCTTTGCGGAGGCAGATGGACTCTTAAGGCGCGCCTTGCTCGTACCGGGCGTCGATGCTGCCTATCTAAAGGCGCGTGAGTCGGAAGTTTCTTCGGGCGTAACCGAGGCGGACGATCTTGTGCGTCAAGCTCAGGGGACGGCAGATGCGGAGGAGGCCGCCGAGCTCTGCGAGCAGGCGCTCGCCCGTTGCGCCGACCATGCCGCTGCTCGTTCGTTCCTTGCGTCGCACGCCCCGCAGTCGGTTTCCAACTTGGAGGCTCGCGGCAATGCCGAGACTTCGACCGTAAGCCTTGTCTGGCAGCCGAGCCGTTCGCGTGGCGCGCTTGCGTACGAGGTCTACGTTGTCGAGGGTGACGGTTCTTCCGGCGATCAGCTCCTTGGCACGACTGATCAGCCCTCGTATACCCACGAGCATGCTCCCCAGGGGTGTGCGCTTACATACAAGGTGGTTGTCGTTCGCGTCGGTGTGCGTTCCCAGCCTGCAATGAGTGAGGTTATCGCTCTTGCGCCCGACCTTACGGACGTGCGCTTTATGCCGGCGCATGAGCAGATCGAGGTGTCTTGGAAGCCGCTGCCGTCGAGTGCGACCGTTCGGATCACGCCGCTCGATGGCGGGGACCCCATTACCGTTCCATCTGGTGGTCACTACGTTATCGGCGGCCTTACGGACGGCGTGACGTATCACTACGAGATGAGTGCCTCCTTCGATATCGTTGGCTTGGGCCGTCGCCAGACGCATCCGCAGACGTTCGAGGCGACCCCGCTCGATGCTACACGCTACGTAGACGGCCTTGTCTCGCGTGCTCATAAGGGCGCGGAAGGCGTCTTTGATCTTGAGTGGGAGGATGTTGGCGCCGAGGTGCGTTTCTTTGGCTCCGTGGACGCCAAATCCATTCCCCAGCCGGGGTCGACGTCCGATGTGGCATCGCTCGAGCGAGACTTTGAAGTTGTGAGCGTGAACGTTGCCGGGCCGGGCAAAGGCACGCTCACCTGGAAGAGCGATGAGGTCCTTTACTTCTTTGCGGCCACGGTTTGCGGTAGCTCCGCTATCGTGGGCGCCAAGGCTCGTGTGTCAAACGGCGGCAAGGTGAGTATCGACTCCATCGAGGAGGCAAACGGCAAGCTGCTTATCTATGTCTCGGTAAAGGACCGCGCAGTGACGGGATTTAGTGTTGCCGTGAGTGAGACAAGTTTTGTGGACGACCTTTCGGACTCCTCGTGCCAGCTGCGACCCGTTTCCAAAAAAACTGGGAGCGCGATGGCTGTCTGACCGTGCCGGCACCCGACGGACAGAGGCTTTATGTCTCGGTCTTTTCGCGTAAGGGCAGTGTGGGCAGCTTTGAGTTCTCGGATCCTGCGCAGCAGATTTTTGAACGTCGCCATGCACATGTATGCTACGAGCGCACGGATAGCAAGAAGCTCTTTGGTCCTCGAGAGTCTACGTTTACGTTTTCGGCCCAAGAGGGCGGCTCCTTCACGTTGCCTAAGACAAAGATCGCCTATTGCATCGGCAACCTGTCGCCCGCGTTATCGGTCGATTCCGTAACGCTTGAGGAGTTTGGTCCCGTCGAGGTCGATGGAACCTACAGCATCACGGTTACGTTGCCCAAGGCCAAGAAGATATCTATCCAGGCGTTTCCCGCTTCGGGCATTAAGTCTGTGGAGGACGCCTACATTACCTCTTCCGGTTATCTCGTTCAGTAAAGGGTTTTCATTATGGGTTTCTTTTCGTCATTATTCGGATCGGCTGCTACGCCTTCTGGCGTACCGTCCTTCTCGTCGAGCAGCATTGTGTGTCCGTTTTGCTTTGAGCAGTTTGGGGCCGATGCCGTAGAGTATCGCTGCACAAATCGCCAGTGCGACGCCGGCCCTTCGGGGTCTGCTCCCGAGGTGGACGAGAAGTACTCGACGTTTCGCGGATGGCCGCGGCCCAGACCCGTGGGACACGTCTTTAAGCCCCAAAAACAGGGCCACTTTGGTGGCGGCTCCGTGTGCTGCGACGTATGCCACTCCAATACGCCCGTGCCCATCTGCCCTTCGTGTCACAGTCCGCTGCCGCAGTCTTCGATTGACGGCAACAACGAGATCATCGCTATCGTGGGCACGCGCGGCTCGGGCAAGAGCCATTACATTACCGTGCTTATCGACCAGCTCACGCGCCGCGTTGGGCATGTCATGGATGCCGGTGTAAACCCGTTCCTTACCATGGACGGTCTTTATAACTGCCGTGAGCTGTACCAAGAGACCAAGTACAAGCCACTGTTCGAGGAGCAACATACGCTCGAGGCAACGTCACGCGCGCTGGGCGGTGGCGACCGCAAGGACAAGATGCCGCTCATCTACACGTGGAACTATACCGAGGCGTCTCGTGGCCGCAAAAAGGCATTTACGCTTTCGTTCTTCGACGCCGCCGGCGAAGACCTGGAGGACCCGCAGGCCGTTGCCACGGTCAACCGTTACCTGCAGCATGCGCGCGGCATCATCTTCCTTGTCGACCCGCTCCAGATTGCGGGCATTCGGGAGCAGCTCGAGGCGGCGGGCGAGACGGACCTTACGAGCAGCCTCCGCGGCGTTCAGGGCACGACGGGTTTCGAAGGCGTGCTCAGCGCCATCACGACGCTTATCCGCACGGCGCGCGGCATTCGCGAAGGGGACGCCATCGATGTTCCCGTGGCCATCGCTTTTTCTAAGTTTGACCAGCTGACGCCCATTTGCGGTGCGGCGGTTACCGTTCAGCAGCCAAGCCCGCATGCTAAGCACGGAGCCTTCGTCGAGGCGGATCAGCAGGCCGTCGATGCCGAACTGCGTGCATTGCTCGAAAACTGGGATGAGGGCGCCATCGTCTCGAGTGTTCAGAGTAATTTCCGCGACGTTGCCTTCTTCGGCGTGTCCGCCCTGGGCCTGCATAATGCACCGGACGAGAGCGGCTCGGTTAAGCGTCCTCGTCCGCTGCGCGTGGAGGACCCCCTGCTGTGGATTATGGCCAAGAATCACCTTATTACCAAGGAGTAGAACATGGCTGCTCACCAGATTATCTATACCTCGTGTCGCCGCGGCATAGAGGGGACCTCCGATGGCTTCCAGGTCTTCTCGTACGACGAGAAACTTCCGTCTATTCCCGCAGCCGGTTCATCTCAGGGCTACAACGCTCTGTTTGTCGACCCTGTTCCGCACGATTTGGGCTTCTCTATCTTTGGCTATCATCCGCTCGATGGGGACTACTGTCTATACTGCAACAACACCCGGCTGCCTCACGACTACATGGGACCGCAGGGGCGTTCGGGCAATATGTTGCGCCAGTCGTTTCTTGTTCCCTGGGCTGATATGTCGTTTGCACCCATTGAGCTCATGGGTTCGTCTGTGCTGCGCTCGCAGATGGGGCCCGAAGTTCAGAGCGCGGAGAAGCCCGACTATCTGCCGTGCGTAGATTTGGCCCCCGCTGGCAATGTTACTTTTGATGAAGTCTGCGAATGGCTCGAGGACGAGGACATGGCGGACTCCATGGGTGAGCTGCTGGCAAAGCTCTTTGCGGCAAAGATGGGCGGCAAACAGCTTGTTGTCGTTGCCACGGCGGAGGAGGCGGCTCAGATTATCGGAGCTATTTCTTATGCCTTGCCGCTGCGTTTATCACGCCAAATTTCCTTTGTGCTGGGTGCCGATGATGCAACCGAGGCATCGGGCGATATCATCAACGCTTCTGCCGAGGCCATCGCGGCGGCTCCGGATTACGTGACAAGTGGTTGGATTGTCTTTGATCCGTATAACCCGGACAGCAATGGGTCCTACGCAGGTGTTGACGGATATCTGGGATTTGTCGAGCTTTCCTATTCGCTGAACCCCAAGCGCCTCGCGGATTTCTGCAGCTTTGTCCAGGAGCACACGACGGCTAAATTCATGTTGGGCGCACTGGACGATGCCCATGATTTGTGGGTACTGCTTGGAAAGAGCGAGCCGGATGCGGACGCGGGCAGGCTTCTACGTGCACTCTCCTTTGCAGAGGCTTCGTCCGACGAGGCAACAAACGCGCAACTCACCAATCAGCTCGTAGATTCGCTTGATACGCTGGCGGATATGGGTCTTGGCGTGCTTATCCCTGTTTTGAGCTATCTGCTGCGGCGTGTAGGCGGAATGGATGCCGAGAGGCGCGAGGGCGTGTGCGCCGTCGCGGCCGCTACGGTATCGCGTCTGCTTTCCGATGCCTCTGTGGCGCCGCGGGACTTCCCCAAACAGATGAGCTCGCTATGCGAATCTTGCTCACGTGCCGGCCTCGACCTTTTGGCAATTCTTCAGCGCGGCGGCGATTCTTCGTGGCTGTTTGCGCCGGGCGAGGTATCGGACGTTCAAAAGATTATCGATTTGCTGGATCTGTTCTCTAAATCTGCTGCGGCTCGCAAGTGTACGCTGGAGGAAGCTGGTCCCGACGGCGAGCTTGGACGCTTTGCCGCTGGGGCCCTGCAAACGGCCTTTGCTCTTGATCGCGTGAAGCTATCGACGGCTGTGATTGCCTATGTCAACGGGTTCACCCATTCGCTCGATGTTTACGAATCTGCCGTCGAGGCGGCGGTGACGGCGGTGTGCGCTGTTGCCCCGAAGGAGATTGACGGCATTTGGGGGGTCATCGCTGCTCACGCTCCGTATGCCAAGGTTGGAGAACTTCCGCGTGGTCTTGTGTGGCTGAGCGACCATGGACGCGAACAAGACATGGGAACCATGTTCTCGTTTGGCTTGGGTCACGTCGAGGGCGTAGAGGCCGCGTCGGATCTGTATAAAATCTGCTGTAGGGAAGGATTCCCTACTCATAAGGCGCTCGAAATAGGTTATACCGACGCTACGTCCCTATATGTTGCTTACCTGCTGAGCTGTCGCAGCGAAACAGCGACCTCAATACTTCGTGAGCTTGTTGAATCGCTTGCCAAGGCGGCTCCTGGTAACAAGCTGGTGTGCTGCCCGCCCATGGTAAAAACGATGCGCACTGCCTCGCATAGCCTTACGGATGGAATCGATCCTTTGAATCCCTCAAAAGAAGATCTTAGGACGTTGCGCGCTCTTTATGGCTATTCCCGGGCTGCGAATGCGGCGGTGCTTGGTCGCCAGGGCATGCTCGCACTGTCACTTGCGGAGTTGGGGAGGGCTTCTCAGGCGAGCGTGGATTTCAGGGCATATCAGGGAATTCCCGATATCCTAAAAATCTACCGTCGGCCTGTCGATTTTTCCGACGTTGAGGGCCGTGATCTAGATAGGATCTGCGACGCTTTCGCCCAGGGTGTTTTGGGATGTTGCAAAGACCTTGGCGATTTTGCCTTTGCCATGGCTGCAGTGTCGGACACCTGTCGATTGCCTGCCTTCGAAGCCTGCGCTCAGCTTGCCTTAAAGTATTCGCGCGGCAGGCAGGGATCGTTCGATCGCTTGGCGCTTGTCCTTTCGTATCTAGCGGTTTACGGAGTGAATCGCGAAGACATGCACGCCGCTATGGGCAAGGTCCTTCCCAAAGTTAAGCTCGAGAACCATGGCGCCCTTAAGCACGAATGTGCCCGTTACTGCGGGTCCCGCGCGCTCGAGGCACTGGGAATTACGGCTCCTACCGATGTTGCGCAACAGATTGACGCGATTCTCGCTGACAATGTCAAAAAGGGCGGGTTGCCGTTCTTTAGAAAGTAGATATGCCTAAGTAGACGGGTGATAACCATGGGGTTGTTTAATAAGGTTTCTGGATTGGCACAAAGTGCCTATGGTAAGGCCGCCGGCTATTCCGATGCCGACGAATCTTTTATCGGTGCTGATGTCGATGGCATGATTTGCCATATGGGTCTTTATCCCAAATACATTAGGCTCCGCACTAGGGAGCCGCGCACCGAACAGATTAAACGCGCCATGGAAGATCCTATTTCTGCGTTGGTTGGCCCGGCTCAAGAGGTCGAGCGCATCATCCGCGTGGACGGTCACGTTCGAGATTTTGAGCGTTGGACCGAGTTTGGCAAGCGTTGCTATACGCTCAAGATTATGGGCACCAGAAAGCTTGTTCGCATTCGCTTGGTTCCGGCAGACGGTCAGCGCTTTGAGAACTACGTAATGAGTCATTGGATGTAACGAGGACGGCGGGTTGCTCGTTCTGATAGGAAGAAGGTAAGAAGAATGGCGGGAAGCGGTTCTTGGCGTCCTCAATATGATTCGAGAAGGCAGAAGGGAGGACGTGGCACATACTCGCCGAGCAAGATGTCCTTTTCTGAGCACAGGAGGCGTGGGCCTTCTGTTTACTTTGCCGCCAACTGGGTGCTCATTGGCGTCGTGGGGGCTTTGGCAATGCTGCTCATCGGCCTTACGGCGCTCATCCGAGGCAACTGGGAAGGCTTTCTGTTTGCCCTTGTGGCAGCGTTTATTTGTTACAAGCTGTTTTTCCATAAGCGCTCGTAGGGGAGCGATGGGATTTAGTTTCCCTGTATGCAACTACTAATCAAAATAGGAGAATACCATGGGACTGTTTGGCTCTTTTGTTCAAGCATTTAAAGACGGATACAACGGCGTAGACGAAGAGCAGGACACTGCGCCTTCCATTAAGGAAAATACTGCTCAAAAACCCGTACCCGCAAAGGAGACTGCCCCTGCTCAAAAGCAGGCTGCCTCCGAGGAGCCAAAGTTCTGCGGCGCATGCGGCGCCTCCCTTGAGCCAGGCACCAAGTTCTGTCCCAAGTGTGGCAAGCCGGTGATGGGCGTTGCGTCGGAGGGTCAGGCCGCTCCGGCGGAGCCTCCGCATCTTATGCCGACCAATACGTGGCAAGCGTATGTGGACACGGGCCTCAACCAGATACCCTTACTCGAAGGAGCTGCGGCATTCCAAAGGGTTACACATGCCGACCCTGTTTTTGGAACTGAAGAGGTTAATTCTTACTTTCTGCTTCGCGGTGACAGGGTGGCTATTCAAGAGGTTGCTAGAACTCTTCGAGAAGTATCAGAACAGTTCTTCAAGGACCAACTTCATATTGCTATTGACATGGTGAGCGAGGATTGCCGACAGGTGGTTCGTATCTATTCTGATAATGTGGGTACGCGCTTTGAAAAAATGCTATATCTCACGCTCGTACAAGAAGACGTGAGAGATGGTGCCGTTTATTACCTATATATGGGTGGCGATGCTGTCGAGCTGGCCGCCAAAGCTGATGCTGGTACCATCTTGTCCAACGACGAGAATAAGAGACTTGGCGCATTTCATAACCGTTACGACATCTTCGATGATTATATTGCAACTGCAAAGCTAGTGCTCCTCACCGCTTTTGGTGTTATGAACAATTACCAAATGAATGGCTAAGCTAACTTGGAGGTTCCAAGTCGTAAAGCGACTCGACAATTCTTGTGTTGATCAACTGTAAGCACGCAAGCTATATCATCCGTCCTCATTTCTTGTTTAAGGAAATGAGGACGGATTTGTTGTTAGGGCCAGAGGTTCATCTTGTTATAAGAATGGGGCGGTCAAAGCCGCCCCATTTACATATTATGCTAGGGGAGTGTCGTCGCTCCCATTGCTGTGCTTTCGGTTGCAATGTTACCGATGGCCTTCATAAGACTTTCGACTTGTTTGTTGGTCGTCGCATTGTTTCCGGAGAGATCACAGCGCCACGCCATAAGCTTTGCGTTGCTAGAGCATGCTTCTACCGTTATGTAGATGCGTGCCGGTCCTTCGGGGCGAAGTAGATTTAGTTCTAAGGCTCGCAGGCGCTTTCCAAAAAAGACACCTCCCTGGATTGCCTCGAGTCCCGTACGCACGGTTATGCGCAATCCTTTTTGCTTTGCGGCCCGAAATGCAAAATCGGACCATGTTGTGTCTGCAAAGCGCTGAGCTCCGGACACCACTATGGGCCCCATGGGGTATCCGGGCGCGCATCGTTTCTGTAGTTGTTCGACAGTGATATCTGATGCGGTCATGTGGCCTCCTCTCACAATTTGCCTGCATAGGGCAGGCGTACTCTCAGTGCAAATTATCCGGCAGTCCTTTTCGTGTCTGTTGCGCAACATATTCGGGCATGCCTGCGTGATACTTTTGCTCAGACGATTGCAATGGGGGAGCCATGGATAATTTGGAACAGCTCGAGGTTGTGCAGCTTGATGGTTTTACGCCCAGCATTCCTGCGGAGCCCGGGCGTGAACAGGAGCTCGCATCGCGTTTTAATATGCTCTTTCTTCAACCGGGGAGCACGCTTCATGGTGGTTTTGGTGCGGTTGCCAAGGTGGTGAACCTTTACGAAGAGGTTTTTGCTCTCAAACGGTTAAATGCACCCGATTCCAACAGCGATTGCTCGTCTTCTGAGCTGAGGGAGATGCTGTTCGAAGAATATAAAAACCAGCTCGCAGTATCTAGGCTAAAAGGATTTCCACAGGTCTATGGCTATGGGTCGTGGAAGGGCGAGCCGCTTATCCTTATGGAATGGATCGAGGGCACCACGCTGGCGCATGCTGTACCTGATCTACCTCATGAAGGCGACGGTGTTCAGGGTGAAGTCGTGGCGCAAGTGGGTATTTCGGTCTTGGAGATCTTGCAGGGTGTCGAGCGCCTGAACAGCCGCCTCGTGCATCGCGATATTTCCCCGAATAACATTATGTTTCGCACCAAGGATATGAGCCTGTCTCAGCAGGTTGCTGCTGGCGCCTTCGATACGTGCCTGATCGATTTTGGCAATTCGACCACAGAATGCCAAGATATCCCCATGGCCTTTACGCAGCGTGTGGGCATGATGCGTGGGGCCACGCGAGATTACGCTCCTCCCGAGATGCTGACGGCAGACGTAGAGGGCGTGGAAGAGCTTAGAAACAATCCCGCGATTGATATCTATGCGCTCTGCAGCGTGCTGTACGAACTTTACGCGGGGCATACACCATTCGACCTCACTCACTCTCTTGGGGGGTCAGATTATCGTACCAAAATGAGTATGAATCCAAAACCGCTTGTTGCCCGGCGCACATACGAGGCGCCGTTACTCAATGCGATTATGAGCGGTATCAGACCTTCTCAGGAGGCCAGGCCAACGGTGGATGGCCTTTTGTACGAGCTTGAATGCTGGTATGAGGGTCGTCAACGAAACGGAACGGTCGCAGCTCCCAAGCCGGTTGAACTGCCCGAAAAATATGATGCGGATTCGGGCTGGGATGAAACGACGTCTGTTGGCAATGCGGTGGTCGTACCTCTTACGGAATCCAACCCGTTCGAGAACGACTTTGTGGCTCCGGTGGCAGAACCGGCAACTGTGCCTATGCCGCGTGCCGAGGAGCGCTTTGAATCGTCCCGTAAAACTCCGGCGTCCGCACCGGAACCAACGGAGAACACCTGGTCTGAGCCTGATGTTCATTTCGATGCTTCCGGCGCGGAACATGTTCCGGTTCCTACGCCGGTGCCGGTTCCCACGCCTGGCGCTGCACAGGGTGCGGCGGGCGCAGCGGCGGCGGGGGCTGGCGCTGCATCGACGGCGGGGGCTGGCGCTGCTGGTGCCGCTGCTGGTGCTGCTGCGGGCTCGGCAGCCGCCGGGGCCGCAGCGGGGGCTGCATCGCCGCGACCGAAAAGAGGTGGAGGATCAGGCACTGCCCGCGCCTCGAAACCCCGTTCTGCCTCTGCTTCTTCGAGCCCCGTGCCGCCGCCCCCTGCGCCTCCCGTACCGTCTCCTGCGCCGGCGACTTCTGCACCGGCGCCCCCTGTTCCCTCAGGCTTTTCGAGTTCGAGAAAAAAGAAACGAGGGGCCGTTTCGAGTAGTGGCACATCTATTGGGTTTAGGGACGTTCGTCATTCGCGTCCCGTGCGAAAACTCGGTTGGCGATTGCTAATAATTTTGGCAATCATGTTTGCGCTTAGCGTAGTGTCGTGTGCCGCACGGATTGCGTTTGGGTCGGAACTCCCCGGCCACCAGGAGAGTTCTGAGGTTCAAGAAACGAATTGCGTTAGCGATGATAGTCGGGGCGTAGTCCCTGCTGAGGAGGATGTTTTATGGCAGAGATAACGCCGCGCCGCATCATGTTCGAGGATTTAAGAGGGTTTGCGGGCCTCGACTATCACGATGCGTGCTGCCTATTGCTTTCCGTTCGGCCTGTTGCCGGTGGCATGTCTCCTCGTGAGTCGCTCGAGGTCATGCATCGTTCGAACATCATGCGAAATTACGTGGATATTGTTCCTTCCAAAACGAATCCCTCGCATTTCGGCGACTTGCAAAACGCCTCGCTCAACGTTATGGCGCGACTGGCGGCGCGGCAGGGCTCCGGCGCGGCATCGCGCGTTAAAATCGCCGATCACTATCGCGGGCCGGCGGCTCATGCTATGGCTGATGCATTCGATGCGTGGGGATTGAGCGGGCAGACGTATCTTAATGCGGTCAGGTGTATCGACATGGCAGTGCTTCCTGCCGGCAAGGATAGAGCCGCTCTGTTTGTCATGCTGTTTGTGGTGGCAGGCTGCCTCCAGGATCCGACGCGCGCGGCGGAGCAGGTCGAGGACTTTCTGGAGCGATGCATGGGTGGGCACTTTAGCTCAACGACGCTTAGGCTCGATAACGGCAAGAGCGGCTATGCCTCCGCAGCGAGTCCTGTCGATGGCGCTTCCACAACGCTAGGCCTTATCTTGCGGGAGGGCAGTGTCGTGCGCCTGCCGGCGTATGAGTTGTCTCAAGATCCGGAGGGCACTGTCATTGGCTATTTGCCAACCGGTACGAACGTGATTGGCGCGCCCGACGGTTGCGTAAGCGCCCGCCACCTTCGCATATGGTGCGAGGGGGGTCGCTGGTATGTGCGGGGTTTGGGCTCGACAGCTGGAACGGTGCTCAAGCGCGGCGCAGAAGGCTTGACGGTCGTTGAACCCCCGAGCTCTGAGGCCGAGCCGGGGCGCGAGTACCCACCGGTGGAAATCAAAGTGGGCGATGAGCTTTGCCTTGGCGGCAAAGTGACGTATATCGTTGCGCGAGGCAAAATCGGATAGCTGCAGTTTCTACATCCAACCGTTCGGCGGTGTTGCGCAACGTTTTTTGTCCTTTTGGGTTTACAAAAAGATGAAGGAATCGTTCCAACGAGGAAGGACATGCTATGGGCCTGTTCGACAACTTAAAGTCTGGGCTGTCTTCTGCGGGAAGCGCTCTTAATATCAAGACGACAGCCGATGCTACGGACGTGGCGGCAAGCACTCAGACGGAGAATGCATTTTGCAAGCAATGCGGCGCTCCGCTATTGCCGGGTGCGATGTTTTGTGGAAAATGCGGCGCTTCACAGGCAGGGGCCACCAAAGCAGCTGCGACATCAAAGGTGCTGCCCGACTACGTCTTTCCGGACCTTTCGTGGAACGAGATCGCCGATCGAATCCTTGCGGACCGTCGCTTTCCTGACGAGCTTTGGGATGTTGCGGGAAGCATAAGTAGGCCGCATGAGATTCAGATTTCCGATGCGATTGGCTTTTGCAACGTTTCTAACTGCGATGCTTTTATTGTTAGGGGCGGGGGCTCCATCTCGCTGGATGATTTGACGCTTGAGCTAATCGATGTTGCCGAAGACCATAACAGGTCGGCTTTGAAGATAAAGATTGACCGCGACATTACGCGCGGGGGCGGAATTATCATTTCGGCGAATGTTCCCGATCCCGAGAACCCAATTGAGGCAAACCCCTTCAGCCTGATAGTGCAAGAGGCCTATGGGGACGATGCTATTTTTTATTATTACCGCATTCGCAAAACCGATCATCGTGTGTTTGTTGGGCCCGATGCTTTCGGCTGGACCAACCGAGTTGTCGCGATGACGTTTGCTAGGCTCAATTCTAGAGGGGACGAACCGCTACGTCCTGTTCCCTGGATTGTCGACACAGAGCCATTGTGCAATCCAGTTGGGGCTTCGATGACAGAGGCGATAGACGAGAATTCAAACGACCTTCTTGCGCTGGCTGCGGGCTTCAAAAAGGCGAGCTTCCCGTCTCCTGTCGACGGAATGGTGCTCGAGGATGCCGAGTCCTACGCGATTATTGATGCATCTGTTAATCCATATCAAGAGATCGTTGAGCTTGGACATCGTTTGGGTCAGGCGGGCTGGCAAATTACCCACGGGCCGGATGATTGGTGTTATACGGGTGACTTAATTTGGCTGGCCCCTTCAGGCACTGATATGGGTAAACAGTGGTGGGATTCCTTTGCCGTTCAGGTTGAAACGACGGGAAGCGGTCATAACTTGTACCTGATTCCGCTGTATGGCCTGTTTAATCAGGCATGTGGTCTTCGCAAAGAAGGCAAGATGCTGCGTCCAGATATGGAAGCGGCTTTCCAAGCCGTGGCTCCGTTTGCTGATCAAATGTTCGATTTTCTTGAGGCTACAAAGCATGCCTTTATATATGCGGTCGCGCAAATCAATCAGGAGGCAGCCAACCGGTGTGGCATATCGCTGGATTTAAAGAGATCTTTACCGCGCGGTTCCTTTGATGAATTTCTCCAAGCTTGCCTGGCAGGTGAACATGAAAAGACGAGCAAGTTGAATAAAGATCTTACTACGCTTCAATTCCGCCTTTATGATGACCCACTTGCTGACAAGCGATTCTGTGCCTCATATGTAGTTCCCCTTGCGGTACTTGGTTTAGAGAGTCTCGCGAGAATAATTCAGAATTCATCTTCTATTGGGCCCCTGGTTGCCCGTGTGGTCGATCGTCCTGATGGACGTGAAGGCGATCAGCTGATTGAGGTTTTCATTGCCGAAGGAGAGGAAGACAAGCTGTGGCAGAAGGGTTGCCACTGGTTTGTTGCTCGCGGGGAGACGGCAGATGGACTCCCGTTACTTAACGTATTTCTGTCCTCTTGCGAAATGGACAAGGCGATTGCCAAGAACAAGAGCGGCGCCGTCCTCCCCCCGGATGTCAAAGCGCTTCTAGTTGATTGCGCGGCGAATTCCGATCGCGTTGTAGAAATGACCGAGTCCGTTAGACCCCCTGTGGGACTGGAGCACGTTATTCGTTTGCTCAATAGTGAATGGCTGAAGGGGGATAGTGACCAGTAACTAAATTCTATATTGACGATGACGCTCTTTGTCGCCCGTCTTACAATGGGCTTGCTGTCGGGTCGTATGGCTTTTAGGCGGAACACATTACATGTTTCCCCCTGGATTTTGGAATACCAAAATCCAGGGGGAAATTTTTCTATTGTCTGCAGGACGCTAAAGGACGGCATGCCATAATGTCCATGGCTTTTTAGCGTCAGCCGTTATGGTGACGGACCGTTGCGCTAGTCGCTAATACCGCGCCGTGCGCTGAGCGTTGCCAGGATAATAGCCTACCCACGCTGCGATGACGTCAGACTCAATAAGACTTGTGGCAATGTTGATTGCACAGCCAGGTTTGGGTAAATCGGGATGGAATTCTGCAAGCAGATGGGGCTGGAATTGATAATTCTCGTATGTATCTGTGCTGGGGTTGTATAGCTTGCAAGTACTTCCATCTGGCGCAACGCTACTTACCAGGTAAATCACCTTGTGCTCCATGACTTCAGTGTCGTTGTAATCGATCAGGGTACCGCGCTCTTTGGCGTTGCTTGCTTGTTCCATGATGTTCAGAACCTGATCGGCTTCTTTGCAGCTGAGCGCTCGGCGTGAAAATAGCGTCGTTAGAGCATATCCTGTCTTGCGTCCTAGCAGTTCGCGAAAGACAGTGAAACGCTGTGCCTGCTCGGCAGTCATGCGCTCTCTAGACGAATTGGTTTGTTTGAGCCCGCACGCCCGGAGAAGCATCACGTTCGCCTTCCGAAGGGCTTTCATTGCGGAGGCGTCACTCTTCATCGTAGTGACATCGATTTCTCCACCTTCGGGAATGATCTTGTAGTGGGAAAAACCTTTTTGACCCGTGACTGGATTCCAGTCGGTTACAACGTCAGTCTCCGTAACGCTGAGGCGGCATATAAACGGTTCGCCAATCGCGGGCACTTCATTGCCGTAGAGGCGTACTCGCATTGTTTGATCGGTATCTGCCAGCCACATTAAAAAGCGTTTTCCTCCGCGTCGATCGCGATTTCTAAGTTCCATGATGAGATAGCAGACCGAGTCGCAACCGCGCTCGAGCGCTGGTGAACCGTCCTCGATAATGGCACTTTTTCCTTCACCTTCGGTCTTCAAATTGTGCTGGATTGCAGCAAGCTCAGATTGCGTGAGCAGGTCTTCCGAAAGGAGTGTGTGCAGCAAGGGGCTTTCGGCTACTCCTGTTTCTTGAACGAGACGCAGGGTTTGGGCGTGGCGATTGTGGCTTGCGGCTCGCGGAAATGGCGTAAGGCACTCAGGCTCTTCGAATAGTCTGCGCATCTTGCTGCCATCGCGATAGACAGAGTCCAGATAAAACGCGATCCAATCGTTGCGCTCGGTTCGCGTACTCGCCGCATAGGTGTCGATTGAGTGCCAAGAATGCTTCTCTGCAATGGGGTTCATCCACAACTTGATAGCTGCCTTTTCATTGGCTGGTTCAGTCTCGCTCTTATTTGCTTTCACTTCAGTTGACGCCGCTTTTGTTCGCCTGTCTTTGGGCATTACATCATTGACACCCGACTTCTTGAGCAGATCGAAAAAAACGCCAACAGATTCAGCCGCTGCTATTTGTTCCATAAACGGTTGCGAGGGATCGTCGACGAAGGAGATGCGCGATGCTCCGTCATTGGAGACTGCTTTGCAATAACCGCATCGAAGTGCAATGTATATTTCTGACGTACTCTTGGGGTCAAAGTAAAGCTCCTCTTGGCTGCCATGCAGAACCGGAACCATCATGTCTTTGCTTCGAGGGAGCTTGATAATTGCACCCGCTTGGCTCCTGGATTCATCGAAGTACTCGATATACAGTGGGATGTCGTAGAGTTGACCAAGTGTATCGAGAATGATGGAATTTGGCATGGAACGTGCCACGCGATAGCGTACGGAGTTGTATCCCCATTCGACATCGGCTGCGTCTTCGGGGATTCCGTGACCTGCCATAATGCGTAGGACTTCGGCGGGTGATCCAGACGCACTAGTGGGGGTACCGCAGATGGCTTGTAGCGAGAACCCGCCAAAGCACTTGTCGAGATCATCGCGGATATATGCGCAGCAGTCATGGTTGGGAAAGACGATGCGAAACGTCATCGCACCCATGGCCTGAGACATATAGACGTCGCTTGACTCCTGGGCTTGCGTCTCGGTCGACTTCTTTTTGCGTTTGCTTGTCGCAGAAGATGATTTTTTGCGCGAGGGGGCTGGCTTGGGCTCCTCTTGGGCGCCAAACTGGTCCTTGAGGAAGTCGAAGTACAGGGACACGTTTCCGCGCTGCGCATACGAACGCATGATGGGGTCGGTGGTGTCCTCAAAGTACTTTTGGCTTCCGTCGGGCATGGACATGGTTCCCATGCCGCAGCGGAACAGGGTGTCGGTGGCACCGTCGAACCCCTCTGGGAAATACACCCAGCAGCTCTTGTCGACCACGTTTGCAAACGAGACGCTATCGCCCTGCGCATCGGCGATCACGGCGCCGGCGGCGATCTCATCGGCATCGGTGTACTCGTAGTAGACGGGAACGCCGATCATCTTGGAGATAGTCTTGGCAACCTCCAGCGAGGGGATGCCGTTGTATTCGTACTGGATCGAGTTGTAGCCCCAGACGACGTTGGTGACCTCTTCGCCGTCGGACCCGCAGGTTTCCAGGGCGGCATTGATGGCGTCGGTCGGATCCATGTGCTGGAAGTCCTCGTAATCGGGGATCACGGCAGCAAAGCAGAACTCGCCATAGTCTCGCTCCAGGGCAGCTTTGGCCTGCATGCAGATGTCGTGGTTGGGAAACACGATACGATTGACAATCTGGTTGATCGAGATCCCTCGGTCGGTATCTTGAAGTAGATGCTCAAAAATCTCGTCCATCGTTCCTTCTTTCGTATGCGGTGGAAGCCCACGATCCTTATGCTGGCACTTGAGGCCTTCGTTCAAAACGTTGGCGGTTTGGTGAGTGGACACCTTGCGCTGCGTTTGCGAATGGCGCGATATACCATATGGGATGAGGGGTTCATATAATCCAGTGTCGGTGCGTTCCAAAAAACAAAGTGCCCCCCTGGAAGATTGCTCATCTAGGAGGGCACTGGGGTTCTATACGCTGTCTCTTAAGCGAGCTTGTTGCCGCAGCTGGGGCAGAATGCTGCGCCGGGCTCTACGGGAGCGCCGCAGTTGGGGCAGAAGCCGCCTGCATTGCCAGCGGCCTGGGCAAAGCTGGACAGGTCCTTACCCGCTGCCGCGTCCTCGAAGTGCTCAAGTACGGTCTGGACGGAATTGCAGAAGTCGGCTTCTGCTGCAATGTCGGTGTCGTCGACGAGCTTTTCGGCCTTTTTGGCAAAGCCTTTTCCGATTCCGCGGTTCAGCATGTTGTTGAGGGCGGGACCGTCTTCGTCCATCATGTTTGCCTGCTCCTCGGCGGCCCTTACAGCCTGCTCTGCCGCTTCGGCGCGTGTGCTCGGGCAGCGGTAGGTCTTGAGGTCAGAACCCTGGAGGACACAAACGTACGTTGCCCAAACCTGGGACTGCATTCCGTATGCGAAAATCTGAAGCGCGGGAATCTGCGTCTTTTTGAAGAGACCGCCATCGACTACCTTGATCTTGCCAACACTGATCTTATAGCTGTAGGGAGAATTAGCCGCGAGGCTGTTGAGAGCATCGTTGGCAATGGTGATGCAGTCCTCGATTGAGCGATTTCCGACCGAGGTGACAATCGGATCTCCGAGATCATTGCTGTACTCGAGGTTAGAAAGCTTAAGTGCCATTGTAGTTCCTTTCCAATTGATGGTTTCGGCTGTCTTTCGACAATTCGTATTCTGGAGCCGCGAAATATGATTCTGTTGCGCAACATCAAGGATTTTTGAGAATGCGGCATTACTGGGGTTGCATGCTCTGCGCCCGGTTTGTATGGGTTAAAGCTGTCGCCAATTTCTTTCTTGTATTGCCTCTTACGGGGCGAATGGTTCGCTTGGGGAAAATGCGGATGTTGCGCAACAGAATGTTGGGACAGCGGCGTATGCTCGGGTTGTCCTGAAAGCGAGAGAAAGGACAGGACAATGGCTGAAGTTGAAGTAAGGGCTTTGGGTCCCGACGACGTCGACGATATGGTTGATCTGGACGAGCAGTCGGGCTACGAGGTCTATGACGAGTACGCGGACTTTGTTGAGGACGAGGACGAGGAGAATAGCAGCCTCTGGGGCGTCTTTGCCGATGACGAACTGGTCGGTTTTTGCGTAACGGGCGGTGCAGATGACCCCGACCTACCGGATGCCGTTACGGAGCACCCGCTCAACAAGTACCTGGGGACGTTTTTGAGCCATGTGTATGTTGACCCCGACTACCGCGGTAACGGCTATGGCGCGCGCCTGGTGCACGACGCCCTGTTGGGATACTGGGAGAGCGAGGGCCACCAGGAGCCTACATTCCTGGATCTGAGCGAATATCTCTTTGACGATCCTGATGCGGATCCGATTAAGCTCGCGCATCTGCTCATCGACTTCTTTGGCAAGAACGGGTTTGAGCCCATCCCCGATGATGAACACGACATCACCTACACCTGCATGGTCTTGGATCCCAAGAACTTTAAGGACCCGGACGCAGAGTAGAGGTTGTGATCTGTTGGTTCAGCTTCCCTAGTTGGTGTTTGACGGGGCCGGACGTTCCAGTTGTGATGGCTGGACGTCCGGCCCTTTTGTTGCCTGTCGGGGTTGGTGCTCGGTGCGTTTATCTCGATCTGTAACATCTGGCGGGGGATACGGGGCCTAGTTGTTACAGATCGAGATTGTTCCTCGGCAGACAACTCAACTGTCTCGTTCTGTAACATTTGGGGCCGGTTTTGCTCCGCAACTGTTACAGATCGAGATGTTTGTGAGCCGTGTCGGCTGTTTGTCTCGATCTGTAACACCTAGACGAAAATTCGGCCTGTAGATGTTACAGATCGAGATGTTAGCCAAGGGGCTGACTGAATGTCTCGATCTGTAACGTGTAGACCCGGTTTTGTCTCGTAACTGTTACAGATTGAGACGATCGGCCCAGGCTCGCCCGTCCGCCTCTTCATCTGTGGTTTACGTGGGGGCATACGGAGTACGGGTATACTAACCGGCGGCGAATCTGCTCCATCGCTTAGAGCTGCTGCGTCTGGACGGCGCGTGATAGGGCTGCCAAAGCGATCGCCAGCGTGCTGAGCAACGTCCTCTCTGTGCGCACCCGTTTTTGTATGTATTAGCGCACTACCAAGCACGCCCGCGCGGCCGTATGCTGTGCCCATTGCGCGTGCAGATAAGGAACAACAACATATGCGTAATTCTGTATCCGACGTCACGGACGCCGAGATTCTGGACGAGACCCGCGAGGCCATGACCCAGGCTGCCTTCGATGCCGCCGATGAGGCCAATGCTGCCCAGGCCGTCGAGTCCGCTACCGAGAGCCTGCCCGCCTTTGACGAGCTGGGCCTCTCCGACGAGATGCTCCGTGCTATCGAGAACTTGGGCTACACGGCCCCGACGCCCGTGCAGGCCGGTTCGATTCCTGTGGTACTCGAAGGCCGCGACCTGCTTGCCGCCGCTCAGACCGGCACCGGCAAGACGGCCGCCTTTTTGCTGCCGACCATGAACAATCTGGAGCACATCGCTCCTCCCAAACCCGTGCGCGAGCGCGGCTCCCGCAACCGTCGTCGCGGTGCCAAGAAGCCCGAGGGCAACGGTCGCGGCCCCGTGATGCTCGTCATCACCCCCACGCGCGAGCTTGCCCAGCAGATCGACGAGGTCGCGAGCAAGATCGCCGACGTCACCGGCCATGCTGCCGTGACCGTCGTGGGCGGCGTGAGCTACAAGCCGCAGACCGCTGCCCTCAAGTACGGCTGCGACATCCTGGTCGCAACGCCGGGCCGTCTGGTCGATCTGATCGAGCAGGGTGCCTGCCACCTGGACGAGGTTAAGGTCCTGGTGATCGACGAGGCCGATCGCATGCTCGACATGGGCTTTTTGCCCGCCGTCCGCCGCATTGTGCGCGAGACGCCGGCCGAGCGCCAGACGCTGCTGTTCTCGGCGACCCTCGACGAGGAAGCCGTGGGTGAGATTACCGACCTGGTGAGCGACCCGGCTCGCGTTGAGATCGCACCCGCCACGTCGACCGCCGACACCGTCGACCAGTTTGTGTTCCCGGTGTCCATCGAGGCCAAGAACAACCTGCTGCCCGAGTTCCTCAAGAAGGAGGGCCCGGAGCGCACGATCGTCTTTATGCGCACCAAGCACCGCGCCGACAGCTGCTGCCGTCGTCTGGAGCGCAAGGGCATCAAGGCCGCCGCGATCCACGGCAACCGCAGCCAGGCCCAGCGCGAGCGTGCTCTTTCGGCTTTCCGCGACGGTACCGTCGACGTGCTGGTGGCAACCGACGTTCTCGCCCGCGGCATCGACATTAGCGACGTGCGCTACGTCGTGAACTTTGACGTGCCGGCCGAGCCGACCGACTACATCCACCGCATCGGCCGTACGGGTCGTGCCGGCGAGCTGGGCTGGGCCATCACGTTCGTGACCGAGCAGGACGTCGATGAGTTCTACGAGATCGAGAAGCTCATGGACAAGACGGCCGACATCTACGAGGCCGGCGACCTGCATGTGGGTCCCAACCCGCCTGCGGTTGATCCCGAGCGCGACCCTGCGGCCTTTAAGGTGAAGAAGAAGACCAAGCGCGGCAAGTCCAAGAGCAAGAAGAAGCTTGAGCAGGCACGTCGTGACGGCAAACGCAACGGCGATGACTACGGCGATGTGGCCGGTCGTTCCAACCGCGGTCGCGACGAGCGTCGCGGCGACGGCGAGCGCCCGAGCCGTCCCAAGCGCGGCGGCAAGACCCGCGTGCGCGAGGGCGTTCAGGCTCGCGTGGACGAGGCTGTGGAGAGCGTGGCCCGCGAGGTGGCTGCCGAGGAGCGCGGCGGTGCTGCTGCCGTCGAGCAGGCCCCGCGCGGCAACCGTGCCGAGCGCCGTGCCAAGCAGTTCCAGGGCGAGGCGCATCGCCGTCGCCGCGAGGACGAGGACCGCGGCGGTCGTCGCCGTGTTGAGCGCGAGGACGAGGGTCGTGGCTCGCGTGGCGGCAAGCGCGGTGCGGGCGACCGTCGTCGTTCCGGTCGCAATGACGAGCGTGGTGGCCGTGACGAGCGTCGTGGCGGCGAGGGTCGCGGCGAGCGTGGCACCCGCAGCGGTGAGTCCCGTGGCGGCAAGCGCTTTGAAGAGCGCGGCGGTCGTGGCGGCG
>CABVCJ010000015.1 GCA_902496845.1 uncultured Collinsella sp.
TAAGTGCTCTCCGGCTCGTGCGGAACTCGCGATGAACCTTACATTCCGCGCCGGCCGGGCAGACGCCTCGGTGTTGAAGCGCGGCTTGTCATGGGGGCATCTGCTGAACATATATAAGTTGAAGGCCACGTTATGTGGCCTTCTTTGTTTGCGGAAAGTGTGTCCCGGAATTCTTGTCTGGAATGGGATGCAGTTTCCGCTTGGTACCCGATTGGGAAAGTGTGTCCCACTATTCAGCTGGATTCCGGGATGTATTTTCCGGTTGAGGCTCATTGGGAAAGTGCGTCCCACTTTGGGGGCTGATTCTGGGACGTGGTTTCCGGTTGGCTCTCATTGGGAAAGTTCATCCCATTTCTCGGCCTAATTATGGGACGCAGTTTCCCGTTGAGGACCCTTTGGGAAAGTGCGTCCCGGTCTGGGCGCTCAAACTGGGATGGATTTTCCGGATGAGGGCTTGACGGAAAATGTGTCCCGTTCCGGGCGCTAATTGTGGGATGCAGTTTCCGCTTGCGGAGTCTCCACTCAACAGAAAACCCGGGTGGCCTGTTTTTTGGCTACCCGGGTTTTTGGGTTGTCGATATGTTCGACTGGCTACTAGTGGGTCTTGCGGCGCTTGATCAGCATGATGAGGGCTATCACTACGAGCGTTGCTCCCGCTGCTGCTGCGGTGGCGACTAGGGCGAATGTTTGGTCGCCGGTGTTTGCGAGGTCCTTCGCTGTGGTCGTAGTCTTGACCTTGGTGTCGGTCTTAGCTCCGTTGTCGGACTTGGGCTTGTCCGGGTTCGTCGGGGTCTCAGGAGTCTCGGAGTCCTTTGAGCCTTCGGAATCGGTTGGGCCGGCGGTGTTTACCAGCGTATGGTCCAGGAACTTCTTGGCGCCCGCACTTGCCTGTGAGAACAGGCGGCGCGTGCGGATCGGGGTGGCGTTCACCGTTGTGGGCGCCGTCTCCTCGGCCTCGATATTCACGAGCGTCGTGCCGGTGTCGAGGCCCACGTTGTTGTATCCCACGTGGCAGTAATACTGCGCACCGTCATCGTCTGCGGTCAGGTCAATCTCGAGCTTTGAGGCCGTTCCAGCCGCGAGGTTGCCATCGGCACCCACGAGCTTAAACTCTGTCTCGCCGCGGCCCTTGCGGTACCACATATAGGTCGGTGCCAGCCCTGTTTCGCTATCGTCGGCACCGAGTTGCTTCACATGGCCAATCGCCGAGAGCGTCAGGTGGCTTCCCGCCGTGCGCTCAACCGAAGAGTCGTATCCAAGATCCGGCCCCTCCGCAGCATCCGCCGCAGGTCCGCTCACGGTCATCGTCATGCCATCGGGCATGGTCTTGACCGTGATGATTGCCGAGCGAATACCTGTTTCGGTCGTGGATCCATTCTTAACGGCGGCGATGGCGAATCGATACTCCGTATTGGGCTGCAGCCCATCCCACTTGAGCGAGGTCTGCGTGTTGTCGGCAATCTTCCAGCTATTGACGACCGCATCCGCCGCATTGCTCTGCAGCATGCCCACGCCGTAGCTAAAGCCACTCTTGTTTGCGAGTACATCGTCCCAGCTAAACGTAACGCTGGTCGAATCGACGGCGTTTGCCGTAAAGCCCGTCACGGCCGGCGCGTCGGGCATCTCGACGTCCTTAACGTCATAGCCCACGATCCAGAACTGGTCGGTGTCCTTGGTGCCGAGCTTGTCGCCCGAGTCTGCCTCGAACTTGTCGACATCCACCGCGTTGACGCCCAGACGCCACACAAAACCGTACTTGCCCTGCGCGGCCTCGGGCAGGTTGTCGACGGTGCCGCCGTATTCGGTCGATTCACTCGAGGAGTTACCCGTAGTAAAGCCGGCGTTGGCACCAAAGCACAGACCGCCAAACAACTCGTGCTTTGCGAGCTTCGCGCCCATGACAACGCTGCCGTTCAGCGTCAAGCCGAGCTCGAGCTCCTGCTCCTTGCCCTCCTCGACTTCGATGGTCTGCTCAATGCTCGCCCCCGACTGCGCGGCGGCGCCGTTAAACCCATCGTGCGTGTAGGCGCGCGTTACGCCAGGCTTGCCCAGGCCAAAGGAATCCCCAACGGGAGTCTCGCCGTTGAGCGTCGTTTGATAGGTTCCGGGTTCTCCCGACCGGTTGGTCAAAAAGTAGCTGAGCGGCGTCATATTGTGCTGTTTGGCAATGCGGTCATAGGCCTCGACATTAACGACCGAGGTCTGCGCGCCGAGCGACACGGGCGCCGCCATCACGCCCTTGCCACCAGTTTCCTCATTTTCGATCTCATACTCGTAATAGACCATCGGAATCGTGTAGAGCACGGCCTTGTCACCCTCGCCGGCATGCGACTCATAGCTTACGCTTGCGCTGACCGTGCGCTCGCTCCGGTAGTCATAGCATCCCTCGGCGGCAAAATCGACTGAAGCATTCATCGCGACCAGGGGCGGACCGGTCTGCACCTCGACGGCAACGCCCAACTCGGCGCCAATGGTATAGCCCTGGGATGTCCCCGTGCCCTTTTCCTCTCCGTATGACGTGCCGCCCAACACCAGATAGCCGTATGCCTGCTCCAGATCCTCAACATAGGGCGCATCCTGCAGCACGGCAAGCACGCGCGGGTTGGTATAGACCTTGTAGCGGTCCTTGTACGTGATCTTGACGCTGTCGTTGTCGACATCGGGCAGCGAGAGCGAGATAAATGTGCCGTAGGTAGTGCCGCGACGGTTGCTCTCGCTAATCACCTGCTCCTCGCCGCGGCGCACCTTTCCGTTCTCGTCGAGCGAAAAATGCGAGGCGGTCATCCAATAGTAGTCATCGTTCTTGCGCAGGTCCTCGTCGCGGTGCTTGCCCACCACGGCGATAAAGCTCTCGTTATAGCGGTCCGAACCCGAGACGCTGCCCGCCTTGACGTCGCTGATCCACACCTGCTCTATACCCTTGTGGTCATGCTTGTTGCTGCTGTTGTGTTGCTGACCGCTCATGCTCATGGTTCCGACCATGGACCCCAAGCCCTGAGCCCCGCTCTGTGCCGTGCTGCAGGCAAAGTCGCGGAACACATCGCCGCCCACGAGCACCTCGTCGACCGCCAGCTGCTCGGACAGGCCGTCAAGATTGGCAGTGGCAAGGGCAATAGGCGCCAAGGTGCACGGATAGCGCTTATCCTGAGCGCTATCCTTCCATGCGCTGTTGGGCACATGCATCAGCCCATAGGAGGCGAGGAGCCCGTCTCTGTATTCCTTGCAATCGGAAAGCTTGAACTCGCCAGACTCCGAGTCAAAATACGCGTAGCGGTACAGCACGCCGCACAGCCCCTTGCTGCCGTCAGAAGCGCCGTAATCAAAAGCGCTGCGTTGCCAGTCATAGCCCGCAAGAATAAGGCCCGTGACGGTTTCACCCGTCTTCTTTCCTTCTTCATCGTAGGCGGCAAACGTGCCGAACGTCGCATTCGCAGCGACCATGGTCTTGCCGTTCGCGGAGAGGGAGAGTGCGCCCGCGTCGCCCAGAGCATCGACATGGACGAGCGCACCCTTGGATGCATCCCACGAAAACAGCTCGCAATGCGTCGACTTATCAATATTCTTCTTGCCGTAGGGTGCCGAGACCACGATGGCGAGGTCATCGCAAAAATCGCGATCGAGGTCGCCGGCCGCTAGCGAAACGACAGGAGCTGACTGAAGCTGCGTCCAGGAGTCGTTCCCGCCCTTGTTGTGCGTGGTGTAGTCCGCGGCGTTACCGGCATCGATCTTGACGACGCTTTGCTTCCAGTTGCCGCCCTCCAAGTCATACATGTCGACTTCAGCCTTGCGCACGCCGTTCTCGTCGACATAGCAGCCCGCGTAGACAAAAAGCTCGTCGACGCCGTCGCAATCGACATCGCCCGCCTCGACATCAAAGACGGCGTCGTGCTCTTGCAGGTAACCGGCATCCAGGTACTTAAAACGGCCTTCGTACATCATATTAGTGTTGACCGTCACCGGCAGGTGTGTGTCGAGAGTGCGCGTACGCCCGTTGCTAAACGAGTAGAGGACCAGCTCAACCTTTCCGGCGTATGACTTGCCGTCAATCGTCGTGGAGGAACTGTCGCCGTAGGCACGGAGCTCGGCAACGCGGCTCTTTTTGCCCGTGCTGGCGTCGCTGCAGAACTCAACACTCGTGGCGTGAATGCCCGAGAAACCGTTGTTGTCGTTGGCGAGTACTGTTGAGGACTCATTGTTGCTTAGGTACGACCAGGTGCCGCCACCGTAGTCGCTATGCTTGTAGAGATCGCTGTTCGTATCGAAGTTGTTGACGTTTTGCCAGAACTTTGCGGCGCCCCACACACTTCCATAGCCATCGGTGAGTTTGCTGCTGCCGCCAATGTCACCGCGCTCGACGTTCTCGAGCTTGTCGCGCAGAGTGTAGCGATTGCCATGGCTACCGTTAGCTGCCATATAGACCTCGCTGCGCGTGGCAAACGTCGTGGGGGTATCAGTGGAATAGGGGCCAACGGTATCGGCCGGAATGTCCTCGCTCGTGCCCAGACCCAGGGCTTGATAATCCTGCTCGGTCATATCGGTGATTGCGGGCGCGTCTGCCGCCTGGGCAACCTGGGGCGTGGCCGTGAAGCAGGCGACGCTCGTGGCGATCAACGCAGCAAGCGCCGCCGTCCCAACAAGCGGGATTTTCGACAGCCTACGGATACGGGGGTGTGGAACGTACATGAGGGACATCGCTTTATTCGAGTGGAGTGGACTCATTTTTGCAAATGTTACATCCGATGCCCGATATCACGTGTCTCATTTTCGCCAACGGCGTGTCTCATTTTTGAGAATCCGAGATGCCGCGGAAATCTTATCCCAGCTCAAAGGCCATTTCTGGGATGTATTTTCCGTCGAGTGCCTCATCGGGAAACTGCATCCCATTTCAAGCGTCGATTCTGGGACGCACTTTCCCCTTAGACCCTCAACCGGAAACCGCATCCCACTTTGAGCGCAAATTCCGGGATGCATTTTCCGCTTGAGCCTCATTGGGAAACGGCGTCCCACTTTGAGGGCTGATTGTGGGATGCATTTTCCGGTTTTGCTCTCATTGGGAAAATGCATCCCGTTTCTTGACCGAATAATGGGACGCAATTTCCCGTTGGAGCGCCTTTGGGAAAGTGTGTCCCACTTCGACCGCCCAGAGTGGGATGCACTTTCCGCAAAGCACCTCAACGGGAAACTACGTCCCATTCCAAAGGCGAATTCTGGGACACAGTTTCCAAGACCCTGCCCATCCGGAAAGCCCGTCCCACTCTGGACGCATCCGGGCACGGAACCATCGACCTATCAGGCCTCCCATCAATAAAGAGGCGTCCTCCCGGACGGCGGGGCACGAAGTTCATCGCGAGTTCCGCACGCAAAGAAGGCCACTTAATGTGGCCTTCGTCTTGCGCAGGACTGTAGAGCAGGGAACTTCGTGCCCGCCGCCCGGGAGGGCGTTGCGTTTAGAAGATGGACCTAACGCTTATCCCTCCGGGATAAAAGCAGCGCGGCCATGAAAGCGATGATTGCAAGCGTCAGCAACACCAAGAGCAATGCGAGCGTGCTGTCGCCGGTTGCCGCCAGGCCAAACAGACCGGGGCTCTTACTGCCAGCAGGTTGTACGGGAATCTTCTCGCCATCGTCCTCGGCGGTGATTTCCCAGCGAATGGTCTTGCTTGCGTCGGCAAGCTCGTTGCCCACCGACGTCGGGACACTTAGTTGCAGATTGAGCACCGTGCTGCCATCGCTCGTGAACGTGGCGACCTGCGTGGGATAGGCGAACACGCTGCCCGGCGTTCCCGTCTGGAGCCAACCGTCAGACGCATCGCCAGCCGACGCCGTTAAGGTAATGGGCGACAGCAGGTGTGCCGTCTCGTGATTGACAACGGCCCGCACAAACACGCGTACCTGGGACTTTACGCCCATGGCACGAACCTCAATCTGCTGCTCGCGCACATCGCCGGGCATTAGATCTTTAAAGGCGGGAAACAGATCGGTCTCCCCCGAGGAGCCCGTCGCCCCCGAGACCGTCAGCTGGCGCGCATTTCCGTCATAGGCAATCGCGGGAGTATCGGCGAACGCGCGGGCAGGAACGGCGAGCGCGACCATGCAGAGAATGGCCGCGACCATGCAACGCAAGGAGCGCGCAACACCTTTGCGAATTGGGAATGCCATACTTACGCACCTCCATGCGGCGGCACCAGCACGCCATCATTGACCGTGCAACCCCATGCCTCTTTAACTGCATCGTCGGGCGTAGACTGAATTGCCTGGGTCGAAATGTCGACGACTAGGTTTTTACCATCTGCCTTCTTTTCGGACACGCTCTTGATGAGCACGCCCGTCTTGTCGAGCGGCTTAACAGAAGACGTCCAGTAGTAGAACCCGTCGCTCGCAAGAACCCAAGACGAAGGTCTGTTAGTGGCGGAGGCATCGCCTTTATCGCCCCACTCAATGGTGTAGTCGGTGCCAGCAACCGGCTCATCCCACAGGCGCGCGCCATCCTTATCCTGCCAGTAGATATCCACCGCGACACGCAGGTATGCCGGAGCCGAGCCCGTGTTTTTTACCGAGACATCCCTTTTCACGTTGTCCTTGCGCGTCTCGTCCACCGAAGGCGCCACCGAGCCAAAGCCAAACTCGTTGACCAGCACGCCCGTAACCGAAAGCCACGCAAAGGCGCCGACGACGCCGGCCAAAAGGAGGACGCCGACAAGGAGGGCAACGATCCGCTTGCGCTTAGTCATCCTTGTCCTCCCTCCTCAGCGTGCCGTTTTCCCAAACATTCTTGGCACGCGAGCCGCCATCGACCCATTTGTCCTTCGCGCGCGTGTTGACGCACGTCACCACCGCATCGCCCGCGCTCGAAGCAGACGAAATCGTCAGCTCGGCAGATTTACCGGGCGCCTTGCCCGGCGTGCTCAGCTCGCCCTCGTAGCGCCATGCCCAATTCGTGTCTTCCTCGACGGTATAGATGCCCGCCGGAGCGGCGAACTGCACGCTGCCGACATACCAGGTCTCACCGTTTTCCGGCTGCTGCTTATCGACCTTCACCTCGACCACGCGCGTCTCGGGAGAGGCTCCCTCCGCCGTCTTCGTCACCTTAAAGCGGAACGTCTGTCCCATGGCACTAGCATCGGTAGTCTTTTTAACGATCGTCAGCGCATGAGTCTGGTCAAAGTTGAACACGGCATTGCCGTCGCCTTGGCCGTCTTCACCCGTCTTTTTATACTCCAGACGGTTGGCCAGGTCGAACGAACCATTACCCGAACCCAGGCTGTAGAGCGAGACAAACTTGCCGTTCACAGGCTCTTCCGCCGCAGAAACGCCCTCTGCACCAGGGCCGTAGCTTGCCTGCGTTACCGTAACAGTCAGTTGCGTCCCCATAAACGGCTCGGCAAAGCAGACCTTAAACGGCGCCTTGTCGGCACCGTCATCGACGGTGTTGGCGGCGGCGGGATCGAGCAGCCATTTAAGCTGCGCGGTCATAGTTACGGGGCTCGCGGGATCAGACGTATCGTTGGCAACCACGCGATACGTCACGGGATACAGGTCCATGTCACCCTTGACTGGCTCACTCTTAAACTCATCCCAAGACTTCGCATTGCCATCCGCACCCACATATCGCCACTCCAAGAAGAGCTCACGCTTATCGCCATTGGCAGCAGCCTGTTCATCGAGCAGCGCGACGATCTTGGAGTGGGCGTCCGGATCGTACGCCACGGATTTTTGCTCCATCACAGGATTGCCGTCGTTGTCGTAGACAGGGTTGCCGCTCTCGTCCATTTTGGGAACATCGACCGTGTAGACAAAGCCAGGCTTACCGTCCTGCGCACGCTCGTCGCCCGAGTCGACCGTCGCCGTAAAGATGACCGCCCCGTCGACGCTGTGATAGCGCACCTTATACGGCGTGACCTTGTACACCGCGGTATACGTCGCGCCCTTAAAGGGTTCACTACCCTCGAGGGGATACTTATCGTCTTCGGTCATCAGAGTGTATTTACTATCGGATTCATAGTCACGCGACCAGCCGACAAAGTCGTACTTGGTGCCATCCCTGCCGACAACCTCAGCTGTAGCTCTTACTTCCAGCGAAATTTGATCGCCAGAGTCGGTGCGCGAAAGAAAACGCACGGAATCGGGGTTATCCAGATTGGCATCGATATTCGATTGGACAATTACCGCGCTGGCACGGTAGACCGGGTACAGCTCCATGGGGGCGTTAACCACAGTGTTTGTATTCACCATGGGGAGGCCGTCCGACCAAATGACATAACCGTTGCCGGATGCCGGTTTAGTTTCCGTCCAGCCTACGAAGGCATTGTATGCGTTCGTTGCAGCATCGATGTCGCCAACGTTATACGTCGGCAGTGGCATGCCATCCTTAAGGCTGCCGAGCGTATTGCCCTCCTGCGCGAGCTTGCCATCGATATCGGTGTCGTTCAGGTGATACACCACCGCAATGGGCGTGTAGTAGGCCACAAACGTATAGGGTTTACCCGGCTCCACGGTATAGGAATAGGTATTGCCGCCTTCGCCCGTCGGATCGAGCTTCTTTACCGTTCCGTCGGGAAGCTCGATCTCGAGCTTCTTAAGCTGATAGGCGCCACCAGTACCGTCGGCATACACCGTCGTCGTAATGTCGGGGCTCACCGTAGCCACCACGTCACCGTTCTGCTGAGGATCAAGTTTAGGCGTAATGTCGAATCGCGGAACATTGATGCCCGACGTTCCATCAAAGCCCTTGCGGTGCAGGTTGGTGGTGTAGTTAACGTTATATTTTACGTATACGGGATAGGCATCCTGCCACTGGGTAACCTTGGACGCGTCGGTCGCCAAGTATGGCGTCGCCTTCTCCGGATCGCTCGTCACATAGGGGTCGTTGGCGACATCATAGATATATTTCCAGACGGCAGAATCCTTCTTGACCTCGGCGGTCGAAATCCAGCCCAGGAACTTATAGCCCGGCACGGCCATGTCGGCATCGGTCGGGGAAGCTTCGAGGGTCAGGGGGCTCTCATACGATCCTTTCTCACCATCTTCTGGTTTTTCGGCCACTTTAACCGACTTATTAACATGCGGGTAGTAATACGTGAACGTCGGATCCGCCCCGTTCACCTTGGTCTGCAGCAAGTTACTCTCATAGCGCCGCGTGGCAGTCCTCACGACATTATCGCCCTTGTTGTAGAAATTAACGTCCGTGGTAATCATCGCGCGAACGTAGTACTTCTTATCTGTACGCACTATGCTCTCGATGGGATTTTTCACATATGTCCAATATTCACCATCGCGCTCAAGCGTCCAGAAATTCAGGCGATAGCGATCATTCACCAGTTTGGCCGTTACGTTCAGCGAAGCCGAAGTCCAAGTATCGCTTAGAGTTGCAGCGCCTGGAAAATCAGTATCGGCATAGAGGTTTTTTAGAGTATCGGCTCCCGTATCGTTTTTAACGTTGTGCGAGTACGCGTTAAGGGGACTCACGACAAGGGTTTCCTTCGTGAAGCGCGTGCCACACGTTTTGTCATACCTATCCTTTATACCGTGGTCAACATGCTCCGGACCCCAGTGGACGACGTTTTCACGCACGAAGGTACTACCGACGTTTTCCTCAAAGGGCGTTTGATAGCGATTCCAAACGGAACAAAGTAGCTTGCTGTCCGTAAACTCATGGTTGGTATAAGCCCGAACGTAATAATCCACTCGGTACTCAAAGCGGGCGATGTAGGTATGCGGCGCGGTTAAATCGACATCTGCGGGGAGCGTATAGCTGGGATCGCGGCTTACGCGCACCTCGAGCGGAGCATCCTCGGTTCCCTTGTTTTCGTACCAACCCAAGAAGCGATAGCCATCGGGCAGCTTGCCGCCATTGGACAGGGGCGTACCTTCCGTGTTGCACACCTGTACCGTGTAGACGCTGGTGCCGTCCTCGGTAGTCTGGACGTCGACATTGGTTTTGCCCACACCGTCGCGCAGAGTCTTATCGTCGGTTGTGTCCTGCTCATTGCCCTCGAACACCGTTATGATGTTCGACACGTAGTCGCTGTACACCGGGTAGAAGTCGGTAGGACGGACAACCGTGATCTCGCAACCCGCAGGATAAAAAGCTCCCTGATTTTTAAGCTCGGCTAACTGAGTCGAGGTGATGGCGGCATAGCCACCATTCATCCCCGCCTCGCTGCTAGGCTGCGTGGTCCAGCCGATAAATGTCGCGGTAGGCTTCAAGTTGCCGCGATCCGCGGGGGCAGCGGGCGTCAAACCCACGCCATAGCGGTACCAATCAGTTGACTTGCCGTGCGCAGCACCGGTTTTCCAATCAAGCGTCTCGCCCTTAACGTTATAGAACAGCACCTGTGCCTCGTACGAAGCGATAAACAGGTCATTGCCCTCAAAAGCCTTGGCCCCTTTCGCGTTATCGGCAGTATAGGTTGACGTTTCGTCGTGCAACTCGCTCTTCTGGACCTGCTTGCCAGCAGCCACAGCATCGGCATCGGTCTTGCCGTCAAACCAGCTGTTGTCTTGTCCAATTCGATTCACTTGCACATCGGGCTCGCGGAACCAGCCCATAAAACGGTAGCCGCCGTTCTCCCCGCTCAGCCCCTCAGGCTTTGCGGAGGTATCCTGCTTAAACGTTACCGACGTATCGCCCTGGGCCAAGCCCTGGGCCGTTCCCGCCAGCACGGCAC
Source organism: uncultured Collinsella sp. (assembly GCA_902496845.1). GTDB lineage: Bacteria > Actinomycetota > Coriobacteriia > Coriobacteriales > Coriobacteriaceae > Collinsella. Next base: position 10,668 of record CABVCJ010000015.1, read on the forward strand.
TCACGGCAAAGGTATACGGATCAGAGGTCGCCTGATCAATACCGAGTTTGGTTGCCTCGATGGTCGCGATGCCTGCACCGGGAAAATCAATCGTCGCCTTAACGCTCTGGCCATGCACGGGAATATTCAGTTTGTAGTCCATCGCCCACTCATTGGGGTGTGAGTCATTCAGATACGCATCGTTAGCAGTCGAGCGCATGGTGCCGGCACAGAAGTCGTAATCATGCTGCTCCCACAGCTCACGTGTGACGTAGCGTTCGTCGTCCCAGGGACCGAATCCGGCACCGGATACCGTGCCATCACCCGCAAGGGCGTAAATCTTCTTCTTGGCTGCCGTACCCTGACTAAACCCGGATAGGCTGACACTGGGCTTGAAGTAGCAATCAGTGATAGTCGCATCACCCGCATTAGCGCGTGCAGCAATACCGCCCAGGTTCACGTCGTTTTGAATAATGGGGATCACGGCGATGGGGTTGTACTGGCGCGAGCTCAAATCGCCGGCGAAATGGCTGCGAGTGATTTCATTACCGCTCTTAGACAAGATGCGGCCTGCAAGACCGCCCGTCCAAGCGCGCGTTACGGAGACAACGCCCACGTAAGAAGCAGCATAGCTATAGCATTTCGCCGTTGAAAAGCAGTCAATGACTTTAGCGCCTTCTGCCATGCAGCCCACAAAACCCGAGGCGTACACGTTGTTGCCGCCCAGGGCGCCAATGGCCACATCGTATTTATTGGTAACGTCGGTCATGCCCTTCTCGGCAATCGAGCCATCCTCGTTGCGCGTAGGCGTCACGCGGCAATACTCGATGGTCGAGTTCTTAACGTAGCCGGCAAACGCCGCCATATACAGGCCCTCGCCACCGATTGCCTGTACGCCCGAAGTCGTGTTGTTAACGGCGCGGCCACCACGGACCTCGCAGTTGTAGAGGGTGCAACCATCGAGCTCGCCGGCAATCAGGCCCCCCTCAAAACCCGCATTGGTAATCACATTGAGCATGTTGTTGGCACACGTAACGTGCAGGGTGCTCTCCATAACCATAACGTTTTCGAAGTGGGTGTTGATCGCCCTGCCCACGATAATGCCGCCGCGGAAGTCAGCCCAAATGTTGGCATCCTTGACCAAGAAGTTCTTGATGGTGGCGCCATCGGTCTCGGCAAAAAAGCCCGTGTCGCGCTCGGGATCCAAGACCTTATTCTCGTAGTTCAGGCCCTTCACGGTATGGTTTTGACCGTCAAAGACGCCCTTAAAGGGATGTTCTTTGTTGCCAAAGGAGAGGTGCTTGACCGTATCCGCAACAATGGCGTTCATATCATCATCGTTAAGAACGATATCGTTATCGAGATAGACGTGCCACTGCGACGTGTCGCGCTGTCGCGACAGCGCGACACACGCCAGGAAGTCGTTCCTGTTTGTGATATGGAATTCGGTCTTGTCCTCGGGCACATCCTCGGCATACGCTGCCGCCGGCAGCGCTACAACGCAGCAAAGGGCGATTGCCACCACAGCGATCAGCCTGCCGAGCACGCCTCGGTTCATGTTCTTAATCTCCATGGGCTAGTTCGCCTCCGGCCAGCCCGCGACGTCGAGCACGTCGAGGACGGTATCGTTTGCCTGCTGGTTTTTGGCCTGCACGGCCTGGACGTCGATATCGAGCCTGTATGAGCCGCCGCGCGCGGCATCGTGGTAGTCGCCCACAAATCGCAGCGAGTCCATGAGGCTCTCCGTCATGGCACCGGAATCGAGCACGCCCCCGCGTCCGGCCAATCCGCGGTAGTAGTACCACCCATCGCCGCCATCGATCCACGGGGACCCCTCGCCCGCGTTCACGTTAAAGGCAACGTTGCCCGAGGCATCCGCACTCGTACCGTCGGGTGCCACTGACGTCATGCGCAAACGAGCGCGAACGTACTCAGGCTGCGCGCCGGCGTTCTCCACGCGCACAATGCGGCTAATGTCAGAGCCCCCGGCCTTGGTGTCGGGATAGTCCCCGTGCCCGTCAGCCTCAAACGGAATCTCCTCGCCCTGCTCGTTGAGGGTGTATTCGCAGACTCGTACCTTCACGCTGCCAAACGATAGGACGTTGTTCGCCGGAACCATATCAACGGTAAAAGCCAGCGTGCCACACAGGCACGCCAGGGCCAACAGCGCCATCGCGGCAAGCGCCAAGGTGCGTTTCTGATTGTCGGAAAGATTGTTGAGCATTACGTTCGCCAATCGTCGATCAAAAGGGGACCGAGATCCCGGCCCGAAAATGGGGATGGGGAGCGGGCTGGGATCTCAGTGGGGGTGGGGCTACTACTGGTTCTTAATGGTATTAGCCCAAGTCTTGGCCTGAGTGACGGCGTTGTCAGCAGCGCTGGTGTTGCCGTCCGTCTGGTCGGCTCCGAAGATGTAGGCGGAAACCTTCATCGTGGGGTTCGTGGCGACCATGGAGCCCTCCAGGGTGCCCGGGAACACAACCTTGCTAAAGAGCTCGCCGGTGTAGACGTCCTCAGCAGCGCTCTTGGCGGGGAGGGCAACAGGTCTGTCATCGGTAGCACCCTTGGCGTACATGAACAGACCGCTCAGGTACTGGCCGTCGGCAGAGGAGGTCACCTGTCCATCAACCGGCTTCCAGTTGTCGTTGAGGGCGAAGTACGGGGTGTTCTTGGCAGCGGTGTCATCCTTGACCATGGCGTTCTTCACGTAGATGAACACGTAGGCGTCGTCTGAGCCCTTCGCGATGCCAACGTTCGGGTTCTTATCGGTGCTGGAGCCAGGAACAATCTTGGAGTTGTCTTTCCACTTGGTCTCGAACAGATAGGCTTTGTCGGTATTATTATCGGTGCCAGGCTTATCGGGCTGGTCGGGATCGGGCTTCTTTTCGGGAATGTTGATGCTGCCCACCGTAAACACGTTGTTCAGCGTCTGCGTGGCTGTCAGCCATGCATAGGTGCCCACGCCGGCAGCCAGCACCAGCAGCAGCAGGGCGGCAACGATGCCGTAGCGTTTTTTCTTCTTGTTTTCCATCGTTCTCTTCCTTTCGAAAACCGACTTCCCCGGCAACGGCCCTTGCCGCCGCCGACACCTCTCCCTGCTGCTATGAACGCCGCTCTCTCACATGCGCGCGGGTATGCTTGCCCGCAGGCTCGTCGGGAACCATCCGATCGAGCACTATCGACGCCGCGACCAGCAGCGCCAGAACGGCCACCACAACAAGCAAACCGGGCATCGTCGTGCAATATGCGTTAACGAAGCCCAGGTAAGGGACACAAAAAGAAACGACGCCGATCACGCGTGAAAAAGGCGTCTGCTCGGCGTCGTGCATGATGCTTCCATCTGCATTTTTGTTTGCGGTTCCCTGCGTGCTGATCGTCTGCGCCACAGGGTCGACCTCGTACACCTGGTGGGTCACTACGGCGCCGTCCGATCGGTAAAAAGTTGCATTGTCGCCCACGGCAATATCCGATGGCTCAACCTGGCGAACAAACACCATGGAGCCAACGGGAAGCTTGGGCTCCATAGAGCCCGAAAGCACTGCAAAAGGCGTGTATCCAAATGCGCGGGGAGCAAAAGAAACAACGGCAAGGGCTATGACAAGCGCAAGCGCCAGACTGCTAAGAAGTGCAATAAAACGTTTGAGTCCGCGAGTCATCAAAACGATTAATCCATCCCCATCGAGGCCTTATTCGATCCCCTGAAGGGGCAGTCGCTTTCCTCGGGCACCGCAAGGCACTAAAAAGTGAGTTCGAAAAAAGCCAATTTGAATTCTTTTCGTAACAAAAACGTTAGCGATGTCCTGCATTTTTATCAAGCTCTCAGCGCCAAACGCTACCAATTTAGGCGTAAGCGGTCATTTATCCCCATACCGGACTGCCATATCCAATATCTACTACTAACCCCCTACGCATCTTCTTCATAGGGGGTCTGTTTTTTGAATATCTAAAAGAATGCGCCCCCCCCCCGACATTAAAACATACTGCCCTATGTCTTATTTATTTTTAACCCCCCTGCGGGTTTAAGGCAGCCCATTGTAGTTCGCAGCCCATACCTTCTGGAAGGCGTGTCCCAATCTTCAGGTCCGGAGTGGGATGCGGTTTCCGCTTGTGACACCGATGGGAAAGCGCGTCCCACTCCGATCACAAATTCCGGGTCACATTTTCCGCCAAGGCTTCAACCGGAAACCGTGTCCCATTTCTCAGCCGAATACTGGGATGCATTTTCCACTGAGCCCCTCAACCGGAAAGTGCATCCCATTCCAAGCCTTGATTCCGGGACATACTTTCCAAGACCCCGCCCATTCGGAAAGCCCGTCCCGCTCTGAATACATCCGGACATGGAATATCCGCTTATAAGGCCTTCCATCAATAAAGGGGCGCCCGCCCGGCGACGGAATATAAGGTTTATCGCGAGTTCCGCACGAGCCGGAGAGCACTTAATGTGCTCTCCGTGCGAGCAGGACTGTAGAGTAGGAAACCTTATATTCCGCCGCCGGGCGGGCGAAACATTTAGAAGATGGACCTAGCACTCCTTCTTCATGGCGCTGTAGCCAATCAGCACGGTCCACACGTACGCGCAGGTCTTGGGGATCATGAGCATGCCGATAGCCGGGACAACCTCGGCCCACAGGACCACGGGAATGTAGAAGCCAAAGCTCAGCACAATGGTGAGCCACATCCAGCGGAAGGCTTCGTCGTTATCTTCCCTGGCACTGCGGTAAAACAGCACGATGACCATAAGGCCCATGATGGCAAACGGGATGTTGCGCAGGATACCCCATGCAAGCGGGGTCTGGTTGGTGAGCCACTGGTTTTGCGGCAGCATGCACAGCGCGACACGCATGACGGCCAGGGCAAAGATCGCCACGGTCGTTCCGACGTGGTTCTTCACCTGGTAGCGCTCGCGCCACACGTAGTAGAGCAGTACGTAGAAGATGGTCATGGTAATCGAGGTAATCCACTTGCCCAGGCCCAGCTGCACGGCATAAGCGTCAAAGCCGGTCGTGCAGAGCGCCAGCGCGCGGGGGACCAGGTGGAACGAATCACCGGCGCCCAAAACGACCGCCATCCAGCCAAACAGCTGGAACTGACGGTTGCCCTTGCTGCCGCGAATCATGCGAATGCCGAGGGTAATGACCGTCACCAGATAGACGATGTCGAATAGCGTTTCGAATAAAGCACGCATATATACGTCTCCCTTAATGAATGGTTGCAAACGAACGGTTTTGGTTCTTGGTGCCACGCACCACCTCCTTAACGTGAACGCTGTTCACTTTCTAACCATAAAAATCCCCGCCTTGCGCGGGGCCGTTAGTAGAGGGTTCGGCGCGTAATCTCGAGCGCGGCACTCGGATCAAAGTCTTGCCGGATCACGGCAGAGAGCATGAGCGAGAATAGGACCTCGGCAAATTGCTCGGCCGAGAACTGCTCCGTAAAGGCGCCCTCGCGCACTTGCGGGTCGCGCTCGAGCACCATACAGAGCTGGTCGAGAATATGCTGCCAGGCATGGTGCATGCGGCGTTTGCCGTCCGCAGTGTCTTGCTGCATAAAACTCAGCGAATGGTGCGTAAAGAAACCCGGATACGTTTGACAGCCGTACTCCATCTGGCGATACATCCAGCGAATGCACGCGAGCGTGTCGTCCAGAACGGTTTCATCATCGGGGTGATGGAAAATGTCGCCCCAGACGCTTGCCACGGTCGCACCCACCAACGCTGTCTTAGAATCAAAGTAGTTGTAGATGCATCCGACCGACACGCCGCATGCCGCGGCAACCGAGCGAATATTGACGCCGGTCCAACCGTTTTCCTGGATGAGCTTACGGCTCGTCTTCAGGATTTCCTCCTTAGACGTCGCTGCGTTATTCATGCTTTCGCCTCCAATGTGAACATTGTTCATTTTTCCACAGCGCGGTCGCCTGTCAAGAAAAAAGCCTCGAGGATTTCGAGGCTTTCACTCCTGTATTATTTCGCACGCACGACGGCGGTAGGTCTACTCGCCCAGCACGGCCTTCTTGGCGGCTGCAGCCATGTTGTCCAGATCTTCCTTGGTGGGGTGATCCTTTGCGGCGACCCAGTTATCGAGCAGCAACTTAGCGCGGGCGTTGTCGGGATCTTGCTCGAGCATGGCCTCGTAGCGCTGCTTGACCGCAGGACCCATCTTACCCTGGCACATCGCCCAGCCTACAAGCTCGGCATCATTGGCCAAATTGGAGGTCACGCGATCGATAATCTGCCCAAAGTACTCCTCGCTGGCCCCAAAGCCGCAGGTGCCAAACAGGAACACGCGCTTGCCGTGCAAGGCGGAGAGCAACGCCGCGACCGAAGGCGTGCACGCGCCCTTGTCGCACCAAAAACCGACGAGCACCGTATCGGCCGCGCAGGCGCACTGCGCCTCGAGCGCAACCTGATCTGCATCCGCATCGTCGCTCAACGCCGCGGCGTGGACAAACTCAACACCCGCAGCCTGCAGAACGCGCTTGATCGCGCCCGAAACCATCCTGGTATTACCGCTCTTGCTGTTAACCACCAAAGAGCACGTCATAGTCACGTTGCCTCGTTTCCCCCAAAACTAAAGCCACAAATGCAATTTACTAGATGAATATCTTAGTACTAACGTGACAGATGTAAACCACCGTCTGTCGATTGATTAATTTGCCCCACGGGCTTGCTTACTGGGCGAACTGACTGCGGTAGAGCTCGGCATAGAAGCCGTCTGCCGCCAGCAGCTCGTCGTGCGTGCCGCGCTCGATAATCTCGCCGTCGCGCATGACCAGAATGCAATCGGCGTTGCGAATCGTCGACAGGCGGTGTGCCACGACAAAGCTTGTGCGACCGGTCATGAGCTCGTCGAATGCCGCCTGCACCTGCAGCTCGGTACGCGTATCGATGCTCGACGTTGCCTCGTCCAGCAGCAGAATCGCCGGATCGGTAAGCATAACGCGCGCGATGCACAGCAGTTGTTTTTGACCCTGGCTAAACGTACCGCCGTCCTCGCCGATGACCGTATCGTAGCCGCCTGGCAGCTGCACGATAAACTTGTGCGCGTGCGCGCGCTTGGCGGCTTCGATAACCTGCTCGCGCGTGGCTCCTGGGCAACCGTAGGCGATGTTCTGGGCCACCGTGCCCTCGAACAGCCAGGTGTCCTGCAGCACCATGCCAAAGGCGCGGCGCAGGCTCGCACGCGTGTAGTCGCGCGAGGAGCGACCATCGACCACGATGCGCCCAGCATCGATATCGTAAAAGCGCAGCAGCAGGTTGATGAGCGTCGTCTTGCCACAGCCCGTGGGACCGACGAGGGCATAGCGCATACCGGGCTTGGCATCGATGCAGATATCCTGCAGCAGTTTGCGGTCGGGCATATAGCTAAAGTCCACATGCTCAAACGAAACCTCGCCCTTCGGCGCGGTGAGCTCAATGGCATCCACAGCGTCGGGCTCCTGCTCGCACGCATCGAGCAACGCGAACATGCGGCGCGCCGAGGCGTACGCGGTCTGGATCTGCGTGATGACGTTCGTGACCTCATTGAACGGCTTAGTGTACTGGTTGGCGTAGGATAGGAAGATCTGCACGCCGCCCACCGTAAGCGCCGCGGGCACGCCCGTGATCACGCCCACGCAGCCGATTACAGCGACCACGGCGTAGATGATGTTATTGATAAAGCGCGTGCCAGGGTTAGAAAGCGAACCCATAAACTGCGCGCGCTCACCTGCCGTGTAGAGCTCAGCGTTGAGAGCATCGAAGCGCTGTTGAGCGTGCGGGCCGTAGGCGAAAGCGTCCACGAGCTTTTGCTCACCCACATACTCCTCAATATGACCGCCGAGTTGGCCCTGGATGCGCTGTTGAGCAGCGAAGCTCTTATTGGAAAGCTTGGCGATGGCACCGGCCGCAAAGATGGAAAGCGGCGTGACGAGCACCACCACAAGCGTCATGGTCAGGTTGATGGAGAGCATAAACGCGAGCGTGCCCACGATGGTGATGACGCCGGTAAAGAGCTGCGTAAAGCCCTGCAGCAGGCCGTCACCCACCTGATCGACGTCATTGACCACGCGGCTCATGAGGTCGCCGTGGGCATGGCCGTCGATAAAGCTGAGCGGCATGCGGCTGAGCTTGTCGCTCGCCTCAACGCGCATGTCGCGCACCGTCTCGTAGGACAGACGGTTGACGCAGTAGCCCTGCAGCCACTGGAAGGCCGCCGCGCCCGCAACGACAATCGCGAGCTTGGTAACGAGCGGCAGCAGCGCGTCAAAGTCCACCTGCCCGGCGGCAACGATGAGGTCGATGCCCTCGCCGATGAGGATGGGCGTATAGAGCTGCAAGATCACCGAGATGGCGGCGCTCACAAACGATGCCGTAAACGAAATGCGATGCGGACGGACGTAGCCCAGCAGGCGGCGAGTTACCGCGCCCACGGGGTAGCGCTCGGGGTCGCCGGGCTGACGCGGGCCGTCACCCAAGTCGTTGAGGTTATCGTTGCCGGACACGTTGGCCGTCATCGTGGCGACCGAACCGGAAGAAGTATACGGATTCATTTAGCAGCCCTCCTTTGCGCAGACGGATGCCGGGGCAGCCGGGGCAGACGCGGGACTTGGGACGGACGCGGGCGTCGCGTTCCCCTGCTGACCCTCGAGCTCCTCGCGACGAAGCTGCGACTGGCAAATCTCGCGATAGAGCTGGCAGGTCGTGTACAGCTCATCGTGCGTGCCCAGGCCTGCGACAGAGCCGTGGTCGAGCACGCAGATCATGTCGGCATCGCGCACGGTCGAGACGCGCTGGCTCACGATCACCGTGGTCAGCGGGAGCCCGCCCGCGGCGGCACCGCGCACGCTGCGCTCGCGGATGGCGTGGCGAAGCGCCGCGTCGGTCTTAAAGTCGAGCGCCGAGGCGGAGTCATCCATGATCAGAATCTGCGGCGAGCCCACCAGGGCACGCGCAATGGTCAGGCGCTGGCGCTGGCCACCGCTAAAGTTCTTGCCGCCCGCCTCGACCGGGGCGTCGAGCCCCTGCGGCTTGTTGCGCACGAACTCGCTGGCCTGCGCCATTTTGAGCGCCGCCCACAGTTCCTCATCGGTTGCCGACTCGTCGCGCCAGGTTAGGTTGCTGCGGATCGTGCCACTCACGAGCGACGCGCGCTGCGGTACGGTCGCGACCACATGGCGCAGCTGATCGAGCGGCCAGGCGCGCACGTCGGCGCCCATTACGCTCACGCTGCCGACGCCTGTGTCGTACAGGCGCGGGATGAGCGAGACGAGCGTCGACTTACCGCTGCCCGTGCCGCCGATAATGCCGAGGGTTTTGCCCAGCGGCAGCTCCAGGGTCACATCGCTCACGGCATTTGCCGCGCCCGCGCCAAACGAAAAGCTCGCATGGTCAAAGCTCAGTGCGGGGACTGGAGCAGCACCACCCGCCAGTTCGCTCGGCTCGGGCAGCGCGACCGGCTGGTTGCCCTCGTCGGTAATGCTCGGCACGCAATTGAGCACCTCGTTGATACGCGACGCGCTGGCGCTCGCCTTGGTAAAGACCACGACCAGGTTGGCGACGTACACGATGGAGGTCAGGGTTTGCGTCATGTAGTTGACGAACGCCATGACCTGGCCCTGTGTGAGTTCGCCCACGTTGACCTGGATGCCGCCCACCCACAGGATAGCGCATACGCCCAGGTTCATCACCAAAAACGTGACGGGGTTGAGAATCGACGAGAGCTTGCCCACCGCGATGGCGGTATGGGCCTGATCATCGGCGGCTTGGGCAAAGCGCTCGCGCTCGTGGTCTTCGCGCACAAACGCACGGACCACGCGGGCGCCCGAAAGACCCTCACGGCAAATGAGCGCGATGCGGTCGAGCTTTGCCTGCAGCTGCTTGTAATACGGAATGCAGCGCGCCATGACAAACCAAAACACCAAGCCAATGGCGGGCGTGCAAATCAAAAAGATCATGCCGAGCTTAAGGTCGATGGCAAGGGCCGCACACATAGAGCCCACCGCCAGGAAGGGCCAGCGGATGAGCATGCGTACGCCCAGCGCCACGGCAAGCTGCACCTGGTTGACGTCATTGGTGATGCGCGTGATGAGCGACGGCGTGCCAAAGCGGTCGAGTTCGGCATAGCTCAGCTTATTGATGTGCTCGTAGAGCGCACCACGGATATCGGTGCCCATGCCCTGCGAGGTCAGCGCCGCCATCTTTTGGCAGACGAGCGTAAACGAGATGCCGATCACGGCCATAGCGGCAAGTACCATGCCGTAGCAGATAACGGCGTTCACGTCGTGCGCGCCGATACCTTTATCGATCATCTGGGCAATCACGAGCGGCGTCAGCAGGTCAAAGATCACTTCAATCAACTTGCACGCAGGGCCAATCACCATATACCGGCGAAACTTACCACCAAAACGCCTGAGCAGCTCAATCATAAAAAGGCGCTCCCTATCATCATCTCAATTCAATCTGATTCATGATAGTACGGAGAACCCTGGAGATGCGTAAGCAACTCGTTACAGATGTAAGGGCAACGGTCACTAGCGCCCAAGGCACGTAGCAGCCGATGTTTTGGCAACGCCAGCGAGCGGCATAACGCCGGGGATTCAATTATCAGATAAATGTGACCCTTCAGGCGGTTTTGGTCGGCTACCCGCGGGTGCCGGCAGGGCGCTTGGTAGTCGAGCGATCCCGCAGGCGAAGCCGAGGACCAGCGAGACACCAAGCGCCCTGCCGGCACTCGCGGGTAGCCGCGGCACCAAAAAACGCCTGCGCACTCGATGGATTCGGATGCCCGACAGAGGCTCCTTATGGCTGCTTCCTTCCGGACCTGACCAGATTCGGAACATGTCGTCATCCGAACCCATCGAACGCGCTAGGCGCTCGATATATCTTACCCGCTCCCGCCCGATGGGGCAAGGTAGCTAATTTGGGACGGGGCTTTTTGACTACTTGGGCAATCAGATCGACAGGTAGTCAAAATAGCCCCGTTCCAAAAAGACTGGTCTGACGCTGCGCCACGAAAAGGGCCCATCTACTACGTTTTGGTCGCAGGGGTCAACCATAGCGTGCTTTTTCGAATAGCGGCAAGCTCTCTACCTGCGGTTTTATTTTTGCAAATCCCGGAATGGTCGAGGGTGGCCGGTTTAACGTAGTAGATGGCCGCCTTTCGTGGCAGGCGGTCCGGCTCGAGACCCAAGGCAGCCAACCTCGAATGGCCATTCTCGAAGTTGCGGTGGAATACGGACTGAATTGGCCCCTTAAAGGCAAAAACACTCCGTATTTCACCGCAACTTATCGAGGGGACGGGTTTTAGATACGGCCAAAGTCGTAGGATCGAGCGGCCGCTTCGCCGGCGCAGATGAGGTTGATTGTGGCTTCCTGGGGGTCGAGCGCTTGGTCAAGGGGCATGGGTCTGCGACAGACCGGCAGAACTAAGTCGACACCCTGCCCATACGCCGCATCCAGGTTGTCGGCACGACCGCCCACGACGGCGACCACCGGCTTGCCATATCGCTTCGCACGACGGGCCACGCCCACCGGTGCCTTACCGGCGGCGGATTGCTCGTCCATATTACCCTCGCCTGTAATGACCAGGTCGACATCGCGTACGCGCTCGTCAAACCCAATCAGATCGAGCACCGTCTCCACGCCCGAACGCAACTCGGCACCGAGCGCCAGCAGCGCGGCACCCAGGCCGCCGGCAGCACCGGCACCGGGCACGCCGAGCACCGAACCAAATGTCCGTGCACCCTCGGGCACGCGCAACAACCCCCGAGCCCGCACCCCGGTAATCGCCGCATCGAGCAGGCGGCCGTAACCGACCATCCAGCTGTCGTACTTGCCCAGGGCCTCGGCATCCCCCGTCGGCAGACCTTTCTGTCCACCGAACACTGCCAGTGCACCGCGGCGCCCCACGAGCGGATTCTCGACATCGGAAAGCACCACAAGACGCGCGCCATTCAGTACCCGAAGCGCTGGTGTCAAATCGATACTCGCCACATGTTCAAGGCCCGCGAGACCGGGGGCGATATTGCAGCCACACTCATCAACAAGGTGGGCACCCAGCGCCTGCAGCATGCCGGCGCCACCGTCGTTGGTGGCACTGCCGCCCAGACCAATATAGATAGTCTTTGCCCCCGCGCGGACCGCGCGAAGTATGAGCTCGCCCACGCCATAGGTCGAAGCCGCAAGCGCCGCCGATTTCGTGCAGGGTGAATACCCAATACCCGCCGCCTCGGCCATCTCAATTACAGCCGAGTCGTGCTCGTCGTCCACCAGCATCCGGGCAGACACGCGATAGTCCAAGGGGCCTGCAACCTCACAGGTCGAGAGCTCGCCACCGCGCGCGGCGATGGCATCGAGCGTTCCCTCGCCACCATCTGCCAGCGGCAAAGCGCCCAGCTCGGCATCGGGCCACACGCGGCGCACACCTTCGGCAACGGCCTCCTCCGCCTGCGCGCTCGAAACGCTGCCCTTAAAGGAGTCGATCGCCAGCTGCACACGGCGGGGCCGGCGGCACGCGGCACCAAAATCGACCGCCCCAACGGCAGTATCTTCGACACCCGCAAGCGCCTCGGCGTGGGCGGTATGCGCCTCAAGATCGGCCCCACAACCGCAGCCAGCACCATCGGTGCCACGCAGCCCACTAAAATAACCGCTCAGCACCGCGCGGCACTCGTCTGCCAGCACGCCGGCGGTCACATTAAACCGATGATTCAGGCGCGAATCGGCATTGAGGTCGTATAGCGACCCCAGAGCGCCCGCTTTAGCATCGGCCGCGCCGTACACGCAGCGCCCCACGCGCGCGTTAACCATAAGCCCCGCGCACATGCAGCAGGGCTCGAGCGTCACGTAGACCGTACAATCGGAAAGACGCCAGCGTCCAAGCGACTGAGCGGCGGCGCACAGGGCCGAAAACTCGGCATGCGCCGAAGGATCCTGGTCGAGCTCGCGGCGATTATGCGCCCGCGCGACAATCTCGCCGTCGCGCACCACTACGGCTCCGATGGGCACCTCGCCCACCGCAGCGGCGGCGCGCGCCTCGGCCAGCGCCTCACGCATGAACTTCTCATCGATTTCGGTGATCGTCATCGTTCGCCTTCCCTGTTGCAAATCCAAAACGATGCTATCATTACGACTCACGGAGAGATGGCAGAGCGGTTGAATGCGGCGGTCTTGAAAACCGTTGAGCGCGAGAGCGTTCCGGGGGTTCGAATCCCCCTCTCTCCGCCACTCCTAGTGATGCACCGGTGTCATGGTCCGCTCAAACAGTGCATCGACCACGTCGGCTATCTCAGGTCGACGCTCAAGATCGTGGCCCGATTCCCACCATATCGTGAAAAGTCGAATAATACCGCCGGCGACAAACTCAGACGTCGTCTCGAGTGACACGGGGGCCAGGGCATCCTCGGCAAGCACGTTCATCACACGCTCGCGGATGGAGCGGGCAATGCGGTCGCAAATAACGTTGGTCAACATGCCCGACATGCTGCTTGCCAAAATGTTATCCATGAGCCGCTCGTGCGCCAGAATCAAATCCATGGCATCGTCCAAAATCGCGTGCCGAAGCGCGCGCACGTCCTCGGCAGATACCGCGCCGGCCTCATCGGGCTGTTTTTGCGGCAAGCCCGACATGAGCTCATCGATATAAAAGGCAAAGTAATCGTTCTTGTCGCGAAAGTGCTTGTAGAACGTCGTGCGGCGAATCATGGCGCGGTCGCACAGCATGGCAACCGTCAGGTCCTCAAAACGATGCTCCTCGAGAAGCTCGGTAAAGGCATCGAACAGGGCGCGGTAGGTTTTCTTGATGCGAAGGTCCACTGGTATCGCCATCCTCAGGGCAAAGACAACACTCGTCAATCTGTCGCATATCTTACACCTGTACCTCGCGCGCTTTGCCCCGGTGCCAACCCCGACGAAAACACAACGCTTACCGGAAAGTTCGGCACGGCAAAACGTTGCGGGTATACTAGTAGCGTTATACCAACGGCAGCTGGCGCATGCCGCCGCGGCCATTCGAAACGGAGACATCATGATTACCGTCATCATCGGCATCGTTGTTGTCATTGTGATTGTCTGCGCCATCGCCGGCATCTACAACAACATGGTCACCAAGCGTAACCGCATTGATAACGCCTGGCAGAACATCGATACGCAGCTGCAGCGCCGCAACGACCTGATCCCCAACCTGGTCGAGACCGTCAAGGGCTACGCCAAGCACGAGCAGGAGACGCTCTCCGCCGTGATCAGCGCGCGTAACACCGCCGTCAAGGCCACCACGCCCGAGGCCAAGATGGAAGCCGACAACGTGCTGACCGGTGCGCTGCGTCAGCTCTTCGCCGTAGCCGAAGCCTACCCCGATCTTAAGGCAAACACCAACTTTACGCAGCTGCAGGCATCGCTCGAGGATACCGAGAACAAGATTAGCTACGCACGCCAGAGCTACAACGATTGCGTGCTCAGCTACAACAACGCCATTCAGACGTTCCCGGCTGTCATCTTTGCCGGCATCTTTCAGTTTAAGGAGCGCCAGGGCTTCGAGGCCGCCGAAGCAGCCCGCCAGGCCCCGACCGTCAAGTTCTAGTAGTTTGGCAGTGCATCCTTAATCGGCCAAATGCATAAACCGCCCCGTCGAATGCATACTTCGACGGGGCGGTTTCCTTTTTCGCGAAGGTCCCCCTCTAAGCGTCGTGCATTTTTAGGAGTATTCAACATAACCAAGAGCTTCGGGCGCCACGATAAATGCCAAAGACCGCGAATATCCCTGCAAATCAAACGCTGCCAGCCCATAACCCCGCCCATCATTCGTAGAAAACATCGAGAACTCCCGATTTTTTGCCCGAGATCGGTATGCAGGGACCTTCGACTGCAGAATACTCGCAAAAATGCACGTCGCCACCGCCCCCACATGGCGCGAAGCAAAACACAAGCGCGGCTTAAAAGGCCGCGCACCATCTTTAATTCAAATCTATATTGCCCGTACGACAGCGCCAGGGTGACGCAGGCCCGAGGGCGACCTTCCTTTCCGGCGCACTCCGCAGGACGAAAGAGCCTCCGCCGCACGAAGTGCGCAGCGGAGGCTCTTTCATGTCCGAGGACGCGCCGGAAAGGAAGGTCGCCCTCGGGCCGGACATATCCGTAAGACAAATTACGCGACGGTGTAAACCCAGTTGTGCTTGTCCTCGACAGCACCGGACTGGATGCCAGTCAGGGTCTCGCGGAGCTTCTTCATCACAGGGCCGATCTCGGTGTAGCCAGCCGGGAAGGTCACGGTCTCGTCGGCGCCGTAAACCTTGTTGTCGATCTCGCCAACCGGGGAGATGACGGCAGCGGTGCCGCACAGGCCGCACTCGACAAAGGTGCCGGCCTTGACCTCGGCCCACTCGACGGGGCGCTGGTCAACGGTCATGCCCAGGTCCTGAGCAACCTGAACGAGCGAACGACGGGTGATAGAGGGCAGGATGGAGTCGGTGTGCGACTGCGGAACGACGAGCGTGCCATCCTCTTTCACGAACAGGATGTTGGCGCCACCGGTCTCCTCGACATAGGTGCGGGACTCGGAGTCGAGATACAGGTTCTCGGCATAGCCCTCGCGATGGGCCTCCATCGTGGGCTTAAGGGACATGGCGTAGTTCAGGCCGGCCTTGATGTTGCCGGTGCCGTGCGGTGCAGCACGGTCATACTCGGAAACGCGCAGCTTGACGGGCTTGAGGCCGCCCTTAAAGTACGGACCGACCGGGGTCACGAGAATGCGGAACGTGTACTCAGGAGCGGGAGCCACGCCGATCACGTCACCGGAGCCGATCATAAACGGACGCACGTACAGGGTCGCGCCGGAACCGAAGGGCGGAACCCAGGCGGCGTTGGCAGAAACGACCTGCTTGACGGCCTCAACGAACTTGTCCTTGGGAAACGGGGGCATCTCGAGGCGCTGGGCAGAGTTATACATACGCTCAGCGTTCATGTCGGGACGGAAGCAGACGATGCTGCCGTCCTCGGCGGTGTAGGCCTTCAGGCCCTCAAAGACCTCCTGGCAGTAATGGAAGATACCGCCGCACTCGGAGACATGCAGGGCGTGGTCGGTGGTCAGGCCGCCCTCGTCCCACTCGCCATCCTTCCAATGAGCCTCGTAGCTGTAATCGGTCTTCATGTAGCCAAAGCCGAGGCTACCCCAATCGATATCCTTCTTCTCGACAGTCATATGTCGCTCCTTACATACACAGTTGCATACTCGCGAACCCGCACGCAAGGACCGAGGCCGACCGCGTCGCAACGTCGCACGCCCGGAGCGTAGAGCCGGACGGGACACGCGAGCAGCATCAAAGCCGATGGCACGTCGATTCGCATGCACGAGATTGTACTCCCCGCACGCGTCTGATAAAACGCTTTTCTTTAACTAAGTAAAGTATTTTCATTTGACCGAAGCAAAAAGGCCCGCCACCGTAAGCGGTGACGGGCCTCAACTGCACGGTTTGCGCGCTGGCTCGAGCTACGCGTTCTTTTTGCCCAGCTTAGCCTTAACCAGACCGACCACGGTCGGGATGATCGACACGGCAACGATGCCGACGATCAGCAGCTCAAAGTGCTCCTGCACAAAGGGGATGCCGCCAAAGAAGTAGCCCAGCAGCGTAAAGAGCGTTGACCAGGTAATGCCGCCCAGCACGTTAAAGATAACGAAGTTACGCCAGTGCATGCCGCCCATGCCGGCGATAAAGGGCACAAAGGTGCGGATAAACGGGAAGAAACGGCCCAGGAAAATAGCCAGGTGGCCCCACTTGTCCAAGAAGTCCTCGGACTTTTTAATGCGCTCGGGCGTCATGGCCTTGACCTTGCCCGAAGCGATGATCTTGCGGCCAAAGAAGTGGCCGATCATAAAGTTGCACTGATCGCCCAGGATGGCAGCAGCCCATGCGACGGCCAGCAGGGCCACGATGTTAAAGCCACCGTTGTGGGCAAAGAAGCCCGAGGCAAACAGCAGCGAATCGCCGGGAAGGAACGGGAAGAACACCACGCCTGTCTCAATGAAGATAATCAGGAACACGCAGCCGTAGGCCATAAGCGGGCCGGCGGCGATCCAGCTGGCAATCGCGGTGCGCGGATCCTTGAGCAGCTCGGCAATAAAATTGATGAAACCCATGAAGTAAAACCTCTCAGTTGTGGGCGCGGATACGTCCAAGTTGACCAGTATACGGTTGCGGCGCCCCCTCGTGCGCAACCCCACAAAAGCATGACCCCATTACCAGCAAGTTTGCATAACTGACACCTGTCGTGCAATACCGTCAAGATTATCCTTCCTAATCCCTAGCGAATCGCTATACTTTATTGAATCGCATTGCCATGGCGCTAAGGGAGGGCGGCCGGTGAGCTTTATCAATACCATTCGCGAGGACATCAAGACCGTCCAAGCGCAGGATCCCGCCGCGCAAAACGGTCTAGTCATCTTCCTTTCCTATCCTGGCCTGCACGCCAAGTGGAACCACGTGCCCGAGCACTGGCTCTGGGAGCACGGTCATCGCTCGCTCGCCCGCGTGCTCTCGCAAATCACCCGCCACATCACCGGCGTCGAGATTCATCCCGCCGCACAGATCGGCAAGCACTTCTTTATCGACCACGCCATGGGCGTCGTCATCGGCGAGACCACCGTCGTGGGCGACAACTGTGTGCTTTACCAGGGCGTTACGCTCGGCGGCACCGGCAACGAGACCGGCAAGCGTCACCCCACCCTGGGCAACAATGTCACGGTGGGCACGGGCGCCAAGGTGCTCGGCAACATCCGCATCGGCAACAACGTCAAGATCGGCGGCAACTCGGTCGTCGTTAAGGACGTCCCCGACAACTGCACCGTCGTGGGCGTGCCGGGACGCATCATCAAGCGCAACGGCTGCCGTGTGTTCGAGGAGAGTTTCGACGCCAAGCAGCATCGCGAGTACATGCCCGATGACGCCGCCGAGCAGTCCGCCCTCAACCGCCAGGGCATCACCGAGAATGCCCGCCGCGTCAAGGAACTCGAGCGAGAGGTGGCCGAGCTCAAGGCCCTCGTCGCCAAGCTCGTGGACGAACGCTAGGAACGCAAGCGGCACAAAACGACATCGGCATCAACGCAAAGGCGCGCCAGGGAATTCATCCCCGGCGCGCCTTATTTGTGATGTGGCAAAGAGACTGTCCCTTTGTCACATTATGCGAACTGGCTCAGATAGAGGTCGGCGTAGGCACCCTCGGCAGCCAGCAGCTCCTTATGCGTGCCCTGCTCGATAATGTTGCCGTGATCCATGACCAAGATCAGGTCGGCGTCCACGATCGTCGACAGGCGGTGCGCGATCACAAAGCTCGTGCGCCCGCGCATGAGCGCGTCCATGGCACGACCGATGGCAAGCTCGGTACGCGTATCCACGCTTGAGGTCGCCTCGTCCAGGATGAGAATCGCCGGGTTATTGAGCAGCACGCGTGCGATGGTCAGCAGCTGACGCTGGCCCTGGCTGATGCTTTCGGCATCGTTGGCCACGCGCGTGTCATAGCCCTGCGGCATGGTGCGCACAAAGAAGTCGACCTGCGCGGCGCGCGCAGCCGCCACGATCTCCTCACGCGTCGCCTCGGGACAGCCGTAGGCGATGTTTTCGGCAATCGTGCCATCGAACAGCCAGGCGTCCTGCAGCACCATGCCAAACTGCTGCCGTAGCTCGCCGCGGTCCATGCGGCTCGTATCCACGCCGTCGAGCGTAATACGCCCGCCGTCAATCTCGTAGAAGCGCATGAGCAGGTTGATGAGCGTCGTCTTGCCCGCGCCCGTGGTTCCCACCACGGCAATCTTCTGGCCCGGCTCGGCGGTAAACGACACGTCGTGCATAAGCGGCTTGTCGGGCGAATAACCAAAGCGCACGTGCTCAAAGGAGACGCGACCCTCAACGCGACCCGGCAGCTTGGCGGCCTCGTCCGGCAGCGGATCGGCCTCCATCTCGGGCTCATCGAGCAGGTCGAACACGCGCTCCGCACTCGCCAACGCGCTCTGCAGCGAGTTGAAGGTAAACGACAGCTGCGTCATGGGTTCGGACGCCTCGTAGATAAACTGGAAGAACGCCTGGAACACGCCGACGGTCATGTGACCGGCAACCAGCATGCTGCAGCCCACCAGCGCGATCACGATCTGCGCCAAACGGCCGATAAAGCGCACCGCAGGGCCGACGGCATTGATCATAAAGTCGGCCTTGGCACTCACGCGTGCCAGCTCGCCCGAGGCCTGGTGCACCTCGGCAGAACTTTGGCGTTCGCGGTTAAACGCGCGGATCACCAGACGGCCCGAATAGCCTTCCTCGACCGCACTCGTAATCTTGGACACCCACTCCTGGCGCTCGCCCGTCACATCGTGTGTGCGGCGCGAGACGACCTTCGTCACCAGCAGCGACAGTGCCGTAAAGAACAGAAAGACGAGCGTAAGCTGCACGCTGAACACGAACATCACGCTCACAGCACCAACAACCGTGCCGATCGACACGAGCAGCTGCAGCAATCCGCGCTGCATGCTCTCGGACATCTTGTCCAGGTCGTTGGTCGCGCGGCTGACGACCTCGCCGGGACGATGCGCGTCAAAATAGGCGAGCGGCAGACGGTTGAGCTTTTGCGCGATGCGGTTGCGCAGGCGCAGATTGAGACGCTCAGCGACGCTCGACATCAAAAAGCTCTGGAGCGCATAGAACGAGGCAGCGGCAGTCCAGATCATAAAGTAGACGAAAATGGTCTTGCCGCAGTTCTCCCAGGTGATGCTGAAAGTGGTGTCGTTGGCAAACGCCACCTGAATGTGGCCCCACAGCTCATCGATCACGCGGGCGCTATATGCCGGCGCGGCGGTGTTAAAGATGACATAGAACACAATGCTCGCGAACACGATATAGAAGCGCCAATGGTCGCCGGCAGCCTCACTCCACAGGCGGCGCACCGTCGCCCAGGTATCCCGAGGCGTCTCGTCCTCGTCTTCGTCGTCCACGTCGCGCATACGCTCTGCCTCGGCGCGGGCGCGCTCGTCCTCGGCACGTTCGTTTTCCTCGTAGAGCGCTTGGCGGCGAGCCTCGCGCTCCGCCGCCTTGGCGGCTTCGTCCAGGTCGGGCGCGACGCCCGTCTCCTCGACTGTCTCTACAACCGCAGCGCCATCGACGATGCCCTGCTTCTTGAGCTCCTCGGTCATGCTACTCACCTCCCTTCATCTGCGATTCCGCGATTGCGCGGTACACCTCGCAGGTTTCCATGAGCTCGTCGTGCGTGCCTAGGCCCACGATCTCGCCGTCTTTGAGCACCACGATCTGATCGGCATGCAAAATAGTCGAGATGCGCTGGGCGATGATGAGCACCGCGGCATCGCACGTCTCGTCCTGCAGCGCATGGCGCAGTGCCGCATCGGTCTTAAAGTCCAGGGCCGAAAAACTGTCGTCGAAGATATATAGATCGGCATGCTTCATGAGTGCGCGGGCAATCGCCAGGCGCTGGCGCTGACCACCCGAGAAGTTCGTGCCGCCCTGGGCCACCGGCGTATCGAGCCCCTGGGGCTGGTCGAGCACAAAGGTGCTCTGGGCAACCTCCAGCGCATGGAGCATGTCAGCCTCAGTCGCGTCTTCGTTGCCAAAGCGCAGGTTGCTCGCCACCGTACCCGAGAACAGCCATGCCTTCTGCGGCACATAGGCGATACGCCCGCGGATGTCGTCTTGCGAAAGGTCGCGCAGATCGATGCCATTCAGGCGAATGGCGCCCTTCGTGGCATCGTGGAAGCGAAGCAAGAGCTTGGCCACCGTCGACTTGCCCGAACCCGTCGAGCCTACAATCGCCGTGGTCTGGCTACGGCGACAGGCAAAGCTCAGGTCGCACAGGGTATCCTCGTCGGCATCGTCAAAACGGAACGACATGTGGTCGAACACGGCCACCGCGTCGGCACCGTCAACAGACTCCGCCGCGCACGTGTCCAGCGTGCGCTTGCCGTCCACGATGCTCGGCTCAATCTCCAACACCTGCTGCGCACGGTTCAGGCATGCGGCGGCGCGTGGGAGCGTCAGAATCACCATCTGCGCCGTCATCACAAAGAACAGGATCAGGATCGCGTACTCCAGCACGGCCGAGATGCTACCGATTTGC
Organism: uncultured Collinsella sp.; assembly: GCA_902496845.1. Taxonomy (GTDB): domain Bacteria; phylum Actinomycetota; class Coriobacteriia; order Coriobacteriales; family Coriobacteriaceae; genus Collinsella. The sequence continues at coordinate 31,733 of CABVCJ010000015.1, forward strand.
ATGGCGTGGACGCCCACGCGGTTGCCGCCCACCCACAGCACCGCCACCTCGGCGATATTCATCAAAAAGAAGCTGGAGCTGTCGAGACCCACAAACAGGTGGTTGACCTTGATGGCATTGGCCGCGTAATCGCTAAACACCTCGTCCAGGCGCTGCTCCTCGTGGCGCTCCTTGTTAAATGCGCGGATGACGCGCACGCCCACGATGTTCTCGCGCAGCACCACGTTCATGCGGTCGATAAAGCTCTGCAGGCGCATAAAGATCGGCGCGGCGTTGGCAACGGTAAAGACCGCCGCCACCAGCACGATCGCAACCACCACGCCCAGCAGCGTACCCATGGCGGGATCGATGAACCAAGCAAAAATGATGCCTGCCACGGCCAAGAACGGCACCGGCAGCACCAGCTGAATCGTCTGAAGGACAGCTTGCTGAATCACGTTGATGTCGTTGAGCGAGCGCGTGATCATCGAACCCGTGCCAAAGCGCTCAAAGTCGCTGGCGGACAGCTCGAGCGACTTGTCGTACACGGCATTGCGGATATCGCAGGCCACGTTGGCGGCCAGGCGCGCCGAAAGATAGCAGCCCAGCACCGTGCCGCCGCTGGCCATGCCGGTCGCGATAAGCATGTACAGGCCGTTGCGTAATATATAGTCGACATCACCCGTGGTAATACCGGTGTTGACCATGTTCGCCAGCATCGTGGGAACCAACAGCGTACCGACGTTATCTATCAGCACCGCAAACAGCGTCACCGCAATCAGACCGCGGTACGGCCTCATAAACCTCATTAAGAGTCGCATGCGTCCCCCTCGCCCTTATCGTCAGTCTCGTTCTCGGCGGCCACTTGCCGTTTAAATGCCTCGCACTCTTCGTTAAGAACATGGGAGAACTTACCGACCAAGCGCATGATCTCGCACTGTTCCCACGGCTCGAGCGCCTCGAATGCCTGTTGCTCGGCTTTTTGCGCCGGCAACGCGTAGCGCTTGGCAAACCGCACGCCTTCTTCGGTCAGTCGTACAACCTTGTTTTTACGACTGCCCTCGGCAAACTCCAACGTCGCAAGCCCTCGCGCCCTAAGCGTTTTAATCGCCGAATTGATGGTCTGTTTGCTGTAGAACCATTCACTCGTCAGCCGACTCACGGCAACGCTTCCGCCCGCTGCACTCGTGTCGACGAGCATCCAGTAGGCGCAGTCCGAAAGGCCGCAGGCGCGCGAGAACTCCGAATAGATATGGTCGAGTCCATTGAGCAACCGATCGAAGTCGACCAGCGTAACCGCACTATTCATCTATCCCACCATTCAATTGTCCGATTTTTGACCAATTATGTGTCTCTAGATTAGTCCGAGTTTTGACTATCGTCAACAGGCTCTCCGCAAATGCGTGCATTTTTATGGCCTATCGGCAGAAAAAGACCGCCGGCGCGGGGGCGGCGCCAGCGGTCACGTGAAAATCGGGTTTTATTGCCTGTTAAGCGGCGACGGCCTCATAGACCGTAGCGCCCGAGAAGCTGTCATGCAGGCTCTTGCCGGCAATCCACGGCAGCTCGACGACCTCGCAGACCGTGTTGACCAACTCAGAACAGTCAGTAAAGTGGCCCTTGTCGTTGAGGGCCTCGCAATCCTGAACACGCCAATAGCCATCGGTGTGCGTGATGTAGTACTCGTGATCGTTGATCGACACGAAAGCGCGCGTCTTGGAACGCAGCAGCTTCAGAAATCCTTCGAAATCGGTCTCGACGACATCTCCAGCCTGGAACATGATGTTACCTCCTGGCCCGGCGCCACCACGGCGCATTGATAAACGTTGGTACTCCTTTAGTAAAACCTTTATCAAAGGTTATGCGTTCGTCATTTAGGCAAGTGGTAAAAAACCGCAGGGTAGACGGGATAAAACGTTTAACCATCCCATTTGTTTGTCACATTCTGAAAGTACTTTTATGCAAACCTACTTTCCCAATTGGAATCTATCCTTTTGGCCGGGCAATTGACCGTCTATCGTTTGAGCCCGACGGGTATGAACGGGGCATCTGCAACGCCACCGCAAGGAGACACCATGGAGACTATCGAAGCACTCATTCACCGCCGCAGCTGCCGCAACTACAGCGATCGTCCCGTCGAGGCCGAAAAGCTTGCACGTATTATCGAAGCCGGCCAATATGCACCGAGCGGCATGGGCCGCCAGCCGGTGACGTTTGTCGCCGTCACCGACCCCGCGACCGTCGAGCGTCTCTCGCAGCTCAACGCGCAAGTCATGGGCAGCAACAGCGACCCCTTCTATGGCGCCAAGACCGTTGTGGTGGTGCTGGTTGACCGCAGCGTGCCCACACATCTGGAAGACGGCTCGCTCGCCATGGGCAACCTGCTCAACGCTGCCTATGCGCTGGGCGTTGATTCGTGCTGGATTCATCGCGCCCACGAGGTTTTCGATTCGCCCGAGGGCCTGGAGCTACTGGCCAGTTGGGGTCTACCCGCCGACGGCAGTCTGCGCGGTGTCGGTCACTGCATTCTGGGCTATGCCGAGGACACGCTGCCCGAGCCCAAACCCCGCCGCGACAACGTGGTCTACGTCAAGTAGCGCAGGAGTGTCCCAAACTGCCGGCAGAAAAGGAACGTCCCCTTCTGCCGGCAAGCTATGTTGATATTTGAGTTGTCGTCGTTTCGTTCGTCTGGGCCGTTTCGGCTTCGCTGCCTTGTTCGTCCTCGTCCTTTTGCGCATCGGCGATGGTGGAGGCCGCCGCGACGATACCGCGCTGGGGCGCAACGCCCGTCTGGGTCTGTGCGCCCTCGACAACTTCTGTGCCTGCATGCGCGAGCTCGGGCGATTTAAACATTGCGTCCAAGTTGGCGCCACCGCCGGCATATCCGAGCGCAGCGAGCGCGATGACGATCACTGCAACGGCGGCCACGATCGGCACGT
>CABVCJ010000016.1 GCA_902496845.1 uncultured Collinsella sp.
CCAACGAGCCGGGGCCGTAGCTCATGCAATTGCGGTTACCCGTCTTGCCGGCAATGACGGCGGTATCGGTGCAGCCGGTAAAGAAGCTGGCGGGCACGTCCGCGTCTGTCACGCCATCGGCGGCGCGCTTGAGCGCAGCTAGAAGGGGAGAGTTCGGGTCGCGCTCGATGGCGGGGCGATCGCCCGTCACGGCGAAACTGCCATGGCAACCGGGAACCGCGGCCTCGGCGGTGGCAGTGGCCTGCTCGACCATGTTGATCGCGGCGGCCGTATCGGTCGGCGGCGTCAGGCGCATGTCGACCCAGACCTTGGCGTGGTCGGGCACGACAAAGGGGCGATAGCCGCCCTCGTCATCATCAACCATATGAAACCTCAGAATCAGTTTGCTTTGCAAACCGATTGTAAGTCACCTGCAGATTCGCGACGTGCACGTAGCAGCATTTACCGTTCGCAGGCCGAGCCATCGCGTTTGCCGTCCGGGCGGGTTTACAAACGACGCGGTGGGTACGTACCTTTCATGGACGACATGCTGTGCGACATATCTGCCTTTCGGTATCACCGGATACCTCCACAGGTCTTGGCAATAATGCCGGACCTGCCCGATTCTGTGGACGATCCGTGCAGGGAACGTCTTTGTGAGCATCCGCTCGTCAAACATTTCCTGGGCACCCCGTTACACGTGTTGGCACAGGGCAGCTGCGGACGTAAGGGCGATCGCATTGTCAGGCATGTTTGGAATGGGGAGAGGCCGTTTGGCTCCGTGCGGCAGACAGAGTTTGGCCTTGATGCCGCGTCCCCGCTCTTTACGCTGCTGACCCTGGCTTCCTCGGTCTCAAACGAGCGTCTGATCATGTGCATGTATGAGATGTGCGGTACCTTTGCCGTGTGCAAGATTGCGCCTCAGGTAAAGTTGGCGCTTGAGCAGGCATATGGGGGCCGATGGGGTGACGCATGGTTGGGCTGGGAAAACGTAAAGGATGCCTCGGGGAATCCAACGGACTTGTGGAAACGACCTCCCTTGATCGAGCTTTCTGAACTTACGGAGTTCGCAAATAAGATCCAGGGGCTCCGCGGTGCTAAATCGTTCACGCGTGCCGCGAAATGCATTACGGGGGTTGTGGCATCGCCGCTTGAGGTCCAGGCTTCGATGCTGTTTGGCCTTTCGAGGCTGCGCGGTGGCGAAGGGCTGCGCCTTACCAATAACGTCGAGATTCGCATGACGCGCAGCGCCCGCCTGATTTCGGGGCTTGATAGGCGCTACGCCGATATTCTGCTGGCAAATAAGGACGGCAGCCGAGAGTGCCTGGTTGAATGCCAAGGTAAAGCTATTCACGGATCCATAGAATCCAAGATCTCGGACTCCGATCGAACGACGGCCCTGCAAGCCATGGGATATCCCGTCGTTCTGATGACTTATGGCCAGCTGGTCGACTCCGATGCCTTCCGCGTGGTGATGGAACTCATCATGTCCTATCTCGATGTGCCGTTGAAAGACAAGACGCCGCGGCAGCAGGAGCTCGAACGGCGGCTTCGTGAGGAGATTTTTATCGATTGGTCGGGAATGTAGCCGCGCGGGTGGAAAACGGCCGCGGGGGCTAGAGTCTTGGGCGCAAAAAAGGCTTTAATTTCGCCTTGGAATTAGCTTTAAAAGTGCTACCCAGAACAAGTTATTTCGGAAAATGGACAGTCAACTTAAATTTGGCATATAGAGATCGTTTTTTACCTACTAAAACCCCTGCTAAAGCTGTTTATAAAAGCAGTCGTGCTTAGTGACTTGAGCCTCACTGTCGATTATCCGAAACAACTTGTTCTGGGTAGCACTTTTCAAGCCGCCGGGAGCAACGAATTCGGCCCCCGTTTTGTGAAAACGGGGGCCGAATGGGCGTCGTGGCCTGTCTGGCAGGCTTGGCGTCGACGCTACTTGATCACGCGTACGCGATACATCGACGGAATCTGCTTGAGCGCCTCGATGGTGCTGCTGTCCAGGTGCTCGTCCGTGTCGAACATAGTGTAGGCGTTCTCGCCGGCGGATTCGTTGGTCATACGCTGCACGTTGGCGTTGTCCTTGGCCAGGATGGCCGTGATTTGGCCGATCATGTTGGGCACGTTGGCGTGCAGGCAGGCAATGCGGCTTGCGGCGCGCGCCTTGCCCATGCTGCAGGCGGGGTAGTTGACGCTGTGCGCGATGTTGCCGTTCTCCAGGTAATCCTTGAGCTCGCTGATGGCCATGTCGGCGCAGTTGGCCTCGGCCTCGCCAGTGCCGGCGCCCGAGTGCGTGGTGATAAACGTGTTGGGCATCTTGACGGTCTTGGGCGTGGCAAAGTCGCAGCTAAACCAGTTCAGCTTGCCCTCACGCAGGGCAGCGTCGACGGCGTCCTCGTCAATGATGGTCTCGCGTGCGTAGTTGATGAGCACGGCGTCGGGCGCCAGCAGGTTAATCTGCTCGGTGCTGATCATGCCGATGGTGTCGGCCTTGCTGGGTACGTGCACGGTGAGGTAGTCGCAGCCGCGGCACAGATCCTCGAGCGTGCCCACGCGCTGCACCTCGCGGCTCAGCACCCACGCGTGCTCGACGGAAATGAACGGATCGTAGCCGTAGACGTCCATGCCCAGGTCGACGCAGGCGTTGGCGACCTTGGAGCCCACGTTACCCAGACCGATGACGCCGATGCGCTTGCCCTTGAGCTCGCGGCCCACAAAGGCCTTCTTGGCCTTCTCGGCATCGACCTGAATCTCGGGATCGTCAGCGTTGTCGCGCACCCAGTTCATCGACTGCACCACGCCACGGCTCGAGAGCACCAACATGCCCAGGACGAGCTCCTTGACGGCGTTGCTGTTGGCACCGGGGGAGTTAAAGACGACGACGCCCTTCTTGGCGTACTCCTCGATGGGGATGTTGTTGACGCCGGCGCCGCAGCGGGCGATGGCGCGGATGCCCTCGGGCAGCTCGTAGCCGTGCAGGTCGGTCGAGCGCATTAGGATGGCGTCGGCCTCCTCGGCGGTGTCCACAAACTCATAGCCCTCGCCAAACTCGACTTTGCCGTCTTTAGTGATGTCGTCGATGGTCTTAATCTTACGCATGGAAAAACTCCTTAGCAGGTTTGGTTTAAACAGGTGGTTTGAAGTGGCTGGTCGGCCCGCGCGTTGCGGGCTAGTTAGATCGCGGACTCAAACTATGCTGTGCTTCGAAGTCCTTCATGTACGAGGCCAGGGCCTGCACGTCTTCCATGGTTACGGCGTTGTAGACGCTGGCGCGCATGCCGCCCACCAGGCGATGGCCCCTGACGTTTTGAATCTGGTGTTCGGCCGCGCCTGCGACAAAGGTCGCATCGAGCTCGGCGTCGCCGGTGCGGAAAGTGACGTTGGCGATGGAGCGACTGTCGGCTTGCGTGGTGCCATGGAAAAGCTCGCTGTGCTCGAGCAGGTCGTAGAGCAGGTTGGCCTTGGCCCAGTTGCGCTCGGCCATGGCGGCAAGTCCACCGGTCTGCTCCACCCAATGGAACACCTTGCCGCACACGTAGATGCCAAAGGTGTTGGGCGTGTTGAGCATGGAACCCTTGGCGGCCTGGGTCTTAAGGTCCAGGTACTGCGGCGTCTGCGCAAAGGCGGGGCCATCGGCGATGAGGTCGTCGCGCACGATGACCACGGTCACGCCCGCGGCGCCGGCGTTTTTCTGTGCGCCGGCGTAAATGAGCCCGTAGCGCTCAACGTCGAGCGGCTGCGACAAAAAGCAGCTCGAGACATCGGCGACCAGCGGCACATCGCCGCAAGTGGGCAGCTCGTGGTACATGGTGCCAAAGATGGTGTTGTTCTGGCAGATGTAGACGTAGTCGAGCCCGTCGCCCGCGGTCTCGGCGGCAATGCGCGCGTTGACGTCGGACATGGTGGGAATGCGGTCGAAGTTGGTGTCCTCGGAGCTCGCGAGCAGCACGACCTCGCCGTACTTGGCGGCCTCCTTGTACGCCTTGTTGGCAAAGTTGCCGGTCACGACGTAGCCGGCGCGGCCGCGGCGCATGAGGTTCATGGGGACGCCCGCAAACTGCAGCGTGGCGCCGCCCTGCAAAAACAGGACGCGGTAGTTGTCGGGGATGCTCAGCAGGCGGCGCAGGGTTGCCTCGGCGTCGTCGATGATCTGCTGGTACATGCTAGATCGATGGCTCATCTCGAGCACGGACATGCCGCAACCGCGGTAGTCCATCATCTCGTCGGCGATCTCGGCGAGCACGCTTGTAGGCAGCGCGGCCGGGCCAGCTGAGAAGTTGTGCACACGTGCCATCTTCTAGTTCCCCTCGTAGTCGTTTGAACGTTCGGGATACTTTAGCACAGTGGAGCGCCAGGCGCGACCGCATCACGGTAAAACTCGAGTGCGCCGCTATGATTTACAGGATGGTTACATGGGGGAGGGGTGACCTTACCTGATGGCTCGCATCCGATCTGCCTCTGCCTTTGCTTGTTTCCAGGGTCGAATGCGGCCGTTTACGAGGCCATCGTAGCCACGCGTGATGGCGCACTGGATGCGATCTTCGCGTTCCCGCATAGAGGCAGCGCGGCGCTGCGCCAGTTGCCTTTGGCTCCATATTTACCTCAAGGCTTCAGAGGCTTTGTTGCGCAATAAATTTGACTTCGATCCGTTTGCCGCGCAGCCAAAGCGCCTCACCTCTCATTTGTTGCCGTCTGTGGGAGCGTGCCCCTCGTTTATCCTCTCTAGACCTCACGACCCGGTACTTAAACGGTATGATTGAAAGGCATGTTTGCATCGACCCGATGCGAATAAAAAGGCCCGAACCCTTGGAGTGTGTCCTGTGGATAACACCGACAAAATATCGCTGGGAGGCGTGCTCACGCGCGAGCAGTTTTTGCTGCCCGAGATGCGCATCGTCGCCGCGTTGCGTCTGGAAGGCGTGAGCGACGACGAGATCATCGCGCGCGTTAAGCACGACAACCTGTTTCAGTATCCCACCGAGCGCATGCTCGCCGATCGCGCCCGCGTGTGTCTGCGCCGCTTTGATGCCGTAGCGCTCGACGAGGCGCAGTGCGCTGCCCGCGGTATCGACAAAGATGCTGCCGACCAAGCGGTCATGCGCATTATGGACCTGATCGCCAACGGCATGCCCGATCAGGCGGCCCAGGCAAACCTATTTGCCATGATGTGTCGCTACACCATGGTTCGCGAGCTCATCCAGGTGGAGATCGGCGAGCGCATGGCCAGCTTCGACTACACCTTTACCGACATTGACCTCAACGCGTTTGTCACCCGTTTTCAGGTTGAGCATGCCGAGGCCGTCAAATGGTCGGACGCCACGCTGGAGCGCATTAAGGGCACCCTGCGTCAGATTCTGCGCAGTGCCGGTTTTAAGGCATCGCAGCGTACCGACGCGCTCCAACCCCTACTGCTCGACCCCGATGTAGAGCAGGCCATCCGCGACCTGGGAGACATGGACGCCCTGGCCGCACTCACCGGGCAGGTGATGTAGACATGGCAATAAACCAGCCGCATATTCGCCCGCGCAACCGCGCCGAGCGCATACACGATGACTTTGACCATCGCCGCGAGGTGCTGCGCGAGCGTCTGCAAGACCAGGACTTCTTGGCCAACAAGGGTATCGGCAACGAGATCGGCTTCTACACGTTTTGCTACGACCCCTCGCTGGAGTTTGAGTGCCGCGCCTACGTGGACGAGCTCATGGCAGACGCCCAGGCCGGCAAGCTGCCATGCAATCTGGAGGTCTTTAACTTGTACGACGTGATGCTCGATATCTGCGAGCAGCGTCGCATCCTTCGTGCGATTCCCCGGCGTGAGGCAAAGGTTGGCTCGGAGGCCCAGATCAAAGAGCTCCAGAAGCCCTGCAGCTCCAAGAGCTTTGCCCAGTACCTCCTGGAGCATACCCAGCCACATCAGCCCGGCGATGTGATCTTGCTTACGGGTGTGGGCGAGGTCTTTCCGCTGCTGCGCGTGCATAACCTACTCAACGACATGTTTGCCGATTTTGATACCGTGCCCGTCGTTGTCATGTACCCCGGCAGCTTTGATGGCTACCAGCTCAAGTTGTTTAACAGAGAGAGCGCCAGTAACTATTACCGCGCGTTCGATATTTCTTAGGAGCGACAGATGATCATCCAAGACCTGTTTTCCAAGGACATCAACCGTTCCATCAACGGCGTCGTTAAGGTGCAAGATGCCAACGACGATTCGGTTCGCCAAGAGCTCGACGAGTACGTGGTGACGCGCGAACTGCGGGGCCATTTCTCTCGCTTCTTTGACTCTTACGAGCGTGCAATTGACGAGCCCACCGATAAGATCGGCGTTTGGATTAGTGGCTTCTTTGGCTCAGGTAAATCGCATTTCCTTAAGATGCTCTCGTATTTGCTGCAAAACGATGAGGTCGCTGGTAAGCCCGCCATCGATTACTTCGAGGACAAGATTTCGGATCCCATGGTGGCCTCTAAGATGCGCCGCTGCTGCAACGTTCCTACCGAGGCAATCCTGTTTAACATCGACAGCAAGGGCGGCCATTGGAAAGAGGGCGATACCTTACGCACGGCCCTGCTGCGCGCCTTCGAGCGTGTGTTCTTTGAGCATCTGGGCTTTTTTGGCGAGGACCTTAAGCTTGCGCGTCTAGAGCGACATATCGACAGCAAGGGTAAGACACAGGAGTTCCGCGCTGCCTACGAGCGCATCAGTGGTGGCAACTGGCTCGAGGACCGCGAGAGCTATAGCTACTTTGAGGACGACATCGTCGAGGTCCTGCAAGAGGTCTTGGGCATGAGCGAACAGACCGCACGCCACTGGTTCGATGGCTCCGAGGATGACGCTATCGCTTCTGATGCCTTTGTTAACATGGTTAAGCACTATGTTGACAAGCGCGCTGCGGAATGCGGCGGTGAGTTCCGTCTATTGTTTATGGTTGACGAAGTGGGTCAGTTTATTGGCTCCGATGCTGGTGTCAGCAAGGACCTCATGCTGTCGCTGCAGACACTTGTGGAGGGCTTGGGCAATCGCTGCGGCGGTCGCGTGTGGGTCATGGTAACCAGCCAGGAAGCCATTGATGGAAACGCGATGTTCGTTGGCAGCGACTTTTCCACGATTCAAGGTCGTTTTAACACGCGTCTTTCGCTCTCCAGTTCTAGTGTGGACGAGGTTATCCAACGCCGTGTGCTGCAAAAGAACAACTCTGGCGTGGCTAAGCTTGAGCAGGGCTACGAAGCCCAGAGCGCCGTACTCAAAAATATATTTGCCTTCGACGGCTCGCGTAGCGACCTGATCGGCTACTCCAGTCGCAAAGACTTTACGGACAGCTACCCCTTTGTGAACTATCAGTTTAAGGTGATGCCCGACGTTATGACCGAGGTGCGCAAGCACGGCGTTAAGGCAAAGCATATGTCAACGGGCGAGCGCTCCATGCTTTCGGCTTTCCAGGAATCGGCTCAGGCCATCCAAGAGCAAGAGCTGGGCGCCCTAGTGCCATTCTGGCGCTTCTTTGATACTATCGCCAAGGATTTGGAACATGGCGTGATTCAGACGGTGACGCGTGCCGAGCGTGCAGCGGAAGACGGTCTTGGCCTTCAGACCGAAGACGTCAAGATTCTTAAGCTGTTGTACTTGATCCGCTATATCGATTACATCAAGTCCAATATCGAGAATATTTCCATCCTTATGGTCGATCGTATGGACGTGGACAAGGTCGCTCTTAAGAGCTGCGTTAAAGACTCGCTCGACCGCCTGGTGCGCGAGAACTATGTGGCTCGTCAGGGTGATACCTACAATTTCCTTACCGATGAGGAACAACGCATCTCGCGCATTATTAACGATACGTCGGTAGATGCGGCCCTGATTATCGAAAGTATTAAAAAGACGATCTTCGAAGGCGTCTATAAAGATAAAAAACTGCGCGTGGGAGCAAATGATTTCCCCTTTGATCGCTATGTGGACGATTCGGCCTATGGCATGGTTCAAGGCGGTATGAAGCTTAACGTGGTCACAGTGGCAAACGACCTCTCACGTGCCGATGATACCGAGCTTGCCGTTAAGTCTGCCAACATTGCGCTGGTGGTGCTTGCCGACGACGTGGACTACTTTGATGACCTGCAGAATGCGGCTAAGATTCGCAAGTACCGCAAGACCATCAATACCGAGGAACTGCAGCCTTCGACCCAGCAAATTGTCCAGGCAAAGATGAAAGAGGCCTCGTACGCCGAGCGCGAGGCGACGGAGCTGCTGAAAGAGGCCGTGTTGCACGCCCGCGTGGCCGTAAACGGCTCCATGGTCAATATTCGCGCTACCAAGCCTGCTGACGTGTTCGAGCAGGCCTTGTCCAAGCTGACGGATGCCATCTTTACCAAGGCCGACTACATCGCCGACCCCGCCAAGACCGATGACGACATTCGCGCCACGCTGCGCGGTGCCAACCAGATGGCGCTCGACGGTCAGAGCTCCCAAAACGCCCGTGCCGAGAAGGAGGTTGCGGACTATTTGCATCTGCAGACGCGTATGTCGCTTAACACGACCATGGGCGACCTGCAGCGTAAGTTCCAGGGCGCTCCCTATGGTTGGCGCGAGATCGACATTGCCAACGTGGTGGCCCAGCTGGTGGTTTCGCAGCGCGCGACCATTACGGCTGCCGGTGCCAACGTTGCGCCTGCGGACCTGCGCATGGTTACCTTCCTGCGCAAGGATGCCGACAAGGCCCAGGTGCGCGAGCGCGTTAAGATGAGCGATGAACTCCTCAAGAAGGTCAACAGGGTGCTGCGCGAGACCTTCGATGCCAAGCGCGACATCTCCAACGAGGACGAGCTTACCGCCACGGTGGTCGAAACGCTTACGGGCTTTAAGAACGATTGCGTAGAGCTCGCGAACAACAACTTTACGGGCCTGGCCCCGGCCTATCCGTATCCGGGCCTAGGGGTGCTGGAAGACGGCATTAAGCTGACCACGCGCCTGCTGGACAACCAGAACGACACCCAGACGCTGTTCAACGCCTTTGTAAAGGCGCAGGATGATCTGGACGACTGGAAAGAGGACTACGACCAGGTCACGTTCTTCTTTGAGAGCCAAAAGCCCGTCTTTGATAAGGCCGTTGAGTTTATGGGCCTTATGAAGGACGAGGGCTTCTACATGGACTCGAACGCCCAAGCGGTCGAGGCCAACAAGCGCATTGAACAGATTCTGAAGAACCCGCGTCCGTACCGTGAGGTCCGCGAACTGCACGACCTGATGGAGCCCGTCATGGCCGCCCATAAGCAGATGGTCGATGCCAAGCGCAAGGAGATGCTGGACGACATTACCGCACAGATGGCCCAGGTACACGAATATGCCCAGAGCCAGGACGGCTATGCCAAGCTGGCCGAGCGCGCCATCGAGGACGCCGGCCGCATGGCAAAGACGTTCGAAGGCCGTGCGCACGGCGCCGCCAAGGCGAGCGAGCTTGCCGCGCTGAAGCAGCAGCTGATTGAGTACTGCGATCGCGCATGCGAGAACATCGATAAGGCTATCGATGAGGAGAAGGCCCGCCAACAGCGCGAAAGCCGCCACAAGGAGGTCACGCCCACCGGTGAGGTCGTTACCACGATCAAGGAGCCCGGTAAGGACGCCCCAGCGACCGCAAATCCCGAGCCCGCGCCCGCGCCCAGGATTAAAAAACTGCGCCTGGCCGAACTGGGCGAGCGCAAAAAGCTGGAAAGCGAAAGCGACATCGATGCCTACCTTGCCCAGCTCCGCGCGCGTCTGCTCGCCGAGTTGCAGGGCAACGACGCTATCCGTCTGAGCTAGCCAAGAACCACCGGGGAAGGGAGACCGTCATGAACGATACCGCCATCAAGAACTACTGCATCTGGGCCCGCAACGAGCTCATCGCCGGCGTCGAGGCCCGCATGAGGCTCTACGGCGTGGCCGAGGGCGCCGAGCCGGCCGGCGCCACGGCGGTGGGCGGGCGCGCCCTCTCCCCGGAGGAGACCGAGTGGCGCGACGCCCTGCTGCGCGCCGGCGCAGAGGAGGGCTTCGCCCGCCTGCGCGACCGCGCGGCCTACACCTGGTTCAACCGCATCGCCGCCGTGCGCTACATGGAGGTCCACGACTTCCTGCCCAGCCGCGTGCGCATGTTCACCCGCCCCGCGGCCGACGGCGGCTGGGAGCTGGGCAGCCAGGCCGCGGACGAGGCGCTCGACGTGGAGATCGAGGGCGCCGACCCGGCTCGCGTCGCCGAGCTCAAGCAGGCCGGCGAGGACGGGCCGCTGTTCCGCTACCTGTTCCTGGCCCAGTGCGCCGAGCTCTCCGGGTGCCTCCCCGGCGTGTTCCAGTCCGTGGACGCCTGCATGGCGCTCCTCCTGCCGGCCAACCTCATGGACCCCGACGGCGTCATCGGCCGCATGGTGGGCGACATCGACGAGGGAGATTGGGCCGACGTACAGATCCTGGGCTGGATGTACCAGTACTACAACTCCGAGGTCAAGGACGCCTTCTTCGCCTCCAAGGCCAAGGAGACCCCCGACACCATAGGCCCGGCCACCCAGCTGTTCACGCCCGACTGGATCGTGCGCTACATGGTGCAGAACTCCCTCGGCCGTCTGTGGATGCTCAACAACCCCGAAAGCCCCCTGCGCGACGAGATGGAGTACTACATCGAGCCCGACTCCGAGCACGAGGACTTCATAGAGATCGGCGGCCCCGAGGACATCTCGCTTTGCGATCCGGCCTGCGGCTCGGGCCACATCCTGGTCTACGCCTTCGAGCTGCTGGCCAAGATGTACCTGGAGCGCGGCTACCGCGAGCGCGAGATCCCCGAGCTCGTCCTGTCGAAGAACCTGCACGGCATGGAGATCGACCCCCGTGCCGCCCAGATCGCGCGCCTCGCCCTGGCCATGTGCGCCCGCGAGCTGGACCGCCGCTTCTTCGGCCGCGGCGTGCAGGCCGACATCGCCGTTCTCGCCCCGGTGGCGCTGGGGGAGGGCGACGTCCCGCAGGGGAGCGCCCTCGCCAAGAGGAGGGACCTCCTCGACGCCCTGGCGCACCTGGACGAGGTGGGCTCGCTGCTCGCCCCGGCCGAGGGCGACCTCGCCGCGATCCGCGAGGCCATCGACCTCACCGGCGACGGCGGCCTGTTCGGCAGCAGCTCCAAAGAGAAGCTCCGGCGCGCCCTTTCCACCTGCGAGACCCTGGCCCGCCGCCACGACTGCGTGGTGGCCAACCCGCCCTACATGGGCAGCTCCAGCTTCGGCCCCTTCATGTCAAAGTGGGTCAAGAAGAGCTACCCCGACGTCAAGAGCGACCTATGCACGTGCTTCATCGAGCGCGGGTTCAACCTGGCGAAGGACCGCGGCTACGCGGCCATGATCACCATGCAGAGCTGGATGTTCCTGGGCAGCTTCGAGAAGATGCGCTCCTCGCTCATCGGGTCTAAGTCGATCCTCTCCATGCTGCACCTTGGCCCCCGCGCGTTCGACGCCATCGGCGGCGAGGTCGTCAACGTCACGGCCGATGTCGTCTACAACGGCCGCGCGGCATGCGAGGGCGCCTACGTGCGCCTCGTCGACATCAACGGCAGCGAGGCCAAGCGCCAGAAGGCCCTCGAGGCGATCCAGAACCCCGGCTGCGGCTGGTTCTACCGCCGCGACGCCGAGACCTTCAAGCAGATCCCCGGCACCCCCATCGCCTATTGGGCCAGCGACGGTATCGTGTACGCTTTCAGTGACTGTCCGAGTCTGGGCGAGTCTTTGGCATTTAGGGAGGGAATTCATACCGCGGACAATGCACGTTTCTTGCGTTATTGGTGGGAAGCGTCGGATAGTGAGATAGTGACGAACGCAGCGTCTCTTGCTGATGTGGATTCCAAAGGGTCTTATGTTCCCTACTGCAAGGGCGGTGAGTTTAGAAAATGGTACGGAAATCTGGAGTGGGTTATTGCGTTAATGATCTTCACCGAAGTGAAATGAGGGAGCTGCCGGGATGTGTCTGGCCAAGTCAAGGCCTATGGTTTAAAGAGGGCGGAACGTGGACGGCTGTTTCAAGCGGAAATCTCGGGATTCGCTTTTTCCCCAGCGGCTGCCTATTTGATGCTGGCGGTCAAGTTGTTGTTGGGGAGAAATGCAAGGAGGCAATCGGCTTCCTTAATTCGTCTTTCGCTAAAGCAATTGCCGATTTGTTAATGCCTACGCTTAACTATAAATGCGGAATAATGAAGACTCTTCCTGATTTTTTGAACTCCGCTGAAGGAGCTTTGGCTGAAACGGACGAGTGTATTACGTTGTCCAAAGCGGATTATGATTCGTTTGAAACTTCCCTAGACTTCAACCGTCATCCTTTGTTATAGGTGGTTTGAATGATATCTCGTATTAATATTTCCGGCTTGGGGCCATATGGCAGCGATAACGCGTCGCTGGATAACCTGAAATCTGTTAATTATATTTTTGGCTCCAATGGCAGTGGAAAAACTACTATTAGCGAGTATTTACGAACCGGAATGGCGGGCGACGAGTCTCGCGTAGAGTGGTCGGGCCCATCACGCCCGGTTCTGGTGTACAACCAGCACTACATTAATGGCATATTTCAAAACGGCAGTGTACCGGGCGTTTTCACTTTGGGTGAAGACAATATTGAAATTAAACAGAGCGTTAGCGCTTTGGGAGAAGAAATCAATAATCTTGAAAAACTGATAGAAGGTTATGAGGAGGTTTTAAAGGGGGAGGAGTCTAAATATAGCGATGCCGAGGAGTTGTTTAAGCAGAAGTGCTGGGATGTGCGCAACTCCCTTTCTGACGCTCAGAAGATTGCTTTTCGTGGATGCCTTTCTAAAAAAGAATCATTTTTTCAGCGAATTCTGACGTTAGACGCGCCAAGAGACTTTAAGCCACTTGCTAATGATGATTTGGAATCCCTTGCCAAAAAAGCATCAGGAGTACCCTTGCAACAGCTTCAACCGATTACTATTCCAGATTTTGAATCGTTTGAACAAGCTGAATCTTGCGAGGCTTTTTCACGTCCCGTTGTAGGGAGCGGCGATGTCGATACAGCAAAACTAATCCATGAGCTCAATAATGCCGGTTGGGTTGAAAGAGGCTTGCGGTACTTTCGACTAAAAGAACGGGCAACGTGTCCTTTTTGCCAGCAACAAACGAGCGAGATCCTTGCTAGGAGTATTGAAAACTATTTTGATGATGATTACCGAGGAGCTCAGAGATTGCTGGCTGATGCTGTTTCTATTTATGAAACTTCTCTCAGCGAAATACGTCAGCTGAGGGAAGATCTATCCATTTATCGAAATCAGGGCTTCGACATTATTCAGGTGAGTAATGATTTGATTGATTTTGATGCTTTAGCTTCGACTAATCTTGAGCGCATGAAAGCTAAACAAAATGATTTGGGAAGCTCGGTAATTATTGAAGATACGATTGATGCTCGTGAGAACTTGACTATTTCGCTTGAAAGGCTAAATGAACAAATTGTCGTGCACAACGAACGCGCTCTTCATTTTAATGAGTTTAAAGAAGAGACTAATTCCTGCATTCGTTGGCAATGCGTAACAAGGTTGGATGCAGAAAAGAGACAATTCCTAAAAGCTGAGCGTGCTTACAACGGCGCCAAAAAGGGGCTCGAATCTAAACTTTTCAGCTGTTCTAATGCGATTGAAAAAAGAATGCCGAGCGGGAGGAGTTGATGTCTCGGCTCACTAGTTCAAAGCCTACTATTGAGCGTATCAATCGAATTCTTAGGGACTTGTGCTTTGATAATTTTTCTCTCGATGAAGCTAACGATGGAAAAGACTATGCATTTATTCGTCGCAGTGGCGAACGTGCGAATGAAACTCTTAGCGAGGGCGAAAAAACCATCGTTACCTTCTTGTATTTCCTAAGCTACGTCGAGAGCAGGTCGTCCGATCATCCAGTTGTATTTATTGATGATCCTATTTCCAGCCTAGATGCGAACGTTCTTTACTTTGTTAGTTCTTTAGTGCGAGACCTGGCTTCCGAAGCGCGGCGGAAGGACAATGCCGACGTAAGCCAACTGTTTGTATTAACGCACAATGCCAGTTTCCATCACGAGATTACATACCCCTCGGCTGGTTACTCTCTATCGAACAGCGCGTATTTCGTAATTAGAAAAACGGCTAGCAGCTCCATTGTCGAGGCCTTTGGTTCGGATAATCCAGTAAGTACGGGTTACGAGGCGCTGTGGCAGGAGCTTCGTGCGGGAAATCGGTCAACGTCCGTCCGCAATAGCATTCGTCGAATCCTTGAAACATATTTCAATTTTGTCAATGGATTGAATCTTGAGGAAACAATCTCCAGGCTGCCTCCATCCGATCGTCCTTTGGGAAGATCATTGCTTTTGTGGACGCACTCTGGTTCTCATCTGTTGACCGATGATGCCGAATGCACCGATTCTGGTGACTACTTACTTCACTATCTAAATGTTATGCGTTGCATTTTTGAAGCAAATAACCAGGCTGCTCACTTTGATTACATGGTGAAGCGCTGTGGTATCGAGTTTGAGTCCGTTGCGACAGGCCCTCTCTCCGACAGCGAGTGATGAACGATACTCAGCCTGATTATTGTTGGCTAATTGGATTGCGCTGATGACGGTCTGCCAATGACGAAGCGCCACCGCTATGTCCTTCAATTTGAATTGTTCGGTTTGTGCGCCATTCTCTGTATGCTTTTGGGACGGCATGTGGTGTGACTTTCTGCGAGTGCGGAGCTGATTCGACTCGGGTGTCGCTTTCTTGTTGTGCTTCATTTATTCAATCCCTAACGGTCATAGCCCAATACCTACCGCTCACACTTGTTGCTCAACAAATAGCGAGGTTGATGGGCTAAGTTGATAGCAGTGTTTGGTTGGAGGAGGAGAATATGACCGAGTTCTGCGATGGCAATAGTTTGACGCTCGATGGCAAAATCGACGAGCTCTTGAGGGATTGTTCGCAACCGACGATATTTGCTTTTTGCGGTCTGTCATCCCATCTCGCAGAATCCGTTGCACGTAATGAGTGCTCGATTCCCGGGGTTGTGGCCAGCGATTCTGCATTGTTCTTTTCTCCTTCTGACTTTGCTCGTCAAAAGAAGCTGGCTGTCGCTCAGATTCTTTCGGCGGATGGTCCCGTCTTGATGCTGTTTGAGCAGCTTCTTGAACTGCGCGGGACGATCGGCGAGTTGTTCGACGGCAAGATTGTCGTCGTTCGGAACAACCTGTTCCTTGATGGCGAGGGCGTTCCTTCTCCCGTTGATCTGGATCTGCTCGATGGCTTTGAGTCATCTTTTGACGATATGACGCCCGATACGACGGGGCTTTCTAAGTACTATGCCAAATCCGTAAAGGTTGGAAGCGCGCACCTCGTAACGCCGATTATTCCGGACGAGTTTTCTGAGTGGGAAGTGGCCGATCTATTCGACCGTGCCTCCTTTGATTTGGATATCGCTTCGCCAAATGATGAGAGCGTTGTTCCCGTATCTTCTACGGCGTTTCTGGACTATCGTCTGAACTTGCTCGATGGCGCGGCTGGTCCTGCTTCTGTTTTGGTGAACGCTCGGGAACTTGAGAGCTATAGGTCCGCTCTGGAGGCGGTCGCTTCTGTTGCCTATGCGCTGGGTCTATCCGTTTCCTTTGTGGCGCAGCAAGACCAAGAGGAAAAGGTCGAGGAGTCGGACCGTCTGCTTTCGGTGCTTCAGCATTACTGGGGCAAGGATGCCTCGTTTAGGAACCTTCGGTTTTACAAGAACCCCGACTTTGACAACGAGATGGAAACGGTGTCTCAGGGTGCTATCTCCGAGTTTGTCGTAAAGCAGGCCGAGGCTGCCCATGCGGGTTCCGTCGATTACAGGAATGTGTTTGTAACGGCGCCCACGGGTGCGGGCAAGTCCATTCTGTTCCAGATTCCGGCGCTGTATCTTGCTCGGAAATATCAATTGGTCACGCTGGTTATTGAGCCGCTGAAGGCCTTGATGATCGATCAGGTTGCCAACTTGCGGAAACGTGGCGTTAAGAATGTCGTTGCCATTAACTCGGACATTCCCTATGGTGAGCGTCTTGAATCCCTCGACCGTGTTAAAAGCGGCGAGGCCTCCATCATCTATCTGTCTCCGGAACTCTTGCTGGAGTCCTCGATCCAGGCAATTCTCAACGGCCGCGAGCTCGGTCTTGTCGTCATTGACGAGGTCCACACCGTTACCTCTTGGGGTAAAGATTTCCGCCCGGACTACTGGTATCTGGGCCCGTATCTGTCTAAACTCCGCAAAAACGGTATGAGCTTTCCGATCTTTTGCCTTACTGCTACGGCTGTTTACGGCGGGCGCGATGATGTCGTTTCGCATACGGTTGCCGACCTGGAGCTTGGCAACTGCAAGACGTTCCTGGGCAATCCTCGTCGTAACGACATCTCCTTCGACATTGTCTGGAGAAGCAAAAGCGAGCTGCCCGGTCCCATCGAGGAGGTAAAAACCGACCTCGCTGAGCAGTGGATTGATAAGGCCGTGCGCGACAACCGCCATGCCATTGTCTATTGCCCCTATCAGAGTCATGTCAATGCAATCATCGATCAACGCAGCGTTTCTAATTCTAAAGTCTTGGGCTATCACGGCGGCAAAGATGCCGCGTACAAGAAGATCGTTCAAGACGCGTTTGCGTCGGGCAGCTGCAGGGTGCTCGTGAGCACCAAGGCGTTTGGCATGGGCATCGATATCGATGACATCGATGCCGTGTACCACTATGCGCCGACGGGCAATCTGTCCGACTATATTCAGGAAATTGGTCGTGGCGGTCGCAAGCGCGGCTTGGGGGCCAAGGCCTGCATCGACTTCTTTATGCAAGATGTTCGCTATTCCGAGACGCTGTATGCGCTCTCTAAGTTTAGCCAGTGGCAGCTTAAGGAGATCATGGCCAAGCTGTACGAGGTCTATGCTTCTGCGCCGCAAAAAGACCGTAGCCAGAACTTCCTGGTATCGCCCAATACGTTCTCCTACCTGTTTACGAACGAGAAGGACGAGGACCGCAAGACCAATCGCGTTAAATCGGCCCTGATGATGATCTCGCGCGACCTCGAGGACAAGTTCAACTTCCCGGTTATCGTCGTGCGCCCCAAGGTGTCGTATACCAAGCAGTTTGTTTGCATTGAGCAGGCTGCCGAGCGTAGCTTTACTACGTCCTACGGCAAGTATTTGCGAAAGATCAGCGAGGCTCATACGCGCTACGAGAATCGCGCGGGGCAGCATGCCGTCAAGATCTCGGACATGGGTGCAATCTATGAGCTCAATGTTGGCGACATGTGGGCTAACGAGTTTAGCGAACTGACCTTTGCCGATTTTAAACGCCAGCTGTTCACGGGCAAGATTTGTTCGCCGACGGGGGAGCCTGCGCTTTCGAACCGCCTTGCGCTCGACATTAATTACTCCATGACGTTTGATGAGGCGACGTCGACGCTGTCTGCATTTGTCGAGGCGCTGCGCAAGACGTTTATGAGCCTTGCGCGTGAGGGCGATTTTTCGGAGAAGGAGTTTACAAAAGAGCTCACCCATCAGCTTGAGGGAACGTCTTTGGAGGTTAAGAAGCCGTCTGCGCTGCTGAATGCGTTTGTTCGTCCCGTCGATGGTGGCGGGCACTTTGGATCCGACCGATCCTTTAAATGCATCAAACGATTCAATAAGTCTTCGAGGAATACCTATAGCCGCGTGCAGGATGTTCGCTATGGCGTTATCGGGCGCGAGCTTCAGGCGGCCATGAGCAATCTGACCCAGACACTGGGAAGGTTGCAGCCTCCCGAGGGTAGCAAACATTGCAGGCGCTATTTGGACAACAAGGCTCTCGACGCTCGCTATGCGCTGGCCGAGATCCTGGAAATTCTCAAGCTTGCCACGTACACGGTAAAGGGCGGCGACAATCCGGAAATCTTCATTCGTCTCAACGACGCTTCGAAGGTCAAAGCGTTGGCTTCGGACAGCAGATATTCCAACGGCGTGCTGCGCGAGCTTAACGATCGCCATGAGTATTCGTCCAAGGTTATTAGGGGCTTCTTCTGCTCCACGATGAGGGATTCCGAGCGATGGGACGTGGTCGAGGAGTATTTCCTGGGCAATGACGACTACGTTGCTCAGGTTCTGGGCATCGATGAGAAGCCGGCGGACGAGTCTGCCAAGGCGGCTCCCAAGGTTAGGCATGCGGTTGCTAAGCGGCCTGTCGGCCTATCGACATCCGTCGTGGCTGAAGGGGCTTCCTATGAGGGCAAGCCGTACTTCCGCGTGTGGAAGGACCTGCTCAACAGCTGCTCTGTGGGTCAGGAGATCACCGACATCCAAAAGCTGAAAGAATTGGTCAAGAGCAGTAAGCTCGAGATGCCTCGCAAAGACGCGGTGGTCTGTATTGAGAGTACCGACTTTAAGTTGCATCCCGCCCTGTTGTGGAAGAAGAGCCGCGTGATGCTCTTTAGTGCCTCGCGTGCCGATGAGTTTGCCCACACTCAGGATATCGACTGGAAGTGCTTCATTCTGGGCCAGGGAGAGGGCATAGAGGCGATTGTCGACACACTCGAAAACGCCCCGAAGGAAGCGAAGTAGGAGTCGCGACGACTTTACGCATAAAAAATGCCGGGGGAAGCCCCCGGCTCTTGGAGGTCCCTCTATTCGAGGGTACCGATATCTTTATAACAGAAGCTGCGCGCTGGGTCTACGCGAGGCGTTTGGCTCGACTGGCAGTCTCCCTAAAAGCAAAAATGCCGGGGGGATCCCCCGGCCCTTGACTGC
This sequence comes from uncultured Collinsella sp., assembly GCA_902496845.1. GTDB lineage: Bacteria > Actinomycetota > Coriobacteriia > Coriobacteriales > Coriobacteriaceae > Collinsella. Next base: position 18,718 of record CABVCJ010000016.1, read on the forward strand.
CCTCCATAAAGGAACGCAACTCATTTATACCATGGCTCCAGTGCGAATGTCTGAATCAATTGAGCCTCTTTTTCTTTAGCTTCTTAACGAAGTTCTTTTTGAATGGGGTGATCGAGCCAAAGAACTCCGTGTCTGTTTTGGTCGCCGTTCCATTCTGGAACTTAAGGAGTGTGAGCTCGACCCCGCAAATATAGTCGGCGACCTGGGATAGTCGATATGTTCTGGGCGAAGCGTCGCGATAAACCGTGGCCCTTTGGGAAATGGCCTTTTCGATGGCACCGTGAAGCGCGCGCGTTACAACGCTTTGGCCTCCGTCGTAGTAGATCTTCACGTGGTCGAAGCTCTGCATATACGCCAGGTGGTCGGCAAGGAATAGCGTAACATCGCGTTCGATCTTTTCGGAGAGCTTTTGCGGTTCGTAAAGGCCCTGTTTCTTGTCGTAGATGAAGGGTCGGTATGTGATGGGAAGGTGCTGCACAAGCATCGTGAAGGCGGAAAGTTGCTTTTTCCGCCGTTGGATATCCTGCCATTTATAGTCGTCGTGTCCGGTCAAGAGAGGCCCAAAGTGAAATGGCATGATGTCAAGGCTTTGATCTTTTAAGAGCTGTTCGTAGCTATTGATATGAGGGTCAACAGGCTCGTCCTGTTCATGGAATACGAGCGTGACTATGTAGTACCTAGATACAGGCCCCGCGTCGCCGGATTCGTCGATAAAGATCGAGAGTTCCTTCATGAGGTGACCTCCAATTTACGCATAAAAAATGCCGGGGGACATCCCCCGGCTCTTGGAGGTCCCTCTATTCGAGGGTACCAATCCTTTTATACCACGAGACGAGGAGTCTATTCAAGTAGAAATTATAATGACCAAACACATGTTCGTCAATCTGCCTGCGGTTTTAGGATAACGACAGACTTTTGGCATGAGATGGTGGGGACGCGCTCGTTCGTGTTGCTTTGAACCGGTTGATGCGGCCGTGGCGTTATGGCTACCGCTCGCACTTGTTGCTCAACAAATGGTGGAGCTGGTGGAGTAAGTTAATACTTAGTTGACTGCAAAGCGGGGTCGGCCTGTAGCGGGCGTACTCTCAAAATGGTGCTTGCGAATGCTCTGCACGGGGCGCTAGAAGCTTTGCTGTCGGGTAGACTTGTCTATGTTGACTTAACTACGTTTGGTCGGGTTTTAATTGGCTCGGATTGGATGGGATAGAGATATGGCAACGTTGCTCGCCGATAAATACGAGGCTCGCAAGGCCGAGGTCAATGCTCGCTTTGAGCAGCTTCGCGCTAACGAGGAAGAGCTCAACCGAATCTTCGCCAAGATCTACAACATGGAGGGCGAGGTGCCCATCGAGGTCGAGGACAAGTACGTCTCGGTGGCGCGCATCTTTGATACCGCCGACGAGATTCCCGAGAGCTACAAGGGCAACAAGTATGTGCGTACCAAGCGCGACGAGATCACCTCGCTCATAAGCTATGCCGTGGGCTGCATGTTTGGCCGCTATTCGCTGGACGTGGACGGTCTGGTTCTTGCCGACCAGGGTGCCACGGTCAACGACTATCTGGCCAAGATGCCCGACCCCGATCACGTGACCTTTATGCCCGATGGCGACAACGTGTTGCCCATTACCGACGACGAGTACTTTGACGACGACATCGTGCGCTATTTTATTGACTTTGTGCGCACTGTGTACGGCGAGGAAACGCTCGAGCAGAACCTAGCCTTTATTGCCGAGGCGCTCGGCGGCAAGGGCACCTCGCGCGAGGTCATCCGCACCTACTTTTTGAAGGACTTCTTTAAGGACCACTGCCAGACCTACAAGAAGCGTCCTATCTACTGGCTGTTTGATTCGGGCAAAAAGAACGGCTTTATGGCCCTGGTGTACATGCATCGCTACACGCCCGACTTGCTGGCGCGCATTCGTACCGACTACGTTCACGAGCAGCAGGAGCGCTATCGCTCGCAGATTGCCGACGCCGAGGACGCGCTGGCCACGGCGGAGCGCGGCGAGAAGGTCGCGCTGACCAAGTGCATCAAAAAGCTCAAGGATCAGCTGACCGAGACCGTTGCCTACGAGGAAAAGCTGCATCACCTGGCCGACCAGATGATCAAGATCGACCTGGACGACGGCGTTAAGGTCAACTATGCCAAGTTCCAGGATGTGCTGGCAAAGATAAAATAATGCACACGTGATTACGCGTTACGCGAATTGTTTTGACCGGTATGACAGTGGGATTGTTAGATGGCAAAGTTCGATGTAATTGAAGAGCTGGCAGCGCGCTTTGAACAGCCGCTGCCCGATTGCCGTGAGCGCCGCGTGGTGGTGTGGCACGACGCAGAGGGCGAGTTTGCCGCCACGTTTGCCGAGCTTGCCGAGGGCGGCTTTGGCGAAGCGATAGAGCAGCGCCTGCCGCGTCCGGTGCGCTTTGTGGAGGCTTGCGACGGGCATATGTTTGAGGTCAAGCGCCTTATCGCGCGCGAGGACACCACGAGCGACATGCTGGTGTATCGCCAGCAGGGGCGCGGTAGCCTTGAGGGCGATTGGCTGGCCGATGTTGAGCTGTACGCCGATCAGTTCTCGGCGGACTATCTGTCGCTGCTGGCCGATCAGCTGGGGGCTTCGAACGCACGGGATATTCGTAAGGCGCTGCAGGCGCACAAGTCGTTCTTTGCCGCCAAGGGCCGCGTCGCCAAGTTTTCCAAGTGCATGCCCGCGCCTGCGTGCGCGGCCGATGTTGAGCTGGGCCTGCTGGCCGCCATGTTTGACGGCTCGGACCCCAGTGCTGCCACCATGCCGTTTATTGTGCGCGCGTGCCTGACTAAGCTGCTGCACGATGGCCCGGAGGCACTGGCGGAACTGGCGCAAAAGTTTGAGGCCGCCGACAGTCTTGCTGCCTTTGTGCGTCAGCGCACGGGCTTTGAGGGTGCGCTGTTCGAGCGCGACTCGCTGCAGGATTTTGCCGCCCATGTGCTGCTCACGGCCGCGGCCTCGTTGGTGCCGGCCGCTGCGCTGCAAAAGCTCTCCAACCATATTGCGCCTGCCTATGCGCCGTATTGCATCGCGGTTGTCCGCGAGTGGGCGGGCGATGCCGCGGCGTCTGATGACCTGCGTGAGATTTGCGAGCTGGTCCAGGACGCGTGCGGCCTGCGCCACGTGTTTGGCGCTCTGTCTACCGACGATCTGCTGCGGCTCGATGTATTCCCGTGCGTTGACGAGGCCATTTTGAGCGACTTGCTCACCTCGCTGGCGCAGGGAGCCGACCGCGTTGACGAGTCCCGTCGTGTTGCCTCGGCCCGTCGCGACCTGTGCTGGTACGACGATGTCGCCTGCTACTACCAGGTGCTTTTGGCGTTGGCCGACATGGCGGCCTTTAAGCGCGACCATGCGGGCGGATTCCATATTGCCCAGGCGGCCGAGGTGTGGGAGGCCTACACCTCGGATTGGTGGCGCATGGATGCGGCCTATCGCGCGCTGCGTCAGGCCAACGAGCGCTGCAAGCTGCGTGGTGTCGACCTGCTGGAGGAGCCCGAGCGCCGCGCGGTCGAGTGGGCCGAGAACAACTACGTTAACTGGTATCTGACCGAGAGCAACGCGTGCTGGGCCAATGCCGCTCAGGCGCAGTGGCGCGATGCTGGCTATGTTGAGGGTGTCGCCCGCCAAGACCTGTTCTATTGGGAGACGCTGCCCACGTATGCTGGTAGTGCCAAGACCAAGGTGGTCCTGATTAGCGATGCGCTGCGTTACGAAGTGGCGCAGGACGTGGCTGCCGCTTTGGAGCGCGAGCGCGGCGGCGAGGTGCGCATGGGTAGCGTGCAGGCGATGTTCCCCTCTATTACCGAGATGGGCATGCCGGCGCTGTTGCCGCATCAGGCTATGACGCTCAATATGGAAACAGGCGCCGTGCTGCTCGACGGTATGCCGACGGGTTCTACGGTCGAGCGTCAGGCGGTGCTGCAGAAGGCCGCGCCTACGGGTCGTGCCCTGAGCGCTGCGGCGTATTTGGATATGCCTGCCGCCGACCGCAAGGAGCTGATCAAGTCCAGCGAGATCGTGTACCTGTATCACAACAAGATCGACGCGACGGGGGAGAAGCTCGCCACCGAAAGCGACGTGTTCGATGCATGCGCCGAGAGCGTGGACGAGTTGGTCTCGATTGCCAAGCGCGTGTGCACTGACGCGCCGGGTGCCCGTGTGACGATTACATCCGATCATGGTTTTTTGTATACGGCCAACGAGCTGCCGGAATGCCTGTTCTTGGGCAAGAATGACCTGCCCGACGACCCGGTGCTGTTTGGCAAGCGCCATGCGGTGGTCGCTCAGGGCGACGCCTTGGCCGATATCGCTAACGGTGCGGACGGTAGCCCGTATTTGGCCATGAACATGGACCACGTGGTGCCGGGCGGCGGTTATGTTGGCTTGGCCCCGCGCGGAATCGTGCACTACAAACGACCCGGCGGAACCAAGCGCTACGTGCATGGCGGCGTGAGCCTGCAGGAGCTTGTGGTGCCGGTGGTTGGGTATCGCCGCCTGAGCGCGTCTTCAAAGGAATTTGTCGACACGCAAATGGCTCAACTGCGAGTGCTGAGCGAGAGCCGCCGCGTTACCAACTCGCTGTTTGGCATTAAGTTGCTGCAGGACGAGGCCGCAACGGGCAAGGTGCTGCCGTGCGAGTACGAGCTGGTGTTTACCGACGAGACCGGCAACGAGGTGAGCGATGTTGCTCGCGTGCATGCGGACATGACCTCGCCCAACCCGCAGGATCGCGTGGTCGAGGCTCGCTTTACGCTTAAGTCAGGCGTGTCATTTGGATCCGGTTCGTCCCATTTGCTGGTTTGTCGCGATGCCCAGTCGGGCAAGATCGTTTGGCGCGAGACGTACACCATTGCCGTTTCGTTTGCCCCCGTTGCTGACTTTGGTTTTTAGGAGTGTGCCCTATGTTTGATAGCCATGACGACGATCTGTGGGAAGTCCCCTCGATTGATGTGGATGTGCCTGCGGAGGCTGCGATGCCCGTGGAGGCCCCGGCGGCTGAGGCCACTGTGCCTGCCCCGGAGCCGGTGGCCGCCGCGCCCGCTGAGGATGAATCCTCGACCGATGGCTATGACCAGGCTGCGGCCGAGGCTCCCGAGGATGAGGGCTACGACATGGACGGGTTGGACGGTAAGCTGCTCGAGCACTTTGGCGGCAAGATCGTGCGCAAGGACCTGACGGCCTTTATGAAGCGCGGCGCCAACGTGCCCACCTTTGTGCTGGAGTACCTGCTGGGCATGTACTGCTCGACCGATGACGAGGAAGCCGTGGCAGAGGGCCTGGATCGCATCCGCAGGATCCTCACGGATAACTACGTGCGTCCCGACGAGTCCGAGCGCATTAAGTCCAAGATTCGCGAACTGGGCCGCTTTACCATCATCGACAAGGTGACGGCCAAGCTCGACGAGTACAAAGACATCTACGTGGCGTCGTTTGCCAATTTGACCATCGAGCCGTTTGTGATGCCGGCCGAGTACGTGCGCGACTATTCCAAGATTCTGCAGGGTGGTATTTGGTGCATCATGAGCATCGAGTATCGTCACCCCTTGGATGAGGAAGACGAGTTTGGCATGGAGGTCTTTGGCGACGATGTGCCGCGCCGTGCCAAGGCCAAGCGTAAGAAGCGTGGGCCCGAGGACTCTCCGTTCAGCGTGGCGTCGCTCACGCCCATTCAGATGCCCAACCTGGACCTGGATGCCATGGTCGAAGAGCGCCAGTATTTCTCGCGCGACGAGTGGCTCAACATGCTGCTGCGCTCCGCTGGCTATGAGCCCAGCGAGCTTTCCGAGAAAGAGCGCTTGCACTTTATCGAGCGTATGGTGCCGCTCATCGAGCGCAACTACAACCTGTGCGAGCTGGGTCCCCGCGGTACCGGTAAGAGCCACATCTACAAAGAGGTCTCGCCCTACGCCATTTTGCTTTCGGGCGGCCAGACCACTACGGCCAACCTGTTCGGCCGTATGAACTCTATGCGCGCCGACCGCGTGGGCCTGGTGGGACACTGGGACTGTGTGACGTTTGACGAGGTCGCCGGCATGCGGTTTAAGGACACCAACGCCGTGCAGATCATGAAGGACTACATGGCGAGTGGCAGTTACGCACGCGGCCGCGACCAGATTAACGCCGACGCCTCCATGGTCTTCGAGGGCAACATCAACGATACCGTGCAAAACGTCCTTAAGACCACGCACCTGTTTGATCCGTTCCCGCCGGAGTTTAACAACGATTCGGCCTTCTTCGACCGTATCCACTATTACCTGCCGGGCTGGGAAATTCCCAAGATGCGCTCGAGCCTGCTGACCGGGCATTATGGCCTGATCACCGACTGCCTGTCGGAGTTTTGCAAGGAGATGCGCCGCAAGGATTTTACGCACCATATCGACCGGTATTTCCGCTTTAACAGCGACTTTAACAAGCGTGACGAGATCGCCGTGCGCAAGACCTTTAGCGGCCTGGCCAAGCTGCTGTTCCCCGACGAGGCTATGGACAAGGACGACGTGCGCTGGCTGCTGGACTACGCCATCGAGGGCCGTCGCCGTGTAAAGGAGCAGCTCAAGATTATGGCGGGCGTCGAGTTTATCGACGTCAACCTGGGTTATATGGATGCCGACAACCCGCAGGACGTGCACGTGGTGCGCGTGCCCGAGCAGACCGAGGACACGCTGATTCCCGACGGGCCGCTGCTGTCCGGCCACGTATTTGGCGTGGGCAGGTCGCAGGGCGGCGAGGTTGCCGTGTACAAGCTGGAGAACAAGGCCGTTGCCGGCGAGTGCAAGTTTAAGTACGAGGGCGTGGCCTTTAACAAGTCGGTGCGCGATACGCTGGAAGCCGCGTTCGACAACTTTGTGAACCTGGCGAACCGCGTGGCGCCGGGCATGCACATTGGCTCCAAGGATTACCTGCTGTTCTACAACGACCTGCAGAGCAAGGGCCTGTCCGAGGAAGTTTCGCTCGCCGAGTTTGTGGGACTTTGCTCTGCGGCGTGCAACCGCCCGGTGATGCCTGCGCTGGCGATTCCGGGAATCTTGCGCATGTCGGGCTCTATGGATGAGATCCGCGGGCTCGAGGACATTATGCGCGTGGCCAAAAACGCCGGCGCCAAGCGCGTGATTTTGCCGCTGAGTGCCATCGCGGGCCTGCAGAGCGTTTCGTCCGAGATTATCTCGGGCCTGAGCCCGGTGTTCTACATGGATGGCGACCCGGTTGACGCTGCGAAAAAGGCTCTGGATCTGTAGGAGTGCGGGCGAGCGGGTTTGCGTGCGCGTGGGCCCGCGGGCGTGTTGGCGTGTTCGAGTAGGAGGCCTTGCCATGGCGGGCGAGCGTTCTGTTGGCGAGTTGCTCGACGAGCTGTTTGGCTTTGGATCGGTAGCCAAGCGCCAGGCGGCGCTTGAGCAGTACGATCGCGGGGAGTTGGTTCGAAAGGTGCGCTCCCGCGAGCTGCTGGGCGTGCTTAGGGGCATCGAGACCGCCGAGCACGCCGCACGCGAGTCTGCCGTGCGGGCTGTTGACGGGTATATCCGTCGTGTTGAGGGCGCTGCGCTTGCATACGCTCGCAAGCAGGCGGGCATTGTTGGTCCGCTGCGTATGGAGCGTCGCTATGCTGCCTTTTTGCGTATGGAGGACAAGGCCGAGCTGCTGGCCCGTTTGGAGCAGACGCTTGCGTTTATCGAGGTAAAGCTGCGCGCCAATACGGCGGACAGGGTTCGTGCGGCGTACGATGCTGCGGGGGCTATGGTGCTGCAGGGCGTGGCGCGTCTGAGTGACGTGCGCGTTGTGGATGCCGTGCCTTTGGATGCCGACCTGCTGTGTACGCAGCTGGAGCAGATGCGCTGCGCCGCCGACGCGACGGACCTTGCGGGTATGATCACAGCGACGTTTGAGTCTGAGCTGAGTGCGACAGGCCCGCAGCGCGCTGACGGGTTTACGGGCGATTTGGCTGGCGATGTAGCTGATGACGTGGCGTTGGAGCGTGAACTTACCAACGTGCGCGGCGCTGCGCAGCGAGCGCGCTTGGCGGCGCAGGCGTATCGGGCCGAGCGCGCCGCCCGCGTTGCGGGGAGCATGGTGGAGCCGGTATCGTTGCCCGAGCCTGCGTGCGTTGCGATCGAGACGGCGTGCGATGCCGGGGAGCTTTCCGAGTTGCTCGCTCAGGTTAAGAAGTCGTTTGAGACCTACCGTCGTGTTGTTGCCGACGGCGGGTTGTTCTGCGCGTTTGGCACGGGCTCGCCGCACGGCATTTGTTGTGGCACGAGCTATTTGGACTACGATTCTCGGCTTGATGAGGACGTGCTGGTGGGCGAGTACGATGGTGCAACCAGGCATACTGTTCGGCGTGAGGTTGCGATTCCCGAGCTGGTGGATGAGGCTTCTGACGAGGGCGGCGATTCGCTCAAGGTTGCCGTGGCGCGCATGTGCGAGTTTAACGGGCGTCGCTACGATGGTGTGCTGGATGAGGATCCTGCGCGCCATGTGAATGCGTTTTGGTATGGACTCGAAAAGCTCAGCCAGTATTGCGAGGCCGCCGTGCGTGTGGATGAGCGTGCTTGGGATTGCTTTATCGATAAGGTGCAGTTCGCCTACGATGAGCCCGTGGGGCGTTTGGCTGCGCAGATGGACGACAAGCAGGCGGCGGCTTTTGTTGCTGCCGTGGATGAGCTTGGTGCTGCTGAGTAGGGGTCCTGGCCTGGTAGGAGGTTTCACCATGGAGATCGACGTTGATGTAGATCAACTGCGCGAGAGCCTGCTCGACCGCGCGGGGTCTGCGGAGGGCGTGGGCTTTCCGGCCGCCATGCTTGACGTGATGGATATCGAGGACGAGTCGCCCCAAGAGCTCCTAGCCCGAGCCGAACGCGAAGGCCTCGACCTCCGTGTCTTCGCCGCAGGCGACGATACGGACGACGGCTGGTAGCCATAGCCACCCCTCAACCTTATCCCCTCAATAACTTGCGGTGAAATAGGGACTGTTTAGGCTGCTAGAAGGCCTATTCAGTCCCTATTTCACCGCAACTTATGGGTGGGGATGGCTACGACGCCAGCGTGGCGATGACGGCTTCGTCGCCGGCGTATATGAGGGTGTTGCCGTCAGGGATGATCGTTTGGCCGTCGCGCTTGAGCATCACGACGATAAACGGGTGCTTGCCTTGCGGCACGTCGCGCAGGCGCAGTCCTGCCAGGCGACCGTGGGGTGTCACGGTGACCTCGCGCAGCGTAACCTCGGCACGCTCTTCAAACGTCGGCGCGGCCATAACCAGAAGGTCTCCTTCCTCAATCACGGTATCGCCGTTGGGTAGTACCGGGTGCGCGCCGTCGCGCAGCACCAGGACTACGAGCATGTCCGTCGCGCTGCCAATATCGGCGAGCGAGCGCCCGGCAAACGGATGGCCCGTGCCTACCTTGAGCTTTACAAACGACATACCGTCCTCGTCGCGGTAATCGTTAAACGTACGGCGCACGTCGCCTTCCGCATCGATCATGTCGAGCTTTTTCGCCACCGCCGGTAGCAGCGATCCCTGCACCACAATGCTCGACACGGCAATCACAAACACCAGGTCAAACAGGTCGTGACCGCCGGGGACACCGACCACCACGGCAAAGAGGCTAAACACGACCGAAGCCGCGCCGCGCAGGCCCGCCCAGCTTACGAGTGCAACCTGACGGGGGTTGGTCCTAAAGGGCGCCAGTAGCACGCCCACGGCGAAGGGGCGGCTCACGAAGAGCATAAACGCCATGAGCGCCAGGCCCGGCAACAGCATTTGCGGCAGGCGCACAGGCGTCACGAGCAGGCCGAGCAAAAAGAAGATGGTCATCTCGGCCATCTCGGTAAGGGTGTCAAAGAAGTGCGCCATCTCGACCTTGCCGGTGATGTCGCTCGCACCTAGCACGATGCCTGCAAGGTACACGGCCAAAAAGCCGTTGCCGCCCAGATAGCTCGGCAGCGCGTAGGCGACGATCGCCACGGCGAACAAAAAGATGGTCTGCGCGCCCTCGGCCGTTGCGTGTGCGCGTTCAATCAGGCGGCTGGATGTCCAGCCGATGGCAAGGCCCAGACCCACGCCCAGGATAATCTGCTTGGCCAACAGCACGGGAATGTCGATGTCGCCGCCCGCCGCGAGGGTCGCGAGCACCGCGGTAAGCATGTAGGCGACGGGGTCGTTGGAGCCCGATTCGACCTCGAGCAGCGAGTCAGTCGCGCCCTTTAGCGAAAGGTTGTGCTCGCGCAGCACGCTAAAGACGCTGGCCGCATCGGTCGATGCCACGACCGAGCCCAGCAGCAGGCCGCCGATCCAGTCGAAGCCTAGTGCAAAATGCGCAAAGGCGCCCGTGATGCCGGCGGTAGCGATAACGCCGAGCGTGCTCAGCAGTACAGCGGGCACGGCGACGGGCTTGGCGCGGTCGATGTTGGTGTTAAAGCCGCCGTAGAACATGATGAACAGCAGCGCCGTACTGCAGACGGTTTCGGTAAGTGCGTAGTCGCTAAAGTCGATGTGCGCCGGCCCGTTAACGCCCAGCAGCATGCCGAGCACGATAAAGATGAGCAGGGTGGGGAAGGGGAGCTTTTTGCCGACGGGTTTGATGGTCAGACACAAAATGATGACGAGGCCGATAAAGAGAAGTATCTGGTTCATGGGTAGTGTCCGCTCCTGGGTGGTTGGCGTGGCACGGTCAGTTGTCTGCGGTTATTTGTACCCAAAGATGGTGGGTTTATGGGGCCGAGCCGCGGGCGTTCGCATTATCGACACGAGGCGGGGGCGCGGGCGGTGCTGGTTGGGGCGTTGGTGCTGGTGGCGCGGTGTTTTCGGGGCGTGCGGGCGGCCGCTTGTGACCGTTGGCAGCGGTGGCACTTTCCAGCTTTATTGCAACGGAGTACAATGGGTAACGTTTAAGTTCAACTTGAAGTTTTAGTCGTGGCATCGGGCTTCGGCCGTAATGCAGGGAAAGGCGTTCCATGGCGATCTATGTGACATCTGATGCTCACGGGCACGTGCGCGCGCTGGACGAGGCCCTTTCCAAGATCTCGCTGACGTCCGACGACACGCTGTATGTGCTGGGCGACATGATCGACCGCGGTCCCGATCCGGTCGGTGTCATCAACTTGGTGCGGTCGCTGCCCAACGCTCGCGTGCTTAAGGGCAACCACGAGCAGATTATGCTCGACGCGATCATTGGCCAGGACCCGCTCGATGCCGAGACCTGGGATATCAATGGCGGTTGGACCACGCGTCAGCAGCTCAACGAAATGGAATTTGAGGCATACGAGGAGCTGGTGCGCTGGGCTGCCGCCCTGCCGCTCTACGCGGTGGTCGAGACTGCCGAGCGACCGTATCTGCTGGTGCACGCCGGCATTCAGACCGAGGCGGCGCGTGCGTTTTTGCTTGAGCATGGTGTCGATTGCGGCGACGGCAGGGGAGCGGTCGATGCCGATAGCGAGCTGCTGCAGCAAATGCTCGCCGTGCAGTCGTCCGATGACTTGCTGTGGATTCGTCACGGCTACTGGGATGCTCCGACGGGACTGCTTTCTGCCGAGGGCAAGGGCCCGGTCGTGGTGAGCGGCCACACGCCCACGGTGTCGCTGGGGCGTTATTGCGAGGTTGGTGGCCTGGCGGGGCTCGATGAGGAGTCGGGTCGCGGGCAGATGGTGCGCCTGGGTGGCGAGGATACCGCCGGCGTGCCCGATCGCATCGATATCGACTGTGCGGCGGCCACCGGTTCCGAGTTCGGCCGCGTGGGCATCCTGCGCCTGGACGACGGGGCGGAGTTCTACGCAAACATTCTTCCTGGCGAATAACTTTGTTCCGCCGTTCTGCTGAACGGCGGCCACGTTGACGCTGCGCAGCCCCGAAGCACCCCATCTTGTCGCTCAAACCGTCGCTCGCGAATTTTCTGGGACGGGGATTAAATAATCATTTGGCCGCCCGCTGGCTAAGTGAGTAGACTTTTTTGGAAATGCCGAGCACTCAACATGTTCGCCTCAATAAAACCGCAGGTCACAGACTTGTGCTTTGTCGGTGTGGTCGGGGATTCGGTAAAAGTCTACTCACTTAGTTTTGCGTGATGCATATTGTCCGCAACGAGACCCCAGCCGGGGTGATTCCATCGCAAATTCCGGTGACCGGGGGCAGCTAATTAGGCGCCGTATGGGTTGCGGTCGCGTTCGATGCGTTGGCGGATGTGGGCGTACTCGACAATCAGCAGCACCAGCAGCAGGGCCATGATAGCCAGGTAACTCACGACGGCGCCCATCAGGCCCAGCAGGTCGATCAGGATCACCGGGAGCACCACGCTCACGGCAAAGCAGATGAGGTAAATCTTGGTGACGTCGCCGGCGTGGCGCAGCACCGTGATAATGGCGTAGATAAAATCGATGGCCGCGGTTACGCCGCCGGCGACGACCATCAGCAGCGCCAATGTGCGGTAGCGCTCAAAGCTGAGGCCGTACATAAAGCTCATGATGGGGATGCCAGGGCCTTCCATAAACGCGGCGCATGCGCCGGTGATGACCACGATCAGCGCCATGACGGCGACAATAATTAAGTCAAAACGGCGGCGTTTGCGCGGGTTCGCCCAAATGCTCGACAGACGCAAAAGCTGCGGTTTATAGACAAATCCAATGCTCAGCAAAATAGCCTGCGCCGGAAAGAACAGGGCATTAAAGTACAGCTGATATTTGTAGGCCAGCGTGCCTTCCATCACAAACTTGGGCATGCTCTCGATGAGGTTGAACAGGAACAGTGCGCCAAAGAGCGGGGCGCACTGGACAAACAGGTGGCCGACCTCGCGCAGACTCACGCGACGCGATTTTTCGGTTTCGAGCAGGGCCAGCGGCGCGGTGACCAGCACGAGCGAGACGATGGCGGTGACACCCATGGCCATGGCCGCGATGGGCATGCTGCGCGTAAGGAACAGCGCCACGCTAAAGACCGCGATGACGCCGGCGGAGCGCAGCGTTTGGCTCATGCCGGCCAGGTAGAGTTTATCGGCCTGCTGCAGGCGGCCCTCGTACACGTCCGCCACGCCGTCGATCACCTTATACAGGTAGACGCCCAGGCCGATCGTTGCCATCTGCGCGTCGTAGCCGCGGGCACTGCTGTATGCAAGGCCGCAGGCCAGCGCGAATGCTCCGCAAAGCCAGCGGTTGAGCTGGTAGGAGGCAAAGGACGCCTTCTCGTCGATGTCCGAGACCTGAAAATTGCGCACGCCGTAGTTGCACGCGATCATGATGAGCGTGCCGGTGACAAAGGCGATGGAGAATTTACCTGCTTCCTCGGCGCCCACAAGCTGTGTGGACACGATGGTGAGCAGCGGAAACGCGAAGCCCCACACGGCGGTGCCCAGGGTATTCCAGAGATAGTCGCGGCGGGTGGCGTGTTCCTCGTATTCGGCTTCCTGCGTGGAGAAGCCGCCGCCGTAGACAGCGCCGAGCAGGCGGTTCCACCAGGCGTTCACCATGCGGCGGACGGGGCCGGGCTCGCGATCGCCCTCGCGCCGGCGACGTGTGGCCTGGTTGCTGTCGGGACCGCCGGCGTTACGCTGGCTTAGCTCTTGGATTCGTGCGAGCTCCTCGGCGGTGTGCGATGCGGGGAACAGGCCGTTCTCGATGCGTCCGCCCTGCCCGTGCGCCCCGCCCGATACGGCGGGGTCGGCGACGCCATTGCGGCGGGCGATGGCGCGGCGAATATTATCGAGAGGCGAGATGCTCAAGGCGGAGTCCTTTCTATTGCTGCGCTCTAGTATAGACGCGGCGGTGTTTGCTCGTGTTTTTGAACGGATTGTTCAATATTTCGGCAGGCGGCAGAAAATTGTCGGTAAGCGTGCGGTATCCTGTTCAAGTTTTATGACACCCCCGATGCCGCCCTCGCGGTACCAAGGAGCTTTTACCCATGGACGTCGCCGCATTTTTGCTGGCTCTTGTGCCTATCATCTGGCTTGTCGTGATGCTGCTGTGCTTTAAATGGCCGGCCTGGAAAGCCGCGATTGGTTCGTTTGTTCTTTCGTGCGTGCTCGCCTTTGCGTGGTGGCATTTGCCGGTGGCGCAGATAGCCACGGCCTCGCTCGAGGGCTTTTTGATGGCGCTGTGGCCCATCGTGTTGGTGATTATCGCCGCCGTCTTTACGTATAACCTCTGCGTTCGCACGGGCGCCATGGACGTGATCGGCAGCATGATCACCTCCATCAGCAGCGATCGCCGTCTGCTGGCGCTGCTCGTGGCGTGGTGCTTCGGCGGCTTTATGGAGGGCATGGCTGGCTTTGGTACCGCTGTCGCCATTCCCGCCGGCATGCTCGCGGGCCTTGGTTTTGAGGCCGTGCCTGCCGTGCTGATCTGCCTGCTGGCCAACGGCGTGCCCACGCCCTACGGCTCCATCGGCATCCCCACGGTGTCCGTTGCCGACCTGGTGGGTCTGGATTCCCTGCACCTGGCGACCGTTCAGCTGGTGCAGCTCGCACCGTTCTTTGTGGTGATGCCGCTGCTCATCGTGTTGGTTGCGGGCCGCGTGACCGACGATCAAGGCGATGTTGCGAGCGTAGGCGAGCGCCTGCACGGCGTGGCCGGCATCGCGCTGCTCTCTGGCGCGTCCTTTGTCGGCGCTGCCCTGGTCGTCGCTATGTTTGTGGGCCCCGAGCTTGCCGTGGTCGTGGGCTCCATCGTGTCGCTCGCGCTGACCGCCGCGCTTGCCATGCGCGCCGAGAAGTCCGGTCACCTGGACGCGCGCTTTCACATGAATATCGAGGCCGGTGAGCAGCTCACCGCTAAGTCGGCGCTTTCTGCCTGGTCGTGTTTCATCCTGATTTTTGTACTGCTGTTGGGTACGTCCAACCTGGTGCCCGCCGTGCATGCCGCGCTTGCGCCCTTTGCGAGTCACGTGCAGGTGTATTGCGGCGAGAACCCCGGCACGCTCACGTTTTCGTGGATTAACACGCCGGGTGTTTGGATCTTCCTGGCCGCGTTTATCGGCGGTGCCATTCAGGGGGCTTCGCCGCGCATGATGGGCGAGGTGCTGGCCGCGACTGTGAAGCAGATGATGCCGACGGTAATCACGATGCTTTCGGTGCTGGGCTGTGCCAAGGTGATGGGCTATGCGGGCATGATCTCTTCGATCAGTGCGTTCTGCATTGCCGTCGCCGGTGGTCTGTACCCGATTCTGGCCCCGTGGATCGGTGCCGTCGGTGCGTTCGTGACCGGTTCGGGCACATCGTCGGGCATGCTGTTTGGTCCCATTCAGAGCCAGGCCGCTTCGGCGCTGGGTGTGAGCGACTACTGGATGGTTGCGTTGAACGCCCTGGGTGTCGCCGCCGGTAAAATGGTCTCGCCGCAGACGCTCGCGATTGGCCTCGCTGCCGTGCACGTGCGCGGTAAGGACGCCGAGCTCCTGGGCGCAGTGCTGCCCTACGCCGCCGGCATGCTGGTCCTCATGAGCGTCATCGCCATGCTCGGCCAAGGCCTGCCGCTGTAGTCGGCACTTTGGGAACGTCCCTAAGTGCCGGCATCTAGGGACACTCCTTGGTTGTTGCCTGTTCATAAGTGTCCCCAACGGCTGGTCGTGTAAGAACGTCCCCAATGACTAGGCCGCTTGCCTGCGATTTTTGACCGTTGGGCGGGCGCTTCGCCGTTGCCGCAAAAACGTTTTTGCATATCGGGTACAACGGGCTTTACGTGAGTAAAGTGCGCGCTGCGTCCGCGTGTCGCGTTTTTAAAGGAGGCCCCATGCCTGGTGTTACCCCTGCAGAAGTTTTGTCCAACTTTGGCATTACGCTGGTCGAAGATCCCGCCGATAATCAGCCCCGCCTGTTGGTCG
>CABVCJ010000017.1 GCA_902496845.1 uncultured Collinsella sp.
CCGGTGGGGCATTTTTGCCCCACCGGCCCCGTCTTCGCGCTACTCCGGCTTGGTTTCTACCGTGGGAGTCTTGTTCGCCGCAACTGGAGTACGGGCGATGTCCATAGTCAGGCAGTGTTTGGGACAGCTTTCGATACACTCGCCGCATACCACGCAGGCATACGGATCGATCGACCAGGTACCGCCCTTGCGATCGACCGCGAGCGCGCCCGCCGGGCAGCGACGCGCGCACATGCCGCAGCAAATGCACACGTCCATGTCATTGACGATGTGCCCGCGCAAGCGTTTGGGCGCCGCGAGCTCCTCCTGCGGATAGCACACCGTCACCGGCTGCTTGGCCATAGAACCCAAGGCCGTCTTGGCAAATGTCAGTAAACTCATGCCGCGCCTACCTTTCCGTGCAGCTAATGCAGGGGTCGATGGTCAGGATAATCATGGGCACGTTGGCAAGGAGCACGCCCTGCAGCGCATGCGTCAGACCCGCCAGGTTCTGCGACGTCGGCGTGCGCACGCGAAAACGGTCCAGATTCTTGGTGCCGTTACCGCGCACATAGTAATACGCCTCGCCACGCGGCTGCTCAATCACAACCTCGCCGCGCGCGCCGTCGGCCGGCGTGAGCTTGGTGCGCCCACCGATACCGTCGTGCGGGATCTTGCCCACAAGCTCCTTGATGATGTCCATGGCCTGCGTGACCTCGGCACAACGCACCTGACAGCGGGCATAGCAATCGCCGTCGGTAGCAACGATAGGCTCAAACGCGGCCAGGTCCGCATAGGCGCCGTCGCCGAACATGCGCACGTCGTAATCCACGCCCGAAGCGCGACCGAACGGGCCGACCATCGACAAATCCAGCGCGTCCTTCTTGCTGATCACGCCCACGCCATGCAGGCGCTCGCCACAGCTGGCGTCGTCCAAAAACGTATGCACCAGGGCCTCGTAGTCGGGACGCATGGCATCGAGCGTCTGGACAATACCCGCCAGCTCGGAGTCCTCGATGTCGTGCTTAAGGCCGCCGATCTCGTTAATCGAAAGGATCACGCGACCACCGCACGTGCTCTCGAAAATCTTGAGAATCTGCTCGCGCAGGGTCCACGACCGATAGAACAGCGCCTCGAAGCCAAAGGCATCGGCGAGCAGGCCCAGCCACAGCAGATGCGAGTGGATGCGCGAAAGCTCGTGCAAAATGGTGCGGATATACTGCGCGCGGCCGGGCACCTCGATGTCGAGCATGCGCTCGCAGGCGCTGGCATAGCCGTAGCTGTGGCCCACGGCGCAGATGCCGCAGATGCGCTCGGCGATGTAGCCAAACTGATGCATGTCGCGCTTTTCGGTTAGCTTCTCGAGCCCGCGGTGCACAAAGCCGATCTGCGGAATTGCCTCGATGACGCGGTCGTCCTCGATCACCAGGTCCAGATGAAGCGGCTCGGGCAGCACCGGGTGTTGCGGGCCAAACGGAATAACGGAGCGATGTGCCATGGACCTTACGCCTCCTTTTTCTGCTTGTCGCGGGCGGCCTTGGCAGCAAGCGCCGCGCGGACCTTGGCCGCTTTCTCGGGATCCATGGCGGCGAGCTTTGCCTCCATCTCGGCAGCCTTGAGCGCGGCCTTGGCAGCGGCATCGTCATGCTGAGCATCGGAGCCGGTAGCCGCAGCGGGCTGGGCGGCAACAGCGTTCGCAGCATCGCCGGCACCCGCGGCGCCCTCCCCCGCAGCAGCAGCGGCAGCGGCCTTCTCGGCCGCAGCCTTGCGCGCCTTGGCCTCTGCGGCGGCACGGACCTTCATGGCTTTCTCGCGCGCGGCCTTCACCTCGGGTGTGATAACGCTCATGGGCTCGGCAGTCGAGACCTGGTAGAAAAAGCCCTTGAAGTCGAGCTGCATGTCGGTGATGGCAAGGCCAAACAGGTCATGCGCCTCGTTCTCAAACGGGAATACCGCCGGATAGTACGAGCTGATGGACGGAATCTCCTGATACTGATCGATACCCTCGACTACCAGGTTCTCAATCGCATAGTTTCCGTCCCGCGCGATATGCTCCTGAGCAGCACGAACGTTGATAAACGTATAGACCAGGCGATACGTGCCGTCGTCGACGTTGCGCTCGGCATGCATTTGCACAAAGCGCGCGCCGACGCCCTTGAGCGCCTGGACATGCGACAGGAGCTCGTCGATCCCGACGGTGGTATAGATAGCCTTCTGCATTACTCGGCCTCCTTTGCAGCGGCGGGCGTCTCAGCAGATGCGTCGCCAGCGACGGGCGCGGCGGGCTTCCCGGCAGGCGCGTCACCGGCACCGTCAGCCCCGGCCCCCGCAGCCACAAATCCGTCCTCGCCCAGCTCAACGCCGCCATCCCAGGTAGCAGCACCGCCCACGGTAAGCGGGTCACCGCCAGCACGCATCACGGCCTCCTTCTGATCCAGGATGCCGCACGCCTCCACGATGGCATCAATCACCGTCTCGGGACGAATGGCGCACCCGGGCGCGTATACGTCCACGGGAATCGCGCGGTCCACGCCTCCGATCACGTTGTAGGCATCGCGGAATACGCCGCCCGAGCACGCGCAGATGCCGCACGCCACCACGCACTTGGGCTCGAGCATCTGGTTGTAGATCTGGCGCACGACGGGCAGGTTCTGGGCATTGACCGACCCCGTCACCAAAAAGATGTCCGCATGCTTGGGGTTGCCGGTGTTGACCACGCCAAAGCGCTCCGCATCGAACAGCGGCGTGAGCGAGGCCAGCACCTCGATATCGCATCCGTTGCAGCTTGAGCCGTCGTAATGAATAACCCACGGCGAGCGCGACATTTTATGATCCATGGATGCCGCCTCCTAAATAAACACGTCGACGAGGATGGGCATAAGGTTGAGCAGGCCAAACACCAGCGCCACGCCCCATCCGAGCTTAAAGCAGCTGCGCCAGGTACTGCGTGCGAAGGTGTTGTCGATAAGCACCTCGACAAAGTACGTCGCGGCCATCACGACCAGGGCTACCACCCAGCTCACCGGGTTGCCCCAAACAAAGAACATGCCCACCCACATCAAAAACAGCACGGTCTCGCACCAGTGCATAAGGGTCATCTTGGCCAGCGTGCCGCCGCTCATCTCGGTGGCGACGCCCTGAACGATCTCCTGATGCGCGTGATGCGAGTACGAAAGATCGAACGGCGACTTGCGTAGCTTGATGGTAAGTACCGCGAGCAGCGCGAGGAAAATGGGCGCGCTGTACACGATGATGGGGGCCGACTGCCCCGTCACGGCGATGGAATCGAAGCTGTCGGTGGCAAGGTACAGGCCCACGCTCATCAGCAGAACGGCGGGCTCGTAACTCATGACCTGCAGCAGCTCGCGGTCGGCACCGACCTGGGCAAACGGGCTTTGCGTCGAGGCGGACGCCAGCACCACAAAGATCGCGGCGAGCGTCACCATAAAGGCGCACAGCAGCGTGTTGGAGCCCGACACAAAGATGCCGCCGCCCACCACGGTAAAGATGAGCGCGCATGCCATATAGGTATCGTCCATGGTATTTACGCTGGCAGGGGCCTTGCGCAGCAGCTTGGCAACATCGTAGAAGGGCTGCAGCAGGCGCGGGCCCACGCGGCCCTGCATGCGAGCCGAAAGCTTACGGTCAAGACCGTCGATCAGGCCGCCCACAAGCGGCGCCAGCAAGGCAAACGCCACGGTGCCAATAAAGATGCCCACGACGCCCGAACCTTCAAAATACTTGCCGCGCAGCACCGAGGGCGCACTCATGGCAAGCCGCTCGGGCCCAATCCACGCGCAACACAGCAGCGCAAACAAGATAATGCTGCAGCACACGACGCTGCCCGCGGGGCCAATACGCTTCTCGCCAAGGGCGTCCTCCGAGTACCAATTGCGCTTTTCGGCCTTCACCTCGTGCCCCATCGAGCCGCGGAAATGGCGATATTTGTCGGTTCCCACGCCCGAAAGATATACGTTTACGTGCGGTTTGTTGCTCACGCGGAACGACGTCAGCAGCACCACGGCAATAAACGCCACGATAACCACCATCAGATACATGGCGTCCTTACCGATAACGTACGGCACGCGGCCAAACACCATGGCCAAGTAAGGCGACACCAAACCGCTCGAAATAATCGGGAAGGCCACGCAGCACAGAATCAGCAGCGCGGCGATGGTGTTGAGGGCCACCCATTCGGTCTTATGGACATTGACCTCAACGTTTTGAGCCGTGGGGTCGACGCCCGAAAGCTTGGCGAGCCACTTGCCCCAGAAGTAAAACGTCGCGGCCGAGCCAAAGGCAAGCACCATGATCATGAGCACGTTGCCGGTCTGCGCAAACGCCACCAGGGCGCCCCACTTGGACACGAGCATGCCAAACGGCGCCACAAACATGCCCATGATGCCCAGCATCATCAGGCGCGTCAGGTGCGGCATGCGGCTGAACATACCGTCCATGTCCTCGATATTGCGGCTGCCGATATGATGCTCGGCCGTACCCACGCACAGGAACAGCAGCGACTTGGCCACCGTGTGGAACAGGATCAGGAAGATGGCCGCCCATACGGCCTCGGGCGCGCCGACACCCAAACAGGCACTGATGAGGCCCAAGTTGGAAATGGTGGAGTACGCGAGCACGCGTTTGGCGTTGCTCTGCGAGATGGCCATGAGGGCGGCAAGCAAAAACGTGATGGCGCCCACGCTCGTGACCATAAAGCCAGTCACGGGATAGATGGCATAGAGCGGGCTGAGCTTGACCATCAGGAACACGCCGGCTTTGACCATGGTTGACGAGTGCAGCAGGGCGCTCGTGGGCGTGGGGGCAACCATGGCACCCAGCAGCCAAGTGTGGAACGGCATCTGTGCGGCCTTGGTGAGTGCGGCGAGCGACAGCAGAATGACCGGCATCACCAGCAGCGCGGATTGCGCGGTTCCGGCGCCGGAAAGCTCAATCATGCCCGAGATGGTCAGCGGCATACCGTTAACGTGCAGGTACATGAGTCCGGCCAAAAACGCGATGCCGCCCAGCATATTGAGGATAATCTGGGTGAAGGCGTTCTTGATGGCCTCGGGCGTGCGCGTGTAGCCAATCATGAGGAACGAGCACACGGTGGTGATTTCCCAGCCGCAGAACAACCACTCAAGGTTGTCGCTCGTCACGATGACGAACATGGCCGAGAGGAACAGGAACATAAGCGCCAGGAACTGCGGGCGTCGGTCGGGCGCAGTCTGCCCGCGCAGCGCAGCCTCGTGCTCGTCATGGGCCTGGAAGTCCTTCATGTAGCCCAGGGCATACACGCAGATTAGGCTGCCGACAATGCCGACGGCGAGGACCATGATCACGCTCATGTAGTCCAGGTAGAGCGGCGTTGCGGTGACGGCTTCGGCCGCGGGCAGTGTCATGGTTGCAAAGGCGAGCGAGCCCACCAGCTGGACTATGCCGAGCACCGTGGTGAGCACGTTCCTATATTTGTACGCGTTGTACAGGATGACGGCGCACAGAATGACATCGATGGCGGAGCTGATGATCGAGAGCACATGCGAGGTGCCGGAGGCAACCTCAAAGCTCTGCGGGCCCGCGCCAAAAAACATGACGGCGACTACAACTGTCACCGCCATAATGATGCCGGAACCTATGAGCCCCACCGCATCGCGGGCGCGGTCACCGCGCGCGAGCAGCATGCCCAGCGCCGGTACCAGCGGAAACAGGGTAAGGAAATACAGTAGCGTCATACCATCACTCCCCCATGCAAAAACGCTGCAATTGTTTAACGTTATAGCTCAATTGAGGAGTAGCGGCGGCGGGTTTTCGGTCAACTGGGGAGTTTTAGGCGTACGGGGTAAGGGTACGTCCGCTTTGGAGCAGTGGCGCGGCAAGAAAAATGCGCCCCTGTGGGCGCACCATCCCGTTCGCTATTCCGCCTTTTTAACGCGCGGCTTGCGACCGCGCGGCTTATCGACCAGTGCGGACTCACCGCTCTCGCGGTACTGGCGGCACCAAGCCTTGACCGAAGACTCGCTAGGAATCTTGTGCTTGATCATAGCCTCGCGAACCGTCAGGCCGTTTTCCAAACGGTCCTTAACCACGGCGAGCTTTACGTCGTACGAATAGGTGTGATGACGAGCGCCCGCATTGAGCACGGCGTCGGCACCGCCCACGGCATATGCGCGGGCCCACTGACGAGCCGTGGCCTGGGGAATGCCAAGCTTTGCGGCGAGGGCGCGGTGACCGACCCCCTCTTGGAGGATCTCGACGGCGCGCTGCCTAACCTCGGGCGCATGCGTGCGAGTCCTAGTTGCTTCCGACATACCTGCCACTTCTTAGCCTTAACCGTTAATCTGCTTTCTTACGTGCTTGTTAGATAGTAGCATTTTGCTGTTCCCGCGTAACAGTTAATTGAAAATCGTAACAGCGGCATCTGGGTATTTGCCATTCATTTGCAACAGTTCTTTAGGCTTTATTTACGCAGCTAGTTGGCTCGCGGCTCATTGACGGTGTTTTACCAACCAGATGGGTATCTTTTTGTTTGGCTGGTATGGTTTATGCAATTATTAACCCCTCGTCAGTCCGCACCTAACATGTCAGCTTTCCACTTACTTTCCAGCTTTCCACCTTAGGTGGAAAGCTAAGTGGAAAGTTGGAAAGTTGGTGGGTAGCTGGGGCAGCAGCAGGCCAGGCGAACAAGAAAAAAGGGCGGCAACCGGGTAATTGCCGCCCCTTTCACGGGATTAGTTGGTCTCGGTCTCGTGGGGAATGCCCTTGGTGTTGATGCGCGCCAGCGTGTACGTCACGTAGTCAGAGTTCGCATAGCCGGCGAGGTTGCTGGCGTTAACCGGCGTGTCGTTGACACCGACGCCGGACATACGAGCCGTAAGCACCAAGCGGTAGTTGGTATAAGTTTGGCCCTTGCCCTCAACATCTGTGTTCACCTTAACGCGGAAAGCATGCTTAAAGGCAAGGCTGTTGCCGTCGCGCGTGGCGAACGCGCCGCCAGTCCCCTTGCTATCAGTAAATACGTAGTTCTTGCCATCGGCGCTCAAAGAGCTGTTAGCCAACTTATCGCTACCGAGCACCGTAATGTAGCTTGAGATGTTGTTGACCGCATCATAACGACCATCATCTTGGCGGCGCTTCTGCAAGCTCAGCGTGTACGTCACCGTGCTGGCATTGGAGATCATGGCCTCGGCGCCCGCGAGCTTGGACAAATCATACGTTCCCACCAGAGCGATTTCGCCGTCGGCGGACTTGAGGTCATCGATATTGATGCCCAGCTGCGACTTCTTTGAAGCCTCGAACGCAATAGTCGAGGAGCCCACGTCCATGCGGTAGTATCCAGCCATGCCGTCGATGTATGCCGAGTTGCTACTGGTGCTGAGCGTTTCATCATTCGTAGAGAGGTACGCACGGTAGTTGGGCTTTGTGTACTTATCTGTGCCGCCATTCTGCGAAGCGATAATACCAGCCTGGCACGCAGGCTCCGTCATGGCGAGATTCGCCTCCATGGTGATGGTGAACTCGCTGCCATGGTTCTTAGCGATTTCGCGAATGCCGGAAAGATCAATTGCCCCAAGACCTGCGTCGGCCAGCGTCAATTTCATGTCCCCGCCATCCGCAGCCCATACAGCCGAAGAAGCGTAAGGATCTTCAGCGGTGGTCGTCCTCCATGTCCACTTCGTCTTACCGTTCTCGGTTGAGGCATGCGGAGCATAGTAGTCATTCCCCACCTTCACATAGAACGAATACGTGCCCTTGGTTCCAGTCGGGTAGCCATGCGCGCCCGCAGCACTGCCGTTCTTCCCGTAGTTCACGAGCGAAGAATCCAGCTGGTAGTACAGCGCGTCGGAGCTCGTGTATTGCTGGTTCGGGTCGAACTTCACGGTGTCGCTTACCTTCATGGTAAGCGGATAGGTGACATCGTGAAGCTCCATCTGTTTGATGCCGTTCTCGTTGTTATCGATGAGGTCGTGCGTGTAGTTGGATGTCACGCTGTAGGTCGAGGCCGTATTCTGGTGCCCATCCTCGGCAGCCTTGTCGTCGGCTGCTTTCTTGCCTCGCAGCAGGTAGTTGATGTGCTCGTTGAGGCTCGTGTCCACCGTGGTGGCGGTGTAGCCGTTGACACCCGCAGAGCCCGCCGGCGTGCGCACCGCCAAGTAGAAGTTCTCGCTCTTGGGCTCTTCCTTATCAACGGAGAGGGTATAGAACGTGCCCGTCGCGTCGGAAGAAGTGCGCGTGCGGTAGTACGCGCCATCGACCTTGGCGCCAGCCATCTTCGCGAGTTCGGCCTGGCTCTTGTCCTTGACCTCGGCATCGGTGAGCTTGACCCAGGCGCCGTCCTTGTCCCCCTTGGCCGCCACACCCACGATTTCGCTCAGCCACGGCTCGACGTAGGCATTATTGCCGGCATCCACAAAGTCGGTGAGCTTGACCGACGCCGCTCCGCCCGCGCCCACCGTGCAGTGATATTCACGGTTGTTATGAGCAGTGTCCACGAGCGTGAGCTGTGTGTCCTTGGGCAGCGTGGCGCCGAAGGTGATGCTCTTGTTGAGCGGGCCCATGGAGCCACCGGCTTCGAGCAGCGTGTTCCAGCCGTAAGCGACTGCCTCGCCCCGGGCGCTGCCATAGGTCCAGGTAAGGTAACCGGTCATGGTATCGCCGCTGCTCACAAGCACGTGCTTGTCGTATTTTGTCGCATAGTCGGCAGCCTTGAAGTTCGCGCCCTCGGAGTAGGTGGCAGTGAAGTCGATCTCGAGCATGCGCTTAACGATGATGGGCACCTGCACGCGGTAGCTCTGGCCGGCCTCGCTAAAAGTGACCGTGAGCAGCGTGAAGCGGCCCCGCTCGTTGTCCCAGTCGGTGCTCGCGCGGAAAACCATGGAGCTCGTGCCGTTGTTGAGCACCTTGAGCGTGGGCGTTTGCGAGGCGATTGCGTCCTTGACGAAGGCGCCGTTATCGGCAAGCGAGAAGACCTCAGCGGTGGCGGTCACGTGCTTAGCGCTGCCGTTGAGGCGGCGGGCATCGGAAAAGCCGCCGTTAGTCACGATGTTCAGATACTTCTCGACCGTCGTCGTGTCGTTGCCGGGAATCATGAGTACAGGGAAGTCGGTTGCAGCCTTCTTGTCCGAAGTAACGTTGTTGGTGTTGAAAGTGCTCTTTGCGCTGTCCGCGCTATAGGTTTTCTTGTTTTGGTACGTACCGTCATCATTGATGCCGCTGATGTTGGTGTAGGTGTAGCGGCCGGGAACGCTTTCGCCCGCTTGGCTTTGGATGGTCGTCGCGGTGTCAATGGCGGCACCGTCGCCAAACAGATAGCGATCAGTGGCGTCGGCGGCGGAGGCACGCACCGCCAGCGTGCTCACGGGGCTCGTGGTCACGTACGGGCTTGCCGCCGTGGTAGCGGTATCGTCCGCACCGTAGAGCGTGGTGTCCTTGCCGGGTACGTCGAGCCTGTCGTTGTAGTCTCCGAACGCGATGTAGGTTTTCTTGTTAACGGCGGCCGTATTGGTCGTGTAAACCATCGGCGGCAGGTCGCTCGTGGTCTTGCCCTTGCCAGGCTTTACGTCCACGCCCGCTGCGGAAAGGCTATAGCCGCCTGTGTCGACCTCGCCCAAGAGCACACCCTGCTTAGCGTCAGATTTATAGATATTGCTGTCCATGAGCACGTTTACCAGATGAAACTGGCCGCGGCCGTCGCCCGCGATGCCACCGTTGGATGTTCCGCCAAACGTGGTGTTGGAAACCTTTGTGTTGGTGACGTTGATGACATCGGACCCGCTGTTAATCGCGCCAAGTAGACCGCCGCTCCAGCTGCCATTGATCGCAGCGTTCTCAATTGCGATGTTGTTGCAGGTTATGTTCACATTGCTGAAGTAGTAGCCAATAAGCCCGCCCGAGCATTGGTCGGTACCGGCGATGTTAACGTTCTTGACGTTGCAGTCCTCGAACCAGTACGTGTTAGGGCTGCCGCTGCTCGTGACCTCGCCAATCAGTCCGCCCGCATTGCGGATTTTGAAGTTCTTTCCGGTACCATCGCCGATGACGGCGTTCTTGGTGCCGGTCCCGGCATCAATGCGCACGTTGCTCATAGAAATAACGCCGCCATCGACGCGCCCGACCACGCCGCCGGCGCCCATATACCTATCGGTATTCTCCCCGGTGGCAAGCACATTCACCCCAGAGATGACTGTCGTGCTCGACGGGATGACCGCTTTTGTGGTGCCGATGTAGGTGTTGACCGAGATATGGCTTGATTTGGCAAAGCCGATCACACCGCCCACGTAGAGATTTGTTCCCGTGGCGGTTAGGGTCGAATTTTCGCCAACAGCCTTCTCGCTCACCCCTTCGGACGCGGTTGTCCACACACCGCTCGACGAGGCGACCGTTCCCACGTAGCCGCCGACGTACTTCTCGCCCTCGACGTTAAGACCGGTGTATGAGCAGTCATTGAGATACATGGGTGCCCACGTGGAGCTGAATTTGACCATATAGGTCACATCACTGTCCGTACTTCGGCTGGCGCGGCCCGAGCTGCCAAGAAGCCCTCCCACGCTCTTTGCGCCCGACACGGTGCAGTTATTCATCTGCACGTTGCGGTAGACGCCGCACGTGTTGCCATCGTAGTTAGCCGTTGCGCCCGCCAAAAGACCGGTGCCGATAAGGTCGTTCGATGCTGTTCCCGTTGTGGCGCCGCCGTTGGCGGCGATATAGGTGAGCGCTACATTGCAGCTGCTAAAGGTAAGGTCTTTGACCTGCGCTCCACCGTTCGCGGTGACGCTCTGCCCCACATTGGTGGAGGTAAACATCACGGTGTTGAACAGGCCGCCTACGCCCGAGACCTTATAGTCGTCATCGGCGTATTCGACGGCGCCGTAGGCAGCGTCTTTGGTGCCCACCGTGATGGTGGCTCCGTTGCCGTCGATCGTGGCTACGTGCGGCGTGATGCGGTCGCGGTCGGTGGTCGCCTCGTTCGAGTCGCAGGCATTGGAATAGTAGCGGCCGTTAAGGCCCACATATCCCGTGCCGTAACCGGTCATATCGTAGGGGGCGCCCTGTTTGAACTCCAGGCTCATGCCGATCGATTTCGACGCGCACACGTAGCCCGTTTGGTAGTTGGCAGCATAAGACGCCACCAGGTAGGGCGAGTTCACGTCGTTGTCCGCGTCGAGGGGTCCGTGCCAGCCCTGCTTGCCGGGAGCCTTCTGGTCATCATTTTTGGCGGCTTCGAAATCGCTGGCGACACCCGCGGGCTTGCCCACACTGTCGTAGCTGGCATTTCGTACCTTGCCATAGTTCTTGTTGCCAAACAGGTAGCCTTCTATCGCCGGATCTTGCGTATCGCTGCCCCAGTACGCCTTGGAGCCGCGGAACACGCCATAATCGGCATAGTTGGTATGTGCCGCACCAGCACCCGCACCCGAGCTGATGATAGCCGAGAGCACCAAAAGGCCCTGGGCGTTTTCCACCGTAGTCACGGGCGCCTCAGCGTTGGTGCCGATGTACTTGTTGTCGGTGCCCGTGGTGGTGACACAGGGGGTTCCCTTGTTTATGAGCTCGTTGATTTTGTAGTTGGCGTCACCGTTATCGACGTTGCAGCCCTCGCTAAAGGCATAGCCGTCGATCACGCGGCCAACGTAAGGGTTATCGTACTGGTCATACTTTGCGGCATCTTCCTCAATGGGCTTGTACTTTTTGTTCTTTGTACCACCACGCCACGAGGTGCCCGTATGGCGGAAAATCACGCCGCCACCCGCAATAGCGCCAACGTAGCCGCCAATGGGAACAAGATGCGATCTGCTGACATCGGGGTTGCTGACAACGGTAAAGCCGTACGCTGTCGAACCGTTATTTGGATCGTTTACGACCACGCCATCAATAATGTTATCGCCGCCAAGAATGCAGCCGATAACGCCACCGAAAAACGCTGTCGGAACGCCGTCCTCATCCTTATCAGAATAAGTAATAGTCGCCTGCGCATTCACATAGTTGATGTTGAGATTGCGCACCACGCTGCCATAGCTATAGGGAATGAGACCGCGAAGGTCGCCCTTGTTATTTTCAATCTCAATTGCCGCAGTTGACTTGCCTAGGTCGCCAACAATTACGCCACGGAACGGATTGGCCTTGTTGCCAAATCCGCCAAACGAGGCCGCATCGACGGTAATCTTATTGCCCTCAGGAGGCTCAATGCTGTAATACGCACTCTGCACATAGCGGTGCATGGTTTCGTCGCTCAACGTCTGCGAGGGATCGGTCGTTGCATCGCCGTTCTTCTTCTCCCATTTACTCTCGCTTGGATTGCTCTGCTTATAGACGTACACGACCTCGTTGTCGGTATTTGGCTTGGCGCTCCGTCGCATACAAAGCTCGGATTGATTGGCGGCAATAGTGACTTCCCAGCCATCCAACGCCACGCTGTTGTTGATGTAGTTAGCGATGGTGTACATTTCCGTCGCGTCCTTAACGGTGTACGGATCGCCATACGTACCGCATCCCGTCATCAGGTTAGAGATGCGCTGGTTAACCTTGATTTCGTGATACTGGACGCCATCCTCGGTGACTTTTCCCTTGGCTACATAAGGAAGATAGTCGCTAAACCAAGGCCTTTCGGCATCCGTCGACTCGCCCTTTACCTTTACAAACCCTTCGTTGGTGCCATACGTCGCCTTATCGTAATACCAAAGTTGCTTGCCGGAGTACTCCCCCTTGGCATCGATTTCGCTTCCATATGTCACCTTGCCCGCATCGGCTTCAGCCCTAGTAAAGGTATAGTCCGCAGAGCCCGTACCCGTGCTTTTGTAGCCAAAACTCTCCAGCAGGCTCGCATGGGTGAAGATCGTATCGTTCTTTTTGCTGGGCAAGCTGATTTGCTCAAACTTCGCCGTCACCTGATCGGAATTTTTTCCCACGCCGAGTCTGCCGAAGAGCGAGGTTGCCGCCGTGTCCCCTTTCGCATAACTAAGGGTTGAAGAAATATTCTTAGCGCTCAGGTTCACGCATGTCTGCATCTCGTTGATAAGCAGAGGAGCATAGCTGGTATTGCCGTTCACACCGTCGACCGTCAAGCCGTCGAGTGTCAGACCATCTATCTCGAGCTGCGCCACATTAGTCTCATTGATGGGCCCATAGATACAGCGGCACACAAGTGCACCGGACGAACTTCCCTCATCGTTCACAACAGAGCCCACGGTGCCTGCAAGCGTGACATTTTTAACCTTGAGGCTGCCCGTATGGGTTCCGATGAGAGCGCAGTGCATATTTTCGTGCTGCGTGGCTTCGCTATTCTTTTTGTTACCTTCTTGCTCAGCTTTAATGTCGGAATAATGGAACGTAATCGTTGCATTATTCACAGTAACCGTTGAGCCCTTCGCGGGGTCAGTAGGATAGAAACTGTATCCATCTAAATTGATTTCCACGCCCGCGCTGTCGCTCGTGCCAATATTGTTTCCTTTGAAAATTTCCTGATTCCCCGGGATGATATAGGTCTGAATTGCAGGGGGCGCATACAAATACGCGCACCAAAGCAGTAGGTACTCTGCGGAATCCATCCAACTGCTTGCGCTGCTATTTTTTTCGTTGTTGCCTACCTCAGCATACGCTTTGTCAAGATTGTAGTAATACCTCGTCCAGGCATTCGTTTTGTGGTTACTGCCGAAAGCCGACCGATTCTGATAGCTGTTGTCACTTCCCGGCTCTCCACTCATGTTGAGCTTGCCGCCATTGGCACCGTCATTGGTATGCAGCGAAACGACAACGTTCCATTCGCCATCAATAAGCTTGCTGCCGGCTTCGTTGCCATAGGCAGGCTTAGTGCCATTGCCAACCCATTCATCAAACGAAGTATCACTGTCGTCGCTTTTGATTGCCGTGTTGTTGATTTTCACGCCATTGCCCGCAGCAGCATTGACCTTATATGCAGTATCCCAACTTGCCCTGTTCTCCAAGTACAAGCCGCTATAAGTTTCTACTCCATATGTTGAGGAATTCTCCGTTCTGCCACCTCGGCCGATGAGCAGGCCAAGCACCGCTGCCTTATCGGCATTAATGGTTGCGTTCGAAAGATCGATGGCGTAGTCGTTGATGATCCAGTGGCCGCTGGCGGCGTATACGAGGCCGCCGACCTCGGTAGAGCCATTTGCGGTCACGGTCGTGTTGTTGGTAGTTTTGAGGGCGTAGGTGCTGTCGCTGGTATTCGCAGCAGCACCGCCAATGGTGACGATGGCGTTGCCCCAGCTGTAGCCCAGAAGACCACCGGCGCCGTTGAGCTTGTCGCCGTTCTTGCCCACGGTCATAGCGAATTCACTAAAGCTAAGACCGGTAATGGTAACGTTCTTCTCGTTCGATCCCTGCACAATGCAGCCGATAAAGCCACCGACTTGGGCAATCTTGCCGCCGGTGCAATCGCCGGTTTTGATTTTGCCGCCGACTTCGAGGCGCGTAACATTGAATGTCGAGGTATAGTCGCCCACATAGCCGATGGCGCCGCCAATGCGCATATTGCCGTTAAGCGTTTGAGCTTTAGTGATGGTCGCCTGGGCCTTGCTGTTGCCCTCAAACGCAACCGTAGAAGCCGCCGACACGCTGCCCGCAATACCACCAATGTTCACTTCGTTGCTGAACGTATCATCACACGCGATATTCGTTTTGCACGTTACGCCAGACAATGACAGGTTGCCGACGATGGCACCCGCAAGCGACCCGGCATCGACAGCCGAACCGTTATCGAACTTCATGGAGCCAGCGATTGTGACGTTGGAGATGGTTGCGCCGTTGACGGACGCGAACAAGCCCAAGCGGCCGTGGCGGTAGATTTTACCGTTGCCGTTGCTCGTGTCATTGCCGTCGAGCACAGCTTTACCGCGCATGCCGTACGGCTCGCCGACGGCAAGGTTAATTGTGCCGTTGCCATTTGTGCCGCCACCGTTCAACGTTCCCGAGAAAACTTGCGAGCCGTCTGCACGATCCTGCGTGAAACCCGTTAGGCCCGTGCCCTTGAGATCAATAGTGCCGTTCACCGTAATGGTCGAGGACTGCAAGCCGTTAAGGTTGTTTTCGGTAACGCCGTCAACCATCGAGTAGTAGCCGTTGGTTTGCCAGGTAATCGCCAGCTTTGCGAAATCGTCGATACTTGCCAGCGCAAATGCATCGCCAGTTTTTACGAGCTTAGAGCTAAAGTTCCACTGGTGCGCTTCGTTGATGGAGATGAGGTTCTCGCTCAACGGGTTGCCCAAGCGAATGACTTGGCCGTAGCTGTACACGTCATCGATCTTGACGGGCGTAGAGGGGCGCTTATATTGCCATTTCATGGTATCGCCTGCGGCGGTGCCGCTATCGCTTCCGCTACCGGCGGCAAAAATCAGTGAGTTGAAGTTCTCATAAATCAGCTGCGCGGTGTGATCATTTTCCACGAAGGTGGCATCCGACAGGTCGGTGATACCGCTGAACTTGACGATGCCGAGCCACGACGACCCAACGACTCCGGCAAAGCCGCCGTTTGTGCCGCCGATGGTAGCGCCGCTGGCGGTTTTGACCTTCAGGCCACGCACTTCTAGAACGTTGTTTGTGTCCACGACGCCCACGGCGCCGCCGTATTTGCCATTTGCACTGGCGTAGCCCGAGGTTGAGCACGTCACTGTTGCATCACTGATGACCACGGCGGACACGTTAGCACTCCTGCCGCCTTCGCCAAGGTAGCCTACTAGGCCGCCTGCGTAGGTGAGTTTGCCGTTGGAGCCCACGCCGAACGACACCGCAGTATCACCCTGCACCGTAAAGGCATGCAGCGCGTCGCCGTTCTTCTTCCCCCACAGCTTACCCACCAAGCCGCCGTAGTTGCCGTGCTTGTTGTCATCCTTGCCGTTTTGTAGCGTGCTTGTATACGAACCGCCATTGACGGCCACATCGCCGTTCGATATGTCGAGTACGCCGAACAGTCCACCGGCGGAAGGGGCAGCGCTCGTGTTGGACACACTGAGCGCCACGCCCTTGCCAAAGTCGAAGATGCCGCTGTTGATGGTGAATGCGTCGGCAAACGAGGCGTCGCCGATAAGGCCACCTGCATACGTCCCGGCAGATGACGATCCAACCGCATACGCGGGCTTGATGACAATGGCCTTGCCCGAGGCGTCTTTTCCGCTGTTATCCTTGCCCACGGTGAGCGTGAGCTTAGTCGCCTTACCGATAAGACCGCCCGTCGCGTTTTTACCTGCGACACTCAGCGCCGAGACATCGATGCCAGTTGGTAGGGCGACGGTGGCACCCTCCTGCGCCTCGCCGATAAGGCCTCCTGCGTTGGCACCATCGGCTGTCGCGTTGATGGTGGGCGTGCCGTCGAGGTTGTCCGGCAGGGTAAGGCCCGCAAGCGTAAACGATGCTCTTTCGGCAAGGGTGTTCACAAGCAAGCCCATGTTGCCTGCGCTCGATTGCATATCGACTGCCAGGGGGCTGTTCGCGCTTGTTGTATAGGTGGCGTTAAGCGTGAGCGCGCCCGTGACCTCGCCCACAAGCGGCGAGGTTAGCTTGCAGATGTCCTTTTCGGCATCGCTTTTGGGCGTGCCCACGGTAACGGTGGCAGCAAGCGTCTTGTCCGCACCCGTGACCTTTGCGGCCACGATGGGCTGGGCATCGGTACCCTTCCAGGTGAGCTTTACGGTGCTGTTGGCGTCGCTGAGCTCGATGTTGTTGAAGAGCGTCTTGTTGACGGTCAGGGTCCTGTCGCCGAGGTTGAGCGCGCCTTTGAAAGGGTAGGCATCGCTGCCGAAGCCCTGGAACGTGAGGCTACCCAGGCCGTCCACGATCTCCGCGCCGCACACGTCGAAGTCGATGCCGGTCGAGCCACCTTTGGAGATGTTCGCGTTCTGGTAGATGGCGGGATCGGTATTGGAGATGGCGATAAGGTCGGCGTTGGACTCAAAGGTAATGGCCGTAACGGCGTCCGAGTCGTCAGTGATGACATCGCCGTCACCCAACACGCGCCTGAGGGCCTCGACAGTAGCGATGGTGGGGGCAGTGTTTGCCTGATCAGCAGCATCCGCGTCCGCGTCATCCGCTTGTTCTTCGTCAGCAGCACCCTCATCGGCAGCCGCATCGTCTTGGGACGCGTCGCCCCCCGCTGGAGCATCGCCGCTGGTGGTTCCATCGGTCGTGGAGTCCTGCGATTCGCCAGCGTTGGTAGAACCGTCGCCGCCCTCGGTAGCGCCAGCGTCGGCACCCGGAGTCGTTGCGACATCATCAGATGTAGCCTGGTCAGCATCTTGCAGCGCGGTGGCCACAGCATCCTGTACGGAGCGCGCCGTGTTGCCCGCGGCGCGCGCGGCGGAGACAGACGCCTCCATAACGGCGTCGAGCTCTTGCGCGAACACCTCTGTGGAAGGCGCGAGCGCCTGGAAAATCATGATCGCAGTCAGGCATGCGGTTGTTATGCGCTTTGCCGTTCTCATCTGGTCCTACCTCGTTCTATCTCATGCCCCGTGCGGGGTCTCAAAATCTATGCTTGCGGATCGCTCGGCTAGTTCTGTGCGGCCGAACACGTAACGCCAATGGCTCCCCAGCTGGTCGGCTTCGAATCACCCTTCCGGTAAAAGGTGATGATTTCCGAGCCAGGAGATGCATCGTATGTGATCGAGTTGCCGCTGACGGCTGCTTGCCCATTACCGTTCTTGTGATTCGCCTCAAAGAACGGATCGAGCTCGACCCCGTCTCCCCACATGAGCTTCACCTTGGTCGTAGCACCCGTAACCGTCACGCGATAGTTGTAGGCATCAAAAGCATTGATGCCCAAGTTCTTATCGGTATCCGAGTTCTTGTCGACCCACTCGCCCGAAACGCCCGAAGCCGTCACCTCTGCACGCTCGGAAGGCGCAATCTTGGCCGCAAGCCATTTGAGGTTGGTGCCAGGGCTATTGGAGCCGACCTGGGCCTTAACGGTGAAGGAGGCCTTGTTGAGGTCCGCCTTGGAAAACGTAACCTTATAGGTATACATGGTCGCCTTGTTGGCAGGAAAGGAAAGGTTGACCGTGCCGCCCGCCGTCAGCGTAGGCGAACCGCTTATGCTCCAATCTGTCGTTCCCGTCGCCTTCACGCTCAGCGTCGCGTTAACGTCCTTGTCGTTGACCTTGTTCTTGTCGCCCAGCAGATGGTTGTAAATGCGAAAGGTAAAAGAGCAGTTTTCCCCACTCGTGTCGGCGATGACGCTTCGGACGGCAATACCCTCGTCATTCAGCGTCTCATTCGTGTAGCCCGTAAGCATGTCCGAGGCAAACAGCGCCTGTGACGTGCCCGAGACAGCGACCGACTTAAGGAAGTCGCCCGCCAAAAAGGCCGTGTAAGTAAGGTGGGTACCCGCCACAATCGCGACGGCGCATAGCAGCACCGCAACCGCCCATAGGCGCTTGCGCACTTTGGAATTAGGGGCAGCAGACTCCGCCAAGGCAGACTTCGCCGCATGATCATCAACCTGTGCAAAGTGCTTTCCGGCAGGCCTTGCGATTTCATTTTGTGCGTTCTTGTCTTTCCTCATCTGGCGCCCCTCCCTTCCTGCTATTAGTTGCCGCTCGTGCCGCGAGCGATTAGGTAGACCATGTCGGTCTCTTTGACGTTTGAGACCTTGGCACCACCCACGGTTACGCCATCCGCGTTCCACGTGCACTCAACAATAAAGTTGGTGGCATCGTTGGCTTTCGTGCCATTCCAACCGTCTAGATCGTCTTTTTGGAACACGTGGTACCGATACAGCGGACGGGCGTTTTTCTGGACATTCACGTACGAGCCGTACGTTGGATCGTTTTTCTCAAGCTCTTTAGCCAACGCATTTGTCCCGTCCGCGGAGTTGATAAAAACGAACTCAATCGGATCCCCCGTCGTGCTCCACGAATACGGCTGATTGAGCCCGTCGAGGCCGACCACAGTGCCGCTCGTATTACTCGGATCGTTGACCGTCACGTGATACACGTTGATTGTCAGCCCCGTGATATTCGTTGTGTTGGCAATCTGCAGCTCAAACGCTTGACCGCCGGCAGCGGGATCGCCATTGTCGCTCTGCACACAAAACGCGCGACGAACGGTCACGGTGCCGTCGTCTTTCTTCTCATCGCCGCGCGACTCGTCATACGAAATCTCGATGGGCTCGATGCTTGTCTGGTTGGGACCCATGATCTTGAGCTGCGCGGGCGTTTGGATCTTGCCCACCGTGGACAGACTTTTGCTGCCCACAAACCACGAGAGCGACAAGCCGATGATAAGAACGATTGCCGCCAGCAGTATCAGGACCGCAAGAGCCTGTGCGCGGTGGTTTTCTATCCAATTGCGGGCATCGCCGAGGCGCGTTTGCATGGTGCTCATGAGCTCACGCCCTCCTGGGCGCTAATTCTAAGTTGAATGTATTCGACCTTATTGCCGATCTGCTCGTCGGCATTGTTGTACAGCGCCGAGCAGATGGCGGTGTCACTGAAGGACATGCTAGACGAAACCGCGGGGGCGTTGGCAGCACTTGTGCCGTTTGCCGCGCCATAGAAGTAGCTCGCTTTATGCTCGTTCATGTCCGCCTGCAGGGTGACGTAGTTGTCGTCCACCGCTGCAAACAGATTCTTGTAGTAATTGGTGTTGCCCGTAAGGACAAAGTTCTGGAAGTACTCCGGCCATACCCAGTACAGGCTCACCTCTTTTGACTCTGTGGTCTCGCTCGACCCCTTCTTGCAAAATTCGCTCTTGTCAATCCTGATCTTGCTATCAACCACGCGGCCCGAGTAATAGCCGTTCTCGCAGCTCGTAAAGAACAGTACATGGCCCTTAACCAAGCCAAGAAGCACCTCGGCCTCGGGCGCCAGCGTTCCCCCGTCCCCAACAACGCCAACAATGTTCGTGACCTTAAGCAAGCGCGACAGATTGATCGTGACCCCGTCCAGGTCACTCACCAGCGGCTTCACCGTAAATGTAATCTTGCCGCGAGCACCCGGGTACAGAGAGCCCGCGGTCTCGTTGTTCAGGTTGGAGCCGAGCGTTACCGTCATGGCGTCGGTCGTATCCAGGCCATCGATGGCTTTCTTTTCCTCGGACGTGCGCTCGGAGCGCTCGTAATAGCCCACGTGTGCGCCGGACTCACCCTCGCCCGCGGCGGTCAGCGTGTACCGCCCCGCCTTCGCCCCGATCGTGCTCCCCGTGGCACTCACTCGGTTATTCGCAGCAAACCAGGCCAGGCACGCAAAGATAGCGACGATGGCAGCCAGCACAAACAAACCACTCACCAGGAAATCCTTCCAGAAATCCTTGAGGGTCCGCACGTGCTCGTCGGCAGCTTGGCGGTACTCGGCCGCTGTCATGTGCTGCTGGAGCTCGCTATGTCGGTCCATGCCACTCATCGCTTACGTTTGCCCTGCTTGCGGGCTTGCCATCCTTTTCCGCTCGGTCGCGTTTGTCTGTTGTTCGCAGGTAGAGAATTCAGGCAGAATACAACACCATACGATAAGGTAAAAGAATAGCATTGACCTGCGGTTTGCTCCACAACGCAAGCCTTAATGATGTCTTAAAAGTCAAACCCTTGGTGCAAGGGGTCAGGTCACTTCGCACCAACATGGCGCAAACAAACATGACCACTTGCGCCAATCCCCTTGCACCAAATTCGGATTTTCGGGTGTTAGCGATTCGGATTTTCATGTTCTGAGGATTCGGATTTTCGGGTGCTCAAGATTCGGATTTTCTGAACCCGCTGGTCAGAGCACCTCTTATCGACAAAAAGGCGGGGAGCACCGATACGGCACTCCCCGCCCACTCAATACGCGATGGCTTTCTCGGCTACAGCTCGTTGGCCGCGTGATACGCCGTGCGAATGGCGCTCGCGATGTCGGCGGTGCGCTCGCCCGAGCAGTCGCCCACGTAGGTCACGGGCACCGTCACGCCGTCCAGGTTAAACGCGTTGGCCTTGGACCCCACGGCCATCACCACGTAATCGCAGGCGATCTTCACCGGCTCCTCGGCGCCGTCCTCGGCAGTGCGCACGGCCTCCACGCCCTCGTCGGTAATGGCGGTCAAGCGGGTCTTCACGTGCTGCTCCACGTTGTGCTCTGCAAAGTCGCTCATGATCAGCGGCAGAATGGTGTCGGACTCGCCTGCGGCAATCTTGTCGAGCATCTCCACGATCGCCACCTCGCAGCCGTGCTGCAGCAGGTACTCGGCAGTCTCGGTGCCCACCAGGCCACCGCCAATGACGGCGACGCGACCCGTAAGCTCCACCTTGCCGGCCAGCACGTCCCAGCTCGAGACGACCTTCTCAGAATCGGCACCCGGAACGGGGATGACCACGTCGTGCGCGCCCACGGCCACAATCGCGGCATCGGCGGCGTTGAGGTCCTCAGCGGTAGCGGCATGGTTGAGCTCAACCTTCACGCCCAGGCCAGGCAGAATCTTCTCGTAGTACTCGACCGAGCGCATGATCTCGTCCTTGCGCGGAGGCGCAGCCGCCAGCACAATCTGGCCGCCCAGATGATCGCTCGCCTCGTAGACGGTCACGTCGTAGCCGCGCTTGGCCGCCACGCGCGCGGCCTCCAGGCCGGCAATACCGCCGCCCACCACGGCGATCTTCTTGTCGCCCTCGCCCGGCTTGATGGCGATGGTCGCCTCGTCGCCGTTCTCGGCATTAAGCACGCACGAGATGTACTTGCGGTTTTGAATCGCGTCGACACAGCCCTTATTGCAGTTGAGGCACTCGCGAATGGGCTCGCCCGTGGCGGCCTTCAGCGCAATGTCGGGGTCGCACATGAGCGAGCGGCCATAGGCGACGATGTCGGCAGAGCCATCCTCCAGGATCTTCTCGCCGGCCTCGACCGAGACCACGCGGCCGACGGTTGCCACCGGCACGGAGACCAGGGCCTTGACGCGCTCGGCCACGGGCAGCGTCCAGTTGTAGGGCATGGCGCCCATGGGCGGAATGGTGTCGCCCATGTTGCCGGTGTGATTTGCCTGTGCAACCTGGATCATGTCGATGCCCGCGCTCTCGAGCAGCTTGGCAAACTCGCAGGCCTCGTCGGGCTGCAGGCCGCCCTTACCGCGCGGCGTGCCGTCGGGGTTCTCCATGATCACGGGGAGCTTGTACTCCACCATCAGCTGCGGCGCGACTTCCTTAATAGCAGCGACGACCTCGAGCGCATAGCGAACGCGGTTCTCGAACGAGCCACCGTACTCGTCGGTGCGCTTGTTGAGGATGGCCGAGCACAGCGAACCCACCAGGCGGTCGCCGTGGACCTCGATGGCGTCGATTCCGGCCTGCTGCGCGCGAGCGGCCGAGGCGGCGATGGCCTCCTTGATCTGGGTGAGCTGCTCTACGCTCGCCTCGTTCACAAAGTGCTGCATGTCGTGGTGCAGCTTGGCGTATGCCTGCTTGCGGATCTCGTTGGACTCGGCCATCTTGGCGGCAAAGGTCTCCTCGTCACCGGCGGCCTTGGCTTCCTGCGCGGCCTTGGCGGCGGCCATGGATCCCATCACCATGCGGCCGACGCCGGGCACGTCGTACTCGGGGTGGAACAGCTGCAGCGCGACCTTGGCACCGTGCTTGTGGACGGCGTCGGCCAGGGCCTTAAACGTGGGGATCTGGGCGTCAGTCGCCAGCTTGGGCGTGGGGCTTGCGGTCATAACGGGGGCGACGTCGCCGATGACGATGTAGCTCACGCCGCCACGGGCCAGGCGCTCGTAAAAAGCCAGGCTGCGCTCGCCAATGGAACCGTCACGCTCCTCGTAGCCGGTGGTCAGCGGCGGGAACATAATGCGGTTCTTGAGCTCAAGGGGGCCAACCGTAATGGGCTGGAGCAGTTTGGATGCAGGTGCGGTCATGGACATTCCTCTCTTGTAGGCGCGGCGGCGATGGTGCCGCGTAGTTGTCTAGAGGATATGGCATGAGAGCACGGCGGCACAACGAAAATCGGCGAATATCAGGTGGCGGCAGGTGGATGGGACGGGGCGGCCCGTCGGATTGTCTCAATCTGTAACAACCACTCGGCAAAACCGGGTCTTACTGTTACAGATCGAGACATTCCTCTCAACACATCCTCAACAATCTCGGTCTGTAACAGCTAGGCCCACTTTTGGCCCCTACCTGTTACAGATCGAGACAAACCAATCTAGCCTGCCGAAAGATCTCACTCTGTAACAGTTACTCGGCAAAATGGGCCCCAGATGTTACGGATCAAGACAAACGGGACCCGCCTGCTAGAAAATCTCAATCTGTAACAGCTGCCCGGCAAAATCCGTCCCTCGTGTTACAGATTTAGACAAACGCGGCCCAACCCACCGGTATATCTCGATCTGTAACACCTAGCCGCCCAAATCGGGTTTAGATGTTACAGATCGAGATTTTGTTTGAGAGGTCGAGAAGTGAACCGAAGAAACGATCCCGGGATAACAAAAAAGCTCGCCGGCTAGGCCGACGAGCTGCAAGTTCTTGGTCGCGGGGGCAGGATTTGAACCTACGACCTCCGGGTTATGAGCCCGGCGAGCTACCAGACTGCTCCACCCCGCAATGTCTGGGCGCCTCATGTGCGCAAGAAAGAATATTACGTGGGAGTTCGGTAAACGGCAAGGAAAATCTCGTAGAGCATAATTCCTTCATATTTAAACCCCTCAGCCCATATCACCGTGAACAAATCGCAGCCTAGCGCCGTCGGCGGCGCGTATACAATGGTGCGCGTCCTTTTACGCCGACACCTGGAGTAGACATGCTGCTCGCTATCGATATGGGAAACACGCAGACGGCCATGGGCCTGTTTGACGGAAACGAGCTGGTGCAGTCGTGGCGCATGCCCACTGACCGCTCCTATACCGCCGACGAGATCCACGTGCGCCTGATGGGTTTCTTTAAGATGTACGGCCTTTCGCTCGATGCGGTCGACGCGATTGCCTTTGCGGGCGTGGTGCCGCAGCTCTCGCGCGAGTGGCACGCCGTGGCCGACCGCATTGCGGCGGACGCCATCGTCATCGGGCCGCAGACGGCCGCGGTAACCAAGCTGCGCGCGGCGCGCCCCCAGGCCGTAGGTGCCGATCGCGTCGCCAACGCCGTTGCGGCCGAAACTTTCTACGGCGCGCCGGCGATCGTGGTGGACTTTGGCACCGCGACCAATATCGACGTCATCGATGAGGACGGCTATTACATTGGCGGAGCGATCGCGCCGGGCATCCGCATCTCCATGGACGCGCTCGCCGCCCGTGCCGCCAAGCTCGCTAGCGTGCCGCTCGAGGCGCCCGAGCACGCCATCGGCCGCGACACCGAGGAATGCATCAAGGTCGGCTCCGTGGTGGGCGCCGCCGCCATGGCCGAGGGCCTGGTCGCGCGCATGAAGCGCGAGCTGGGCCGTGAGGACGCCACCGTTATCGCCACGGGCGGTCTCGCCGGCATCGTCGCCGGTTCGACCGATGCCTTCGACGTGGTCGATGGACAGCTTACCATCAAGGGTATCTGCGAAATCTACCGCCGCATGCAGGAGCTGGAGTAAGACGGGGCTTAAGTCGAGCACGCCCGATGCCACAGCCCCCCGCAAACGTTCGCCAAGCCTATTCCTCAAAACTGAAAAACTTTCAATTTTGAGGAATAGGCTCAAAACACGCTACGCCTCGCCGCACAGCCACCTCGCCAGATCCACGATCAACACTCCGTCGCGATCCGTGGCCTCGTGATGCGTGCGGGCGAGAATCATCTTGGGATACGCATCGCCAATGCTCAGCAGTGGCGAAATCTCGCGTTCAAATGTCTTATCCGAGCTGATGTCGTCGCTCACCTGAATGTAGAGCTTCTCGCTTCGCTTGATTGCTACAAAGTCTATTTCCTTTTTATAGAGCACGCCGACGTATACCTCGTATCCGCGACGCAGCAGCTCGATTGCCACCATGTTCTCGTATACGCGTCCCCAATCCATATCACGTGTACCAAGAAGAGCATATTTAAACGCATGGTCCGCCAGATAGTACTTCTCGCCGCTCTTAAGATATTTTTTGCCGCGAATGTCGTACCGACGAACTTTATAGAAGGCAAACGCATCGCACAGGTACCCCATGTACGTGCCGACCGTCTTGTTCGTAATCTTTAGCCCATCCGCATTTAATGCATCAGTAATGTTGCGTGCCGACGTAATGTTGGAAACGTTGTCCATCATGTAATCGGCAATTCGCAGCAGCGCCGATTCGTTTCTCACGTTATGCCGCTGCACGATATCTCTCACGATGAGCGTCTTAAAGACGTTGGAGAGATATTGATAGCGCTGCTCCTGCAGTGGATAAGGGTAAGAGCCGGACATACCGCCGGTTCTCGCGTACTCATCGAAGTCGCGGTCGACCTCGCCCTCATCGCCATAGAGACGATACTCCTCAAACGAGAATGGGAAAACCTCGATCTCGAAGGTGCGCCCCGTAAAGAGCGTCGACAGATCGCTCGACAGCAAAAAGGCATTCGATCCGGTGATGAAGATGTCGTACTGCTCGGATGCGTGAAGGCTGTTGATCGCGCGTTCAAAGCCGTCGCACATCTGAACCTCGTCGATAAGCAGGAAGTTTTGCTTGTCGGACACTCGATGATCTTTTACATAGGCGAGCAACGCGTGATACTCGAGCAGGTTCTCGAACTCGTCGAGGTTGTAGTTGATATGGATGACATTCGAATTGGACAGATTTGCCTCCACGTAATCGCGAAGGGCCTCGAGCAATTTTGATTTACCGCTACGCCGGATACCCGTGATGACCTTGATATCCGGCACGCCAATAAGGCTCGTCAACGTGTCCATATATGACGTTCTATTGATGAGTTTCATTGAGGCCTCCTCGCGGTCTTTTATCGCTATTCCTCAAAAACGAAAAATTTTCAGTTTTGAGGAATAGACTCTGTAGCAAATATACCTCGCGAAAGGCCGAGCCGCCTTAATCCTATTCCTCAAAAACGAAATTTTTTCAGTTTTGAGGAATAGGATTAAGGCGGCCATTCTCTCGGGTCACGCAGAAGCCCTCCCCGGTGCAAGCCGAGAAGGGCTTCTGTTGTCATCGTTATCTTTGAGCGCTGGCGCCTCGCGTTACAGCCCGCGAATCCGTACGGCCTCGGGCGGAAACTCCTGCTCGCCGGCATCGGTCTTGATAGTCGCGCGGCCCCAGATATCCAGGCCCGCAAACACACCGACCGCAAGCGGCAGGCCGTTGGGCGACACCGCCGCAACTTGGCGGCCCAGCAGCGGAACCATGTCGAAGTACTCGCCCAGCACGGGAGCCAGCGGCCCTGCGGCGCCTTGCGGCGTGTTGGCAACAACCGCCCAGGTGTCCACACGGGTCAGCAGGGCGGCGGCCAACTCTTCGACCAGCGCTTCGTCGGCCATATCTACACCGAGCTCGCTCAGCGCCGAACGCTCAATATCCACCGTCACGGCACCGAACATGCCCGCGGCACCGGCGCCGCCGTTGACGGCGACGCGCGCGAACGACGTCTCAAACGCAGGCGCGCCGCACACGATGTCACTCGGCCACTGGATGCCCACCTTGCCGGCAAGGCCCAGGCCCGGCGTCGACGCCGTGCCCACGAGCGCGTCCATCATGCCCATCGCCGCCACAAACGGCAGGCCGTGGAAAGCATGCATGTTCACGTCCGGGCGCACGACCAGCGAAAACGTCAACGACGCCTCGCCCGCGCTCCAAGCGCACCAGCCCGCGGACGCACCCTCGCGGCCCGCGTCGCGCGCGGCGTCAAGCTCGGTACCGGCGGCTACAGCATTCATCTCAATCATCTACATGCGCCCCAATTCGCCCACGATATGACCCACGCGGTCCTCGGGCTCCTTGACCTCGACACCGTTGTAGCGGAAGAACCGCGCCGGGTCGTGCATCAGGTCCTCGAGCGGCACCAGCACAAAGTCGCGCTCGCCGATCAGCGGATGCGGCAGGCGCAGCTTCTTGCCGCCGTGGATCTCGCCGTCCATCCACAGCAGGTCCAGGTCGATGGTGCGCGGGCCGTTGACCTTGGCCTTCTTGGAGCGGTCGCGCCCCAGCTCGGCCTCGATCTTCATAAGCTCGTCGAGCAGCACCAACGGCGCCAGCTCAGTCTTAATCTCGATGACGGCGTTGGCAAATGCATCCTGGCGCGTCTCGTAGGCCGGCTCGCTCTCGTAAATGCGCGAGCAGTTGGACACGCAGGTGAGCGGAATCTCGGCGATCATGTCGCGCGCGGCGCGGATGTTGTCGCAACGATGCCCCAGGTTGGAGCCCACGGCCACAAACGCACGACGCGGCTGCGGCTTGGCGACAGCCCAGTAACCGTTCAGGAACTGCGCAAAGCCGGTGACGTCGTGCACGCGCACGATGTTGGCACCGGCCTGGATAGCGCCCAGGCACACGCCAAACGTGGCGGCATCGCGCGCGGCGGCCTCGGTCACGCCCGAGACGGCGCCCACAAAACGCTTGCGTGACACGGCGCACATGAGCGGATAGCCCAGCGACGCCATCTTGGCGGTCTCGCGCTGGATGACGATGTCCTCGTTGGCCGTCTTGCCAAAGCCCGGGCCGGGATCGATGCAGATGCGGTCGCGCGACACGCCGGCATGGATAAGCGTGCGGGCCTGATCGGACAGAAAGCCCATGACGCGGCGCATGATGGGCGCCGAATCGGGCAGGGTAAAGCGGCGGAGCTGAGAGGTGGGCACGTAGGCCTCCTCGCGGCGGGCGCTGCGGCGCATCATGGCTGCCAGGTGATCATTGGGCTCCGGCGCGGGCTCAGGGGTCGCGGCGGCCTCGGAGACAGGGGTAGCCTGCTCGGCGGCCGGTGCCTCCTGCTTCTGCTCGTCCGTGGACTCGGGCGCAGGCTCCGGATCGCCGAACGGCAGCGAGGGCTGCACCACGCCACCCGGGAGCTTTGCCTCGGGCTTAGGCTCGCCTAGCAGCTTGCCGCGGCGGCGGCGCGCCGGCTTCTCGGCCTCGCGCGCAGCCTCGGCAGCCGCTTCGCGCGCCTTCTCGGCAACAAACGCCGCGGCCGAGGTATCGAGCTGCACCGTCGCATGCGTGCGGGTGGGCGCCGCGATCTCGCCGGCGTGCATCACGATGACACCGCAGGTGCTCGTCGCGACAAATTCGACCATCTTGGGGTCGGTGAAGCCCGTCACGTCGTTGACAATCGAGGCGCCGCAGCGCACGGCCGCCTTGGCAACCGCCACGTGGCGCGTGTCGATCGAGACGATAGCACCCTCTTTGGCCAGCGCGCGTACCACGGGCAGCACGCGGCGAGCCTCCTCATCGGGGTTGACCGGGGTAAAGCCAGGACGCGTGGACTCGC
This sequence comes from uncultured Collinsella sp., assembly GCA_902496845.1. Taxonomy (GTDB): domain Bacteria; phylum Actinomycetota; class Coriobacteriia; order Coriobacteriales; family Coriobacteriaceae; genus Collinsella. The sequence goes on from CABVCJ010000017.1 coordinate 28,250, forward strand.
CGCCCACGTCGATGATGTCGGCGCCGGCGTCGAGCATCGCCAGGCCGTACTCGATGGCGGCATCCGGGTCGAAGTGCTCCCCGCCGTCACTAAACGAATCGGGCGTCACGTTGAGGACGCCCATGATGCGCGGGCGGTCAAAGCTGAGCTCGTACTTTCCGCACCGCCATGTCTTACTATCGTTCGCCATGAACATCCTCCTAAAATGCCCGCGCCGCCGCGCTCGGGCGCAGGCGGCGGGGTCGCTTTGCAATCAGTCTTTCTATTGTATCCGCGCACACGGGCTAGAACGCAAACGCGGCCGCGATGTCGCAAGAAATCAGCAGGTCGGCATTTGCATCCTGATCGGTGGGAGCAAGATTGCAAATGGCCAGCGTATCGCCGGTAAAGTAGCGCGTAAGGCCCGCCGCCGGATACACCACGAGCGAGGTCCCGCCCACAATGAGGGCATCGGCCGCGGCGATGGCGGCAACGGCGCCGGTCAGCACATGCTCGTCGAGCGGCTCCTCGTAGAGCACCACATCGGGCTTAATGCGCCCGCCGCACGCAGGGCACACAGGCACACCCGCGGCGTCCTCGTGCTCGCGCGAGCAAATCCACTCGGCGCTATAGACCGCGCCGCACGACTGGCAAATGTTGCGATGGACCGAGCCGTGCAGCTCGAACACACGCTGCGAGCCGGCCATCTGATGCAGGCCGTCAATATTTTGCGTCACCACGGCATCAAGCTTGCCGGCGCGCTCCAACTCGGCCAGCTTGGTGTGGCAGCGGTTGGGCTTAGCGCCAAGCGCGATCATCTTGGTGCGGTAGAAGTCGAAGAACTCGGCCGGATGCGCCTCGTAAAAGCTATGCGAGAGCATGGTCTCGGGCGGATAGGCAAACTGCTGGTGATACAGGCCGTCCACGCTGCGGAAATCGGGGATGCCGCTCGCCGTGGAAACACCCGCGCCGCCAAAGAAGACCGCGCGCTTGTGGGTGCCGAACAGCTCCGCCAGCGCAGCGGAGGCCTGCTTGGGATCCGTTATTGCCTGCGTCATATGAGTCCTCCGTCCTTGTTGGTCGGATGGCGGCGGGCGCTTGCCCGGCGCGCAGCCTTTGGGTCGACACGCGCGGAGCCCACCACCGCCCCTGTTGCGCTAATCTTAAGCCTGCCAACCCCGTCGAAAGGACACCATGCCTCAGACTTACACTTTCGCCTCGTGGAACGTCAACGGTCTGCGCGCCGTGCTCAAAAAGGACCCGAGCTTTATTCAGATCGCGCAGGAGCTCAATGTCGATATCTTGGCGCTGCAAGAGACCAAGCTGCAGGAGGGTCAGGTCGATATCGACCTGCCCGGCTATCACCAAACCTGGAGCTACGCCGAGCGTAAAGGTTATTCGGGCACCGCGGTCTTTAGCCGCCAGGAACCGCTGCGCGTGCTGCGCGCCGACGCGCTGCCACCTTACGCCGACGAGGGCGAGGCAGCCGAGCTCGTCGCCCAAGCCGCAACCGAGGGCCGCGTCTGCGCGCTCGAGTTCGACAAGTTTTGGTTTGTCGACGTCTACACGCCCAACGCCCAAAATGAGCTCGCGCGCATCGATGTACGCATGGCCTGGGACGATGCTTATCGCGGCTTTTTGAGCGCGCTTGAGCGCGAGACCGGCAAGCCCGTCGTAACCTGCGGCGACTTTAACGTGGCTCACGAGGAGATCGACCTTAAGAACCCCAAGTCCAACCGCGGCAACGCCGGCTTTTCGGACGAGGAGCGCGGCAAGTTTACCGAGCTGCTCGACGCCGGTTTTACCGACACCTGGCGCGCGGCCAATCCGGACGTCGAGGGCGTCTACAGCTGGTGGAGCTACCGCTTTAATGCCCGTAAGAACAACGCAGGCTGGCGCATCGACTACTTCCTGGTAAGCGACGCAATCGCCGGCAACGTACGCGACACCGGCATCCGCGGCGACATCTTCGGCAGCGACCACTGCCCCGTCACCCTAGCCCTGGAGCTCTAACCCCCAAATGATCCCCCGGGGACGGAGGAAAACGGATCATTTTGGCTCTCCGAGGATACCTGCGTAATGCATCTGCCACGAAAAGCGCCCATCTACTACGTTTAAGCCACTACCCCCAACCACAGCGAACAACGCAAAAAGAAAACCGCAGGTAGAGAGCCTGCGGTTTTTCATAAAACGCGGGTATGGTTGGAGTTATCGGGTTAAACGTAGTAGATGGGCTGGTTTCGTGGCGGGCATCCCCAGCGACCGCTTAGGGACGGGGAAACGGATCCTTTCGGCCCTCTGAGATCAGTGACGACAGCAATATATGCCGGCCATTTCAAAACTATGCCGGTTTACGGGGCTGAACCGCGAACCCCCAGCCATACGCAATTCCGAAATAATAAAGCCGCAGGTAGATGGCTCGTCTATTTTCGAAAAATGCCGGTATGGTCTGCCTGTGTCAATTCAGCCCCGTAAACCGGCATAGTTTTGATATGGCACCAAGGCAGCATTAATTCCCGCCCCGGTGCAACCGCCACTACAGCCCGTACTTCACGACGACACGGTTGATGCGGCGACACCAGGGCTTGTACAGAGCGGCCAAAAACACGCAGGTCGCGAGGCTATGCATGATGTCGAACGGCACCGCCGTAGCAAGACGCGCTGCGGCGCCTGCCCAGGTGAGCGGCTGCACAAAACCGATGATGTCATACGCGTTGATCACGACGCCATACAGCAAGCCCGAGGCAAAGCCATATGCCAACAGCGCTGGCATTCGCACGGTTCCATCGGCGCGGTCAAACGCGCCCGCATGCGCCAGTGCGCCACCGATATAGCCCACCAGACCCCAGGCATACATCTGCCACGGCGTCCACATGCCCTGCCCAAAAAAGAAATTACTGGTCAGCGCTGCCAACGCGCCGACCATAAAACCATTGCGACGGCCAAGTGTCGCACCCGCGATAATGGCGATGGCACTCACGGGCTTAAAATCGGGAATGGGCCCAAACAGGATGCGCCCCGCCGCGGCCAGCGCCGCCAACACCAGCGTGGGCATGATCTGGCGCAGGCCCGGGCGCGAGGTCTCGTAGCCCGCAAAGAACAGTGCGAGCACGAGTGCCACAACAACCAGCATGGCAAGCGCCGCCTGCTCAATGCCCGCCAGCAACGCCGCAGTCATCACTGCCGGCACCGCCAGGAGTAGCGGAATCTCCATTTTTGTGAGTAGGCGCGAGGCGCGATGATCCGTCATCCCATCACGCCCTGTAGAACACGTTGTCGGCAAAGAAATCTGCCGGGGGCTCCATGCAGGCGATCTCGCCGTCGAACATCATGGCGACGTCGTCGGACACCTGCTCGGCAAAGTCCAAGTCGTGCGTGGCCATGATGACGGTGCCGCCGGCCTGCGCATGCTCGCGCAGGGCTCGGGCGATAATGCAGCGACTTGCCAGATCAAGGCCCTTGGTGGGCTCATCAAGCAGCAGCAGCTCCGGACCAATCAACAGCAGCTTTGCCAACGCAAGCAGCTGGCGCTGACCGCCCGAAAGATCGTACGGGTGACGCGCCTCCAAGCCGTCCAGTCCCAGTTGCGCCGCACGCTCCCGCGCCAAGTTCTCGTCATATCCGCAGGTCGAAGCCCATTCCATCAGCTCGTCGCGCACCGTTTCGGCGACCAGCAATGCCTTGGGATTCTGTGGCAGCAGTGCCGCCGAGGCCGTCCCACGCACCATGCGGCCACGCTGCAGCTTAGCCGTCTTGGCCAGCACCGAGAGCATCGTCGACTTGCCACAGCCGTTTCCGCCCACGACCGCATGCACCGCGCCGGCCGAAAACGTCACATCGAGCCCGCGCAGCACCCAACCGCCCGCGCGATCGTAGCGAAACCAACCTTCCGACAGGGTGGTAGCCGACCCACCGTGCATTTTTTGGAGTATTCTGCTCCCATCCGTGCGCGGGAAGGCTTCCGAGCCGTTCTCGCGCGATATTTGCGCCACAAATTTGGACGATTTGTCCAATCCCGAACTTTTTTTCGCGCTCGATACATCCCGGGGCGGCTCCAGAAAGCCCAAATTGTCCTCACACCTGCTGAATACTCCGTTTTTTGCACATCGGATGGCACCCCACCCCAACACGTCATCGGAAAACAGCGATTCTCGGCGTCCCAAAGAAGCCATATCCGCCACCTCGCGCACGCGACCGCCCTCAATCCGGTACGCACACGTCGCATACTCGAGCATCGGCCGCGGTTGATGCGTAGCCACAACAACCGTGCAGCCCAGCTCACGGTTCACGCGAAACAGCGCGTGCAGAAAATTCTTCTCGGCAACGGGATCGAGCTGAGACGTGGGCTCGTCGAGCAGCAGCACACGCGGACGCAGCGCCAGAACGGCGGCAAGCGACAGCAGCTGCTTGCGGCCACCCGAAAGCGTATCGGTATCGCGATGAAGCCAGTCCTCCAGACCAAAGAAATAGCTGGTCTCGGCAACACGGCGGCGCATCTCGTCGCGCGACACACCCAGATTCTCTAGGCCAAACGCCATCTCGTGCCACACGGTCTCGCACACAATCTGGTTCTCGGGATCCTGGAACACGTAGCCCACGCGCTCCGCAGACGCGCGCACGTCCATGTCGGCAACGTTCTCGCCCAGCACGCGCGCATCGCCAGTGCGCTCGCCCGCCGGAGCAATCTCGGGCTTGAGCAGCGACAGCAGCGTCGACTTACCCGATCCGGTACCGCCAACAAGCAGCGCAAATGCACCTTGGGGAACAGACCAGTCGAGTCCCTCGAGCACCGCAGCGTCAGCCCCGGGGTAGGCAAAGCTCAGGCTCCGCGCCTCAATCGCCGGCATATCCGGGCCGCACGCCGCGCCCGACACCGGGCCACTATCCAACCGAGCCATCAGCCGAACCTCTTCTCATCAATCGTATGCAACACGCAGGGCAGCACCATCCAGGCAGCGTACACGACATAGCCCAGCCACGGCGCGGGCACCGAAAGCTGCGGGTAAAACGAATACTGCGTCGTCGCGGTCCACGCCACCGCCACCGCGGCAGCACCAAACAGCGCGAGCCCGACTAGCGCGGCAACGTCGCTGCGCCCC
>CABVCJ010000018.1 GCA_902496845.1 uncultured Collinsella sp.
TAGCGATGCCAGCCGGCGGGATTGAGCCCGCTGCGGCGAGCCGCCCCGCGGCTGATGTAGCCGAGCGTTCCGTCGTGCTTGAGCTTTGAGCCCACCACGCGTTTGCGGCCCCACAGCGAGGACTCTGCCTGCATTGCCAAGCGGGCGCTTGCCGAAGGATAGCCGTATTTAGTGCGCTTGAACGAGCCATCAAACCCCGAGGCGTGTTTGCCCCACGTCACCGATGTCGTGCGTCGGTTGACCGGCGCGGCACTCCGCCTTCTGCGGCTCGGTTTTGAAGTCTCAGCCATATGCCCTCGCACGCCGTAACCAAATCGAAACAATAACGCTTTGGACTGTAGCACACGCGTCGCGCGCGGTCACGGGCGCCTCGCTCAACGGTCATCGTCCTTCAGCAAGCGCCACAGCGTTGTACGGCTTATGCCCAGCACCTCCGCCGCACGGGTTCGGTTGCCGTGGAGGTGGTCTACAACCAGATGCGCGATATCTCGCTCGGTATCGGCCAGCGGTCGCAGGATATACAGGTCACTTTCGAGCGTCGGGGCGCCAAAGGTTGCGGTCTTAATCACGTCCTCTTGGGCGAGCACTTCCTCCGCCACAGCGCGGTCCACCGTGCCCGCCCCTACCAATATATACAGTCGTTCCGAGACCTCGCGGAGCTGCAGATAGTTGCGCGGCCAGCGGTAAGCATCGAGCGTCTTCGTCGCCGTGGCAGACAGCGTGGGCGCTGCCGTCCCAAATGCATCAGCAAGATATTCCAAATAGCGCGCGACCTTCGTCGACGCGGCTCCCTGCTCGGCGATTGCCGGCGCCACGCTCACCGCACAGGCGAAGCGCTCGGTCACAAAGGCGGCTTGATCACTTTCGCTGCCGCCCGGCATGTCATTCGCCGTCAGCACCACATGGCAGCGCGTCGCCAACGCGGTGTCGGTCATCGTGGAGACCAGCTCGCGGAGGCGCTGGGGGCCAACCGCGTTCCAGCCCTCAATGCAAAGGGTCAGCCCCATTTGGAACAACGGCGATTCGGCGCTTTTGAGCACATGGCGCCAACCGCGCTCGGTGAGCTCATCGAGCGCAATGGAAACAAAGGGCTGATCGGCAAAAGGACCGTCCAGATAGAGGCGCTTGGCGATCTCGACCTGACCCGCTCCCAGCTCGCCCTCGAGCATAAGGGGCACACCGCGCGCGTAGCTCTCGGCAACCGGTGCAGCCACCGCAGCGGCACCCTCAACGATGCCGTACGCGCTCGATTCGTAGCGGGCCTCAACTTCGTCGGCGTTGAGCCACTCGATGCCCGCATGCGCCGCGGCACCGCGCACCTCGCGGACCACAACGACCCAAAGCCTCCCGCCCTCTTTGTCGGTGGGGCGAACGGTCAGGCTCAGGCGCGTACCCGCACGCCCCATAACCAGACGCGCGCCGTCTCCTATACGGTCGAGACGCTCAGCGACAAAAGCCGCCGCATCCCGCTCAAGCGCCGCGTCATTCATGGTCGAGATCGCGACGTCCCCACGCGCATCGATTGCCAATGCCGAGGCCCCGGCAGCAGCTAGGGCATCGGTCAAGATGTTCAGCTTGGCATCGCTATCCATGATTTGCCCCTGTCCGCGGCGACGTGCAACCGCCGACGGTCGTACGACCGAGTGTTTCAAAATTGAACGATATTGCTCACCAAACACTATAGGGCAGAAAGCGCCGTCCTGCGAGTATAGGTGTTGCCCCGCATCGCCATCCTGGCGGGGCGATAAGAGCTCTTCGGGACTTATAAACCTGCGGACAAGCCATACCCGCAAGAGCTCCTATCGCTCCACCGCAGGCATGCGCTCACCAGCACGCAAATAAGCTACTTCTCTACCAGATTCCCAGCACGTGCTGCATTCCCAAACTCATGCACGCAATGCCAATCCAGCAGCAAAAGCCCAGCGCGATGGGCTTGCCGCCCTTTTTGACCAGCTCGACGATATCGGTATTAAAACCAATAGCCGCCATGGCCATCACAATAAAGAACTTCGACAGCTCCTTGATGGGCGCCGTGATGGACACAGGAAGCTGAAACACCGTGGTGATCACGCTCGCCAGCACAAAGAACAGCACAAACATGGGAAACGCGCGTTTAAGCGAGAACGTGCTCTTAGCGTCGCCACCGGCCTTGCGTACCAGATGCATCTGCCAGCATGCGAGGACCAACGTGATGGGAATAATGGCCAGCGTCCTGGTGAGCTTGACCACTGTGGCGCTCTCGAGCACATTGGCGCCGGGATGCATGCTGTCCCAAGCGCTCGCCGCAGCCGTTACGGACGAGGTGTCGTTGATGGCGGTACCGGCAAACAGGCCAAAGCCCTCGTTGGTCAGCCCGAGCATGCCGCCGAGCGTTGGAAACACGAGCGCCGCGATAACGTTAAACAGGAAGATGACCGAAATAGCCTGGGCAATCTCGCGATCGTCGGCATCGATGACGGGCGCGGTCGCGGCGATGGCCGAACCGCCGCAAATCGACGAACCCACACCTACAAGCGTCGCGATCTTGCCCGGCACGTTCATAACGTGGCAGAGCACAAAGGCGATGACAAGCGAGGTCGAGATCGTCGCCACGATAATCGGCAGCGACTGGGCGCCCTTGGACAGGATTTGGGAGAGGTTCATGCCAAAGCCAAGCAGGATAACCGCGTACTGCAAGACTTTTTTGGACGTATAGGTGACGCCGGCGGCGAGCTGTTCGCGACGATTCTTGGGAAAGACGAGCGCCAGGACCATGCCAAAGAGGATGGCAAACACCGGACCGCCGACCACCTCAATTTGTTTGCCGAGCAACGTCGCGGGAATGGCGATAATCAGGCAGAACAAGACGCCTTTCCAGCGCTCGCGTACGATATTTGCCAGTTGCATATGGGATTCCTTCTTTCTATTTCACGTTTGCGACGGCTTATGATACGGCAACATTGAGCGCAGCCTTGCGCAAACACAGACTAAGATGCCGCATTAGTTCTCAGGCAACAGCCGAATTACCCACCGCGGAGAGCTGATTCGCGGCATAATTAACAACTGACATATGAGTTTGATAGAACAGTTGCGAGGCGCTATGGAAGAATCGATGCACGTCGGCGAGCAGGAAACGAGTCTACAGGACCAGTCCTACCACACCATTCGACGCAAAATCGTCTACCTGGACTACAAGCCGGGCGAAAAGCTGGGCGTCAAGCAACTTTGCGACGACCTGGATATGGGGCGCACCCCTGTGCGCGAGGCACTGGTGCGTCTGGCGCAAGAGGGCCTGGTGCGCACCGTGCCCCAGAGCGGTACCTACGTCTCACCCATCAACCTCACCCTTGCCGAGAGTGCCTGTTACATCCGCGAGCATCTGGAAAAGCAGGTGATCGTGGAATGCTGTGCGCGCGCCACGTCGGCCGGCATCGAGCAGCTCGACCGTGCCATCGCGCTGCAGGAAAAGGCCATGGCCGAAGAGGATCGCATCGGCTTCTTTTTGAGCGACAACCTCATGCATCACATGATTTTTAGCATCGCATGTCGCAGCACCGTGTGGTCGTGGCTCGAAGAGACCAATGCCGACCTGGAGCGCTTCCGCTGGCTGCGCGCCGCCACGCAGGTTCTCGACAATCAGGACATCGTGAACGAGCACAAGCAGATTCGCCGCGCTATCGCCGGTCGCGACCCCATCGAAGCGAGCTTTTTGGTCAGCAAGCACCTGCACATGATGTTCCGCAACCAAACCGAGGTTCTGGACCAGTTCCCCGAGTACTTCGAGACCAGCAAGCTCCGCTAACCCGCCAAAAAGGGACAGGTTCATTTTGGCAGGTTTTATCTGGTCAAATGCAAAAAAGGCCCGGCTCCGTCTTTGATGCGGAGCCGGGCCTTAGTCGCTAGAACGGCGGAACCAACTACTCGACCGTGACGCTTTTCGCCAGGTTGCGGGGCTGGTCGACGTCGCAGCCGCGCAGGATGGCGACCTCGCGGGCGAGCAGCTGCAGCGGGACACTCGCCGTGATGGGGCTGAACACGTCGCGGACTGCCGGCACGCGGATGATGCAGTCGGCAATCTTGTTGATCTCATCGTCGCCCTCGGTGGCAACGACGATGACCTTGGCACCGCGCGCCTTGCACTCCATAAGGTTCGACACGGTCTTGTCGTAGGTGGCACTCTTGGTGGCCACAGCGATGACAGGGAAGCCCAGGTCGATCAGGGCAATGGGGCCGTGCTTCATCTCACCGGCGGCATATGCCTCGGCGTGCAGGTAGCTGACCTCTTTGAGCTTGAGCGCGCCCTCGTAGGAAATAGCGGCACCCATGCCGCGACCCACAAACAGTGCGGACTGCGCGTCCTTGCACAGCAGGGCGGCCTCATGAACGGCCTCGGTTTGGGTATCCAAAATCCACTGGATCTGCTCGGCCGTATCGGAAAGCTCGCGGAACAGCATGCGCGCCTGCTTGGTGGTCAAGCGGTACTTGACCTGCGCCAGCAGCAGGGCCAGCAGCGTCAGGCTCACAACCTGGCCGATGAAGCTCTTGGTCGAGGCGACCGCGATCTCCTTGTTGGCCTTGGTGTAGATGACGCCGTCGCTCTCACGCGCCACGGGGCTGCCCACCACGTTGGTGATGCCGAAGACCTTGGCACCCTTGATGCGCGCATCGCGGATGGCGGCGAGAGTGTCGGCCGTCTCGCCCGACTGGGACACGGCCACGACGAGCGTCGTCGGCGTGATGATGGGGTTGCGATAGCGGAACTCGCTGGCCGCCTCCACCTCGGTGGGGATGCGAGCCCAGCCCTCAATGAGATTCTTGGCAATGAGGCCAGCGTGATAACTGGTGCCGCAAGCGATCACGTAGACGCGGTCGATGTCGTTGAGTTCCTCGAGCGAAAGGCCCAGCTCGTCGATGTCGAGCTCGCCGGCCGGTGTCATACGACCAACCAGCGTGTCGCGCACGACGCGCGGCTGCTCGTGAATCTCCTTGAGCATAAAGTCGGGATAACCGCCCTTTTCTGCCATATCCAGGTCCCAGTCGATGTGGGTGACCTTGGGCTCGATAACGTTGCCGGCCTCGTCGGTGTACTCGACGCCTGCGGGCGCGAGCTTGGCAAACTGACCGTCCTCGAGCACCACGACATCGCGGGTGGCGTCGATGAGCGCGATGACATCGGAGGCGACATAGGCGCCGGTCTCGCCCACGCCGACCACGATCGGGGAATCCTTGCGGGCCACGGCGATCACGCCGGGCTCGTCAGCGCACACGGCGGCCAGGCCATAGGCACCGACCACGTGGGTGCAAGCCTCGCGCACGGAGGCCATCAGGTCGTGCGTCTCGGCATAAGCCTCTTCGATCAGATGCGCGAAGACCTCGGTATCGGTCTCGCTCTTAAAGTGGTGGCCGCGGCCCTCCAGCTCTTCGCGCAGCTCGGCGAAGTTCTCGATGATGCCGTTGTGGACGATGGCGATACGACCGTCACAGCTGGTGTGGGGGTGAGCGTTAACGACGGAGGGCTTGCCGTGGGTGGCCCAACGGGTGTGGCCGATACCGCAGGTAGCGTCGCTGTCAATGTTGGAAAGCTCGCTCTCCAGGCCCGCGACCTTGCCCACGCGGCGGATGACATCGAGGTGCGCCGCGGCGCCCTCGCCCACCTCGAGCGCGACGCCCGAGGAGTCATAGCCGCGATACTCCATACGCTTGAGGCCCGTGACCAGGATGTTCTTTGCAATATCAGAGCCGGTGTAGCCGACAATTCCGCACATAGGATAAATCCCTTCGTCCGCTTGACTGCAAAACGTCCACGCACAGGGGGCGCTGAGACGCATAACGTTCGAGTATTGTACTCACGCAAACGCAAGCTGATATACCAGAAGTGGTATCTCAACTTAGATACCACTCGATGCACACACGTCCAGCCGGTTCAAACCACCACAAAGGTACCTGCCCCCTTCGTGGTGGTCGCGCCGGCAACGGCGTTTCCCCAGATAAACCTGCCAAAATAAACCTGTCCCTTTTTGGTAGGTTTGGGATGCTACAATCTGGCTTGTACTTGAAACGCATCAAAGGGGCCGCTATGGCAAAGGTAAAAATCAGCGACGTCGCGCGCGAGGCCGGGGTTTCGTTGGGCACGGTCTCCAACGCGCTCAACCACCCCGAAAAGCTACGCCCCGAGACCCTCAAGCTCATCAACGAGACCATCAATCGCCTTGGCTACCTGCCCAACCAAAGCGCCCGTCAGCTCGCGGGCGGCGCCACCAAGTCCTTTGGCCTGGTGCTCCCCCGTCTCGATCACGGCTTTTCGCTCCAAATCGCCAGCGGCGCCCACAACGAGGCCCGCAAGCACGGCTACGACTTGCTCATCGCCAACGCCGATAACGACGATATTCTCGAAGACCATTACCTGCGCTACTTTATGGGCACGCAGATGTCCGGCGTCATGGTTCAGCCCATGGCGTCCCCCGACTGGCATCCGGCCATGACTAAAATGCCCGTGCCGATCGTCCATCTGGACATCCATTGCTCCGAGCCCGGCTACTACGTAGCGGCCGACAATGAGGCCCAGGGTCGCATCATTGCCGAACTTGCCATCGCCCGCGGCGCGCACCATATTGTCGTCGTCGGCCGAGCAGCATTTATGCAACTCACCCTGCGCGTCCTTGGCATTCATAAGGCGCTCGCCCTGCACCCCGATATCAAGATCGAAGTCATCGACGCCGGCGAATGGAATACCGCTGCCGACGGCTACGGCATCGGTGCCCAAATCGCCGAGCGCCCCGCGGACGAACGTCCCGATTTTGTCGTCGGCCTGACCGATGTGTTGGCCTCGGGCGTCGTTTCGGCACTGGTCGACAAGGGCATCTCTGTCCCCGGGCAAGTACGCGTAGCAGGCTGCGATGGCAACCCGCTCGCTTGGAGCGGATCGGTCCCGCTCACTACGGTAGCGCCCCCGGGCTACGAGATTGGCCGCAAGGGTGTCCAACTGCTGATGGAGCAAATCGAGAACAAGGCCCCGGCAAAGATCAAGCATATCCGTGTCGGCTCCGCAGCGCGTACCGTCACCGCAGTCGCCGCCGAGGATATCAACCGCCAAGAACTGGTACGTCCGTTCCTACTGGAACGCGCCAGCACCCAGGCAAGCAGCCAGACCGACGCCACGGCCATCAACCTCGGTGCGTATCTATAGCACGCCCGCGAGTATGCTAAGTCGCCGCTTAAGCAAAAGGGGCCCGACCATTGCCGGACCCCTTTTGCTTAAGCGCAAACGTGAGCAATCGCTCGTTTCAACGCCGCAATTTTCTAACGCACAGTCTTGATTGCCGCCGCCAGGTCGAACAGCGTATCGAGCACGGCCTCGCAGCCATCCACCACGTCCTGCGGCAGCGGCACGATATCGGGGACGGCGAAGACATGGCATCCGGCCGTGATGCCCGAGACGCAGCCGTTGCGCGAATCCTCGACCACGGCACATTCCTCGGGAGCAAAGCCCGCGCGCTCGCGGGCGAGCAGATACATCTCGGGGTCGGGCTTGCCGTGCACGACGTCCTCGCCACACGTTACCGTTTCAAACTTGCCAAAAAGACCGACCATCTTAAGGTTGCGCTCGGCCGTAACGAGGCGCGACGACGTCGCTAGACCCACGTGATAGCCCGCAGCCAGCAGCTCGTCTAGGCACTCGGCGGCACCGGCCTTAAGTTCCAGTTCGGTCTTGACCATCTCGTCGCGAATCTCCTTGTGGCGACGATAGATCGCCTCGGTGGTTTCATGGCTGCCGTAATGCTCATCAAGGATGTCCATAACATCGGGCAGCGTGCGGCCGATAAACTGATGGATCAGCGCATCATCAATCGCGAGCCCAAGCTCAGCGGCGCCTGCCTTCCAGGCCTTAATCCCCAAACGCTCGGTATCGACCAGCGTTCCATCCATGTCAAAAATAACAGCCTTGATCATATCGGTCCCCCATCGACTCTCGCTGTCGCGTTGCTGCAACTCTACCGCATTTGGCAACTTGTATATAACGTATATACCATATTGCACTTTCGTTACACAGATAGAAGTCTTATGGCAAGTAACGCATTAGGATTATAGTTTTCGATCGAGTACTCAACGATAAGGAACGTTTCATGATTTTAGACACCACGGCACCCGCAGAGGAGCTTCAAGACAAGCTATCGGCGCTCGAACAGCTGCTTTTGGCATACGGGCGCGTGGCTATCGGGTTTTCCGGCGGCGTTGACAGCAGCTTTTTGGCCGCCGTATGCGCCCGCATCATGCCTACCAATACCCTCCTCGTCCATCTCACCACGCCGCTCATCGGCACGCCCGAGCAGGCTTCGTTTGAGCAGTCCGTTGATGGACAAGCCAATGAAGGGGCGCATTTTAAGCTCCCCGTGCTCAATCTTTCGGTCGATCAGTTGCAGCTCCCCCAAGTAGCCTGCAACGATGCCAATCGCTGCTACCACTGCAAGCACGCTGGCTTTACCGCCATCGTCAACCACGCCAAGTCGCTCGGCTTTCCCACCGTCATCGATGGCAGCAATGCAAGCGATCGCGGTGACTACCGCCCCGGCATGCGTGCGGCAGAAGAGCTCGGCGTACGCTCACCCCTTATGGAGGTCGGCTTTACCAAGGACGAAGAGCGCGAGCTGCTGCGCGCATGGGGTTATCCCGTTTGGAACCTGCCGGCGGGAGCATGTCTTGCCACGCGCGTCCCCACGGGCGAGGAGCTTACGCGCGAGAAGGTCTCCCTGATTCGCGCCTGCGAGGATTACCTGCACGATCTTGATCTGGCACAGGTACGCGCGCGCCTGGTCGGCGGCTGCATGCATATCGAGGCCGCACCCGCAGATGTCGCCAAGATTGCCACCCTCGGCGGTGCCGCCGTCGACGACAAGGGCAAGACCCCGCTGCCCGCCGTTATCGAGTCCGCGCTGCGCGAGCTGGGCTGCGACCATATCTCCCCTGAGGTCACCCCCTACATCCACGGTGCCATGAATCAGTAACCTGCCAAAAAGGGACAGGTTTATTTTGGCAGGTTTTATCTGGGGAAACGCAAATAGGGCCGTGACACCCATACGGCGTCGCGGCCCTTTTCCTTGGAGAAGGATCAATTGATTGAACGGGATGACCGTTCTAGTCTTCGAGTCCGCTATTGATGAGCTCCGCAATCTCAACGGGATTGGTGCTCGCGCGCACCTTGTCACGGAAGCCGGCGTCCATCAGCATCACGGCAGCCTTGGAGAGCAAGCGCAGGTGCGTGGTTCCTGCCTCGCCGGCAGGCACGTACAGCGCGAGCGCAACATCGACGGGCACACCATCGAAGCTCGGCCATTCAACGGGCTCGACCAGCTTAAGCACGGCAACGCCCGGCGTGTGGATAGCATCGCTTTTGGCATGTGGAACGGCAAAACCGGCGACAAGGCCAGTCTCGGCCTCGTTCTCGCGAGCCATGAAGGCAGTCTCTACGGCAGATGCGTCGTCAGCAAAGCCGAGCTCGACGGCCTGATCGGACAAATAATGCAGGGCATCCTCGCGCGAGGCGGCGGTATACCCTATCGTCACTTGGTTGGCAGATACAAATCCCATGGAAACCTTCCTTACAACACAGACCTGACCGCAGCTTCGATGCCGTCGGCGTCCAAACCGTACTTGTGCAGCAAATCGACCGCAGGGCCGGACTCGCCATACACATCGCGCACGCCGACGCGACGCATCGGCACCGGATACTGCTCCGCTAGCACCGAGGCAACGGCCTCGCCAAGACCGCCGATAATCGAATGCTCCTCGGCAGTGACCACGCGACCGGTCTTCTTGGCGCTGGCTACAACCAGGCGTTCGTCGAGCGGCTTGATCGTATGCATGTTGATGACCTCGGCATCGATGCCATCGGCAGCGAGCGCCTCGGCAGCCTCAAGCGCCTCGGCGACCATAAGGCCACAAGCGATGATGGTCACATCGGACCCCTCGCGCACGACCACGCCGCGACCAATCTTGAACTCATAGTCCTCGCAGTCGTTGATGACCGGTGTTGCCAGGCGGCCGAAGCGCATGTAAACCGGGCCCTCAAACTCATAGGCGGCGCGCACACAGGCACGAGCCTCGACGTCGTCGGCGGGAACGACCACCGTCATACCCGGAATCGTGCGCATGAGTGCGATATCCTCGCAGCACTGGTGCGTGGCGCCGTCCTCGCCCACCGAAATGCCGGCATGAGTAGCGCCAATCTTGACGTTGAGGTGCGGGTAGCCGATGGAATTGCGGACCTGCTCGTAGGCGCGACCGGCGGCAAACATCGCAAAGGTGCTCGCAAAAGCAACGCGGCCCGTGGTCGCGATGCCGGCGGCAAGACCCATCAGGTTGCTCTCGGCAATGCCGGCGTCGTAGAAGCGCTCAGGGTGCGCAGCCTTAAACTTACCGGTCTGCGTGGCGGCGGCCAGGTCGGCATCGAGAACCACAAAGTCATCGCGCTCATTGCCCAGCTCGACAAGTGCCTCGCCATAGCTAACGCGCGTGGCGACTTTCTTGACGTCTGCCATTAGAGCTCCTCCCCTGCTGCTGCGAGCTCGGCCATGGCCTGCTCAAACTGTTCATCGTTGGGTGCCTTGCCGTGCCAGCCCACCTGGTTTTCCATAAAGGAGACGCCCTTGCCCTTCACCGTCTCGGCGATAATGGCCACGGGCGAGTCGCTCACTTTGCGGGCCTCGGCAAAGGCGGCGGCAATCTGCGCCATGTCGTTACCGTCGGCGAGCTCGATCACATGCCACTTAAAGGCGCGGAACTTGTCAGCGAGCGGCATGGCCGAGTTGACTTCATCGATCGTGCCGTCAATCTGCAAGCCGTTGTGGTCGACGACGGCAACAAGATTGTCGAGCGCATGGTTGCCGGCGAACATGGCCGCCTCCCACACCTGGCCTTCCTCGCACTCACCGTCGCCCAGCAACGTGTAGACACGGTAGCCGTCGCCCCAGTGCTTAGCGGCAAGCGCCATTCCAACTGCAGCAGAGATGCCCTGACCGAGCGATCCGGTGGACATATCGATGCCAGGGGCGTCGTTCATGTTGGGATGGCCCTGCAGTCGGCTGCCAATATGACGGAGCGTCTCGAGCTCTTCGACGGGAAAATAGCCGCGATTTGCCAACACCGAATACAGGCCCGGCGCCGCGTGACCCTTGGAGAGCACAAAGCGATCGCGATCGGCCTTGTGAGGGTCGGCAGGATCGATATTCATTTCCTCAAAGTACAGATACGTCATGATGTCGGCAGCACCGAGCGATCCACCCGGGTGTCCCGACTTGGCCGCGTGAACCGCAGTCACGACACCCTTCCTGACCTCATTGGCGACCTTCGCCAGCTCCTGGTTGGTCATACGAATTCCTCTCTTGAGAACAACCCCGGCACCGGATGACGCGATGCCGGGGCAATCCACTCGTTAAGCCTGAGCGACGACCTTCTGCCAGTCAGCCTCAAAAGAGGCGAGGCCCTGGTCGGTCAGCGGATGATGCAGGCACTTCTTGAGAGCGGCCATGGGCACGGTCGCAATATCGGCACCGAGTAGCGCGGCCTGGGTCACGTGGTTGGGCGTACGAACCGAGGCGGTGATGATCTCGACGGTGTCGTCGACGTTCTTGCCCGTCCAGTCGTAGTTCTTAATGCAGGTCACGACGTTGTCGAGCTGCGAGATACCGTCCTCGGCGATGTCATCGAAACGACCGACAAACGGGCTGATGTAGCGAGCACCGGCATTGGCGGCCATAAGGGCCTGCGTCGGCGAGAAGACGAGCGTCATGTTGACGCGCACGCCAGCATCGGCCAGTGCACGGCAGGCGGCAAGGCCGGCCTCGCACACGGGAAGCTTGACCACGATGTTGGGGGCGAGGGCGGCAAGGCGCTTGCCCTCCTCGATCATACCCTCGGCAGTGGTAGCGGTAGACTCGGCGGAAACGGGCAGGCCCTCGCAGAGCTCGGCAATCTTGAGCATATGCGGCTCAAAGTCGGCAAGCTTGCCGCCGGTCTTGGCGTACAGGGACGGGTTGGTGGTAACACCGGCCAGGCAGCCCCAGCTCTTGGCCTCGGCGATCTCGTCCAGATTGGCAGTATCGATAAAGAACTTCATGGTGCAAACTCCTTCGAAGGAATCCAAAACTCAAAAAATAGGACAAAGGGGATGTCCCTTTGTCCTATGTGCCGGGCCTGCGGCTGGGACATGCCCCAGGCCCGGCGTCGTGTAGGAAAAGCTACTTAGTCCTCGAGAGCCTTCTCGATGCGGGTCGTGACGCCCTTGAGGTTAAGACCGACGACGTACTGCTTGATCGGGCGCTTGATGTGCTCGATCACAAAGCGCTTGCCGTCGATGTCCTGGGCAGCGAGGTTGCGATAGAGCTTCTCGACCTGCTCCTTGACCTCGGGATCGTTGAACGCATAGTGGCCGGAGACATCCAGGATCTTCAGGCTGAGCTCATCGTCGGCAAGGATGTCATCGACCTGCAGGTTGACGTCGTCGCCAGTCATCCACTTGCGCCAGCGCTCGGTCTTGATAGCCTTGACCAGCAGCGTGTGATACAGGTCGGAGGGGTCATCGCACAGACCGTTGTCGACCAGGATCTGCTCGGTGGCGCAGAGCTTGAGGTAGGCGCGGGTCTCCTCGGTGCCATACTGCGGAGCGACGTTGGAGGCGGTCACGTGTGCCGGGATGTGCTCGAGCAGCGTCGCGTCGTCCAGATAGTCGGCGTTGTGCTCCTTCAGGCCCACGCCATAGCGCTTGGCCATATCGGCAAGCTCGCGGGCGTTCTTGAAGTTGTAGTGACCGACCTGCTCCGTCCAGCGGGTAAGGGTGCCGGTCTGGCCGACGATAAAGGTGGGCATGGGGCAGCCGCGCTTCTCGAGCTCGGGCTGCAGCTGAGAAATGAACTCCTCGTACTTATCGGTAGAGGTCAAGCCGCCATTGGTCTCCTCGGTACCGACCTCATAGGCGACCTCGGGCAGGTTATGCTCGCGACGGTACTGCTCAAGGTAGTCGATAAGATCGATCGTGCGGCGAAGCACCACGTCGAGCGGAATAACCTTGCCGATCTGATAGGGATCCTTGGTGGGGTCGACCATCAGCAGGTCAAAGCCTGCCTCCATGTCGGCGACGAAGGACTTGCGGGCGAGCTCCATGGCCTCGTCCTCGGGCAGGTGGGCGTTACGCTCCTCGTCGCGCTGCCACGGACCGCCGTGATCTCGGCACAGGTAGTACGGACCGGTGTAACCCACCTCGTCGGCGACCTTCTTGATGTCGGCGGCAAAGCGCGTCTGGTCCCAACCGTTGACGTAGCCGGCGCCCATCTCGTCCATATCGACCTGGTTGCGGCTGGCGATAAACATGGGCGGGAAATCCTCGTCCTTGGCAAGCTCGAACACGGCCTGAATCAGGTTGGGGCTCATGGGGCCAATGCCGACCATGGTTGCGTGATCGCCGCTATCCTGCAGTTTGAGCATGCCCTGAACGGCCTGGCGGATGGTGAGGTTGGACATTTTGTTCTCCTTCTCCAGAGGATTTTTGACAAAAGTTCCCTGGGACCCAGATGTGGGCCCTATCAGTACGGATGGATTTTGTTGTGTAGGGGCGGTTGTGCGGAGTCAAATCCATCCCTCCGCACAACCGGAGTCCTTAAAGGTTTACTTGGCCTGCTTGTCGAGCGTGGGCTTCATGGCAATCAGGATTGCAGCGGCGACCACGGCGCCAATCACGATGTCCAGGCAGAACAGCGCGACGTTGTTGGTGGCAAGGGCGACGATAAAGCCACCGTGCGGGACGTAGCAGTCGATACCCTGGAAGGCGGCGAGCGCCGCGCCCACGGCAGAGCCGATGCAGATGCCGGGCAGGGTGTGGCCAAGGTCCTTGACCGCGAAGGGGATAGCGCCCTCGGTAATGCCGATGCAGCCCATGAACAGTGCGGAGATACCCATCTGGCGATCGGCGTCATCGAACTTGTTCTTGGCGATGAGCGCAGCAAGGCCGCAGGCAATCGGGGGAATGGCGACGGCGACGCGGAACATGCCGTTGGGGCCATAGATGCCGGAGGCCATGATGGCCATGGTGAAGGTCGAGGCGGTCTTGTTGATGGGGCCACCCATATCGAAGGCGGTCATAACGCCAATGACCAGACCCAGGACAACTGCGGAACCGCCCTGCAGGCTGCCGAGCACGCCGGTGAGCCAGTCCATCACAAAGCCAAGCGGCGTGGCCAGGATGTAGATATAGGCCATGCCCAGGACAAGCGAGGTCAGAATCGGGATGATCAGGATGGGCATGATGGTCTGGATGGTGTTGTTGACCTTCCAGGTCTTCATCCAGCGGACAAAGTAGCCGCAGATGACCGCCATGATCATGGCGCCCAAGAAGCCGGTCGAAACGCTGTTGCCGTTAGGGGTAACGACTGCGTTGTTGACCAGGTAGCCCAGGACAAAACCGGGGGCGAGCGCGGGCTTGCCGGCCATCGAGTAGGAGATGTATGCCGCAAGCACCGGGATCATCATGGAGATGCCGGCCATGCCGATGGTGTTAAGGCTCACCATCAGCGGGTTCGTAACCTCCATGCCGTTGGCGCCGGCGGTACCGGATGCCAGCGAGAAGGCAAGAAACACGCCGCCGATAACGACGATGGGGATAAAATAGGAAACGCCGGTATTGAATGCATTGAGCAGCGTCTTGCCAGGATCGGCAAAGATAGACTGCTTGGACGCCGGTGTCGGGGCCTGCGGGGCAGCGGAGACGGCCTTCTTCTCTGCCTTGGCCTCGGCCTTGGGCGCGTCAACGGCGCCACCCGTCGCCTTGATGATCTCAATGGCCTGGTCGATGATCTTTACCGGATCGGCGATTACATCCGAGGTGCCGACCTTCAGGAACTTGCCCTCGGCCATCTTCTGCTCAAAACGGTCCTCGTTCTCGACACCCACGTCGACGGACTCCAGGACCAGGTCGGCGGAGTCCACGTCTTCCTGCGTGAGCTCATTCTCGATACCCAGGCCACCCTGAGCCTCGACCTTGCACTCGATGCCACGGGCGGCGCATTCATCCTGAATCGCCTTCTGGGCCATATACGTGTGGGCGATACCCACAGTACAGGCGGCAACGCCTACGATCTTCATTGCTTCCCTCTTTTCATAGAGTTGCGTGCGCAAGACACCGTTTGCGGAGGCCTCCGGAGCATCCCCTGCCGTTTGGACTTGCTGTCTTTTCGACAAGAACAATATAGGTGCTCGTTTTTCTTAATGCCAGCTTATTTCGGTAAACGCGCAGGTCAGAGCGTTGGTTATGCGATTTAGTTATGCGTTTAACCAAAAATGAATCCTGCGATTTTGCCCTCGATTTCAAAAGTCAAGAAGTATTTGATTTTCTCGGTAGACGGCAGATGCGCATGCCGGTCACAAATTTCGACCCCACCCGTATGCCGCATTTGTTGCATACTCATATGAAAGGAAAAAGCCGCTCACCGAAGCGTATCCTTCACCAAGACTCAAAGTCATCATGTTGGAAAATGCTCATCTGTCGGAAGGAGTCGCTGTGGCAAAACAGCGCGTTACGATCGCAGACGTCGCTCGAGAGGCGGGAACCTCGACGGCAAGCGTCTCGTATTACCTCAACGACAAACGAGAAAAGCTTAGCGAGAAGACGCAGAACAAAATCGCGCGCGTCATTAAGGAACTCGGATACGTTCCCAACGCCCAAGCGCAGACGCTCACCGGCAAGCAAACCCACGTCATTGCCATCATCATTTTGGATAACACCAACAAATGGGCGGGGCTCGTTCTCAATGGCATGGAGCAGGTCATGCTCCCCGCGGGCTACCAGACGGTCGTTTGCACGAGCAACTTTAACCCCGAGACCGAGCTCATGTACGTCGACAAGATGCTCTCGCTGGGCGTCGATGGCTTTATCATCCAGCCCACGGCAAACTTCAAAGCCGTGCATGACCGCATTAGACGCGCCGGCAAGCCGGTCGTCTTTTTCGATGCGGCCATCTATAGCCCAGGTACCAGCTGGATCAAAACCAACCTTTACGACGGCGTGTACAACGCCACACAGGCACTCCTCGACGCCGGCTACGAAGATTTCTTTTCCATTGCCGCCAACATGACCGAAATGCGCACCCGCATGGAGCGTTTTCAGGGGTATGCCGAGGCGCTGGCAGCGAACGGGCAGCTCTACAAAGCGATTCCCATCGATCACAACAAGCCGTCAATCAACGAGCTCACCGAATACTTTAAATTCAAGTTCAATCCCGCCAAGCGAACCCTTATCTTCGTGCAAAATCAGTGGGCACTTCCCCGTGTCTACAAGGCCCTCCAGCCAATGGCCCATCTGCTTCCGCAGCAAATCGGCCTTTTGGGACTCAACTGCGAAGACTGGACTAATCTCACCACACCGACCGTCTCCACCATCATCGAGCCCGTCGACCAAGAAGGTCGCGAAGCAGCCGAGATGCTGCTCGCCCTACTTGACGGAAGCAGCGAACCCGGCGAGCAGCGCATTCTCGAGTGCAAGCTCAACTGGCTCGACTCCACCTCGATCTAGACCGCGGGACAAATGAATCAGTAGCGTTTGTCTCAAATCTTAAGTATTTGTTCGACAGAACGGCCCCTGCCGGCTCCTGCTAGACTGGTAGATTCCCAACCGTCCATCCAGGAGCCTCCATGTCGCGCAAGTCCGCCTACAAGCAAGTACTTTCCATCGGCACCGCCGTGGTGCTGGGGTTTGCGCTGTTCACAGGGTCGCTCGACGGGGCGCCCAAGCTGTTGTCGCCGCAAAGCGATGAGCAGGCAGCGGCTCTGGCCGAGAAGCAAGACGAGAGTCCCAGCCGCACCGACGACGAGGCGGACCTGGTTGCCCGACTCGAATCGGGAACAGCGAGCTCCTCGGACTCTCAAAATAGCCAAGACTCTGGCGATGGCTCCGATTCCGCCGCAACCGACACCGGCGACGGCGCTTCCGCGGACAGCGCCGCCACCCCCATCGACGAGGTCGAAAACCCCGACCTCAACCGCGCCCGCGGTGTTTATCTCAGCAGCATTCCCGACTACGCCGGCAACCCCTATGTTGCCCTTCGCGCCGACAGCACGCACCCGCTCGGCACGCCATCATTCACACTCGATGAATACGAGCGCGCTACAGAAGAGGGTTGCTTTAAGAAGTTCTCCAAGCTCGACAGCCTGGGCCGCACCCGCAAAGCGCTTGCCTGCGTGGGCCCCGAATCACTCGGTCAAGGCGAGCGCGGCGATATCTCGCGTATCCATCCCGCTGGATGGCGCCAGCAGCGCTACGACTTTATTCCGGGCCAGAGCCTCTACAACCGCTGTCACCTCATCGCCTGGTCGCTCTGCGGCGAAAACGCCAACCGCAAGAATCTCCTCACCGGCACGCGTTATCTCAACGAGACGGGCATGCTGCCGTTTGAAGAGCAGATTCTCGGCTACATCCGCGACACGGGCAACCATGTGCTCTACCGCGTCACGCCCATGTATAACGAAGAGGAACTTGTCTGCCGTGGCGTGTGCCTTGAGGCGCAATCGGTCGAGGACCACGGCAAGACCCTCTGCTTCCACGTATATTGCTACAACCTGCAGCCGCACGTGCAGATCGACTACGCCACCGGTCGCAACCAGGCATCCGGAGACTAGTGCCGACCGCGCCACCCGTAACCCAAAGATGATCTGTTTTCCTCCGTCCCCCAGGGATCAAAAAGGGCCGCCCTGGGTTACCCAGAGCGGTCCTTGCATCGGCATATATGTTGCAGGCAACGCCACACGCTACTTGGCGCGACCCTCCTCATAGCGCTCGACCAGCTTGGCCTGAACGTCATAGGGAACCTGCTCATAGCCAGCGGGCTTCATGGTAAAGTCACCCGTGCCGCGCGTGATAGAGCGCAGGCGCGTCGAGTAATCCGTCAGCTCGGCGAGAGGTGCCTGGGCGATGACCACGGTGTCGCCGCGTTCATCGGTCTCCATGCCCGTCACGCGACCGCGCGATGCCGAGATGTCACCCATCACGGCGCCGGCGTAGCTCTCGGGAATAGTCACCGTGATTTCCTCGATGGGCTCCAGCACCACCGGGTCGGCATCGGCGCATGCCTTGCGCAGGCCGATGCGAGCCGCCGCGCGGAACGCCATCTCGTTGGAGTCGACGCTGTGATACGAGCCGTCGTACACAGCCACGCGAATGCCCGTGAGCGGGTAGCCGGCAATAATACCGTCCTTCATGGTCTCCTGGACGCCCTTGTCCACGGCGGGGATCAGCGAGCGCGGAATGCGGCCGCCCACGACCTCATCCACAAACTCGTAGCCGTCGCTCGTGCCGTCGGGCCCAATAAGCGGCTCCACGCGCAGCCAGCAGTCGCCGTACTGACCGGCGCCACCGGTCTGCTTCTTGTGGCGACCCTGGGCGCTCGCCGTGCGGCGGATGGTCTCGCGATACGGAATGCGGATCGGCACGCTCTTGGCCACGACCTTGGTGCGATCCTCCAAACGGTTGAGCAGCACCGAAACCTGCGCCTCACCAACGGCGGAGATGATAGTCTGGCCCGTCTCCTCGTCACGATCGATGCTCATGGTCGGATCAGCCTTGCACGCCTTCTCGATAAACGTATAGAGCTTCTCTTCGTCGCCACGGTTCTCGGCCTCGATGGCAATGCGGTACTGCGAGTTGGGGAACTTAAACGCCGCAGCCTCGACCTTACCGGTAATGGAGAGCGTATCGCCCGTCTCGGCCGCCAGCTTGGGCGCCACGATGATGTCGCCGGCATAGGCGTGACCGACCTCGGTCATGTCGCGGCCGCACATCACATACAGGTGAGCCAGACGATCGCTCTTGCGGGTACGCGCGTTGATCAGCTCAAGACCCGGCTCAAGCGTACCCGTCAGCACCTTGATAAAGCTGATGCGACCCTGCTGCGGATCGGCCAGCGTCTTAAACACAAACGCCACCGGACGGTCATCGTCGCTCGAAATCTTGAGCGAATCACCGTCGATGAGCGGCATCTCGCCGTAGTCCGTCGGCGCCGGGAAGTACGTGGCGATGTCGTCCATCAGCGAGTTGACGCCCTGCTCCTTAATGCAATCGCCCGCAAAGACCGGCACAAAGATGCGCTCGGCAATCGCCTTCGACAGCAAGCCCTCAAGCTCCTCCTGCGTCAGCGTCTCCTCGCCTTCCAAGTACTTCATCATCAGTTCGTCGTCAGCCTCGGCCACCAGCTCGCACAGATGGTCATGGGCCTCCTCGGCCTGGGCACGATACTCCTCGGGAATCTCCGACTCAACGGCTTCGGCGCCGTTGCAATGGCGCGCCTTCATGCGCACCAGGTCGATGATGCCATCAAAGTCCTCGCCCTCGCCCCAGGGAAGGGTCACGGCGCCCAGTCGCGTGCCAAAGCGCTCCTGCAGCAGGTCCATCGTGGTCGCAAAGCTGGCCTCGGAGCGCGACAGGCGGTTTACGAACACCGCACGCGCCAGGCGCAGGTCCTCGGCGGCATACCAGAGCTTAACCGTCGTAGGCTGCGGGCCGGCCTCGGCGTCGACCACAAACAGAGCCGTCTCGCAAACACTCATCGCGGCAAAGGCGTCGCCGATAAAATCGGGGTAGCACGGGGCATCGAGCACATTGATGCGCGCGCCCTTCCAGTCGATCGGCGCGATGGTCGTCGAGATGGAGAATGAACGCTTGACCTCTTCAGGGTCATAGTCGAGCGTGGGCTTGGTACCGTCGTGGCCGCCCAGGCGGGCGGTCTTGCCGGAAAGGTGGAGCATGGCCTCGGCGAGTGAAGTCTTGCCCACCCCGCCTTGGCCTACGAGCACCACGTTCCTTACATTGCCGGTCTTGGGAGCACCCATGATGACCTCCTTGCAGGGCCGCGCGCAATGCGCGACGCCAACGGGGAGAGTTCGCGGTCGGTGCCATCCCGGGAGCAGCATGGTCGGCAACCGAGCCGACTCACCCTCCAAATGTCCTATGCCACCACCCTACCCTCACGGGCGGCCGTCCATGCATACCTTTCGGCGCACGTATGAATACAGGCGGCGAGAGGAAGAGACAAGCTTGTGAGGCGATTATTGAACCCCGTCGATGCAAACAAAAAGCCGCCACAGACCGTAAGACCTGCGACGGCTTCGCCTCAATTAATAGTTGAGTAAATACCTGAGCCTATCCCTCGATACGGCTCAAGAACTCACGGGTGCGCTGCTCACGCGGATGGTCGATGACCTGCTCGGCAGGGCCCTCCTCGACAATGCGGCCGCCATCCATAAAGACCACGCGGTCGGCAACATCGCGCGCAAACTGCATCGCGTGGGTCACGATTACCATCGTCATATTCTGCGCGGCAAGGTCTTTAATGACACGCAGCACCTCGGCCGTCAGCTCGGGATCGAGTGCCGAGGTCGGCTCGTCAAAGAACAGGATCTCCGGATCGAGCGCCAAGGCGCGGGCGATACTCACACGCTGTTGCTGGCCACCCGAAAGCTCACATGGCACCTTGTTCTCGTTGCCCGTAAGCCCCATCTGCGCGATCAACTCGCCCGCACGAGCTTCCGCCTGCTCGCGCGGGCGCTTAAGCACGCGGATCGGCGCGTCGATGATGTTTTTCATCACGGTATAGTGCGGGAACAGGTTGTAATTTTGGAACACCAGACCGAATCGCGAGCGCGCCTGCTTGCGCACATCGCCCTTCGCATAGACCGCGCCCGAACCCGCATCCGTCGCAACGGCAAGGTCACCAAACGAGAGCGAGCCTCCGTCGAGTGTCTCGAGCAGCGTGGCACACCGCAGCAGCGTGGACTTGCCGCCACCCGAAGGCCCGATAATCGCCACGACCTCGCCACGCTTCACCTCAAGCGAGATATCCTTGAGCACCTCTTTGCCGCCAAACGCCTTACGTGCGTTTTCGATTTTCATCACTGAGTTAGTCATGATAATAGTCCAGCTTCTTTTCGGCGGCGCCCAGCAGCATCTCGACCACAAAGTTAAAGACCCAGTAAATCAGCGCCGCGATCGCAAACGGCACCATACTCACCTGCGAGGCGACCAGCGCCTTGGCCGTCGAGAACATCTCACCCACGCCAATGGCAAACGCCAGCGACGTGTCCTTGACCAGCGTGATAATCTCGTTGCCCATCGCCGGCAGAATACGCTTGGCGACCTGCGGCATCACGATATACAGAAACGTCTGCACGCGCGAATAGCCCAGCACCTCGGCGGCCTCGTATTGACCGCGCGGAATGGACTGCAAGCCCGAGCGATAGATCTCGGCAAAGTAACCGGCGTAGTTGATGATGAACGCCACGACGCACGCCGTCCACTTGGAATCGGGCGTGAGCGAAATGCCAAACACGTAGTACGGGGCAAAGTAGATGGCAAACATCTGCAGCATGAGCGGCGTACCGCGCATGACCGAAATGTAGATGCGCGCAATCCAGCGAAGCGGCGCGATTTTGCTCATGCGCATAAACGCCACGGGAATTCCCAGCGGAATCGACCCCAACAGCGTCAGCACAAACAACTGCAAACTGACCAAGAAACCCTGGCCAAGCATCTGCATCATGACCTGAATAGACATTACTTGAGCACCCAATTATCGAAAGACAAACCATAGCTTGAATATTTATCGCAGAGGTCCTTGACCGTGCCGTCCTCGTAGAGCGCCTTGAGCGACTCGGCTACAGCATCGGCCGACTTGGTGTCGCCCTTCTTAAAGCCAACGGCGTAGTGCTCGCTGGACAGCGGCTCATCAAGCTGCGTATAAGCATCGGGCTTGGCGGCAAGCTGATACTGGGCAATCGAAAGGTCGCAAGCCACGGCATCGACCGCGCCGCTCTCGAGCTGCATAAAGGCCGTGTTGTACTCGCCGATCGTGTCGAGCGTGGCAAACGTCGCCGCCAGATCCTTCTGGTCACCCTCGAGCACATCCTGCGCAGCGGAATCGGTCTGGGTAATCACGGTCTTGCCGGCAAGATCGTCCCAGCTCTTGATGCCCGCGTCCTTCTTGACCACGAGCACTTGCTCGTTGAGCATGTACGGCTCAGAGAACGTGTAGTCATCCTCGCGCCCCTCCATGGTAAAGCCGTTCCAGATGCAGTTGATGGCGCCCGAGTTAAGCAGCGTATCCTTGGCGTCCCAGTCGATGGCCTCGTATTTGACCTCCCAGTCCTGCTTATCGGCAACAGCCTTGGCCAGATCGAGATCAAAGCCGGTGTACTCACCATCGTCGCCCACAAAGCCGTACGGAGGATAGGACTTATCAAAGCCCACCACGAGCTTCTTGGACTCCGCAGCACCCTTCACATCCTTGGCCGCGGCAGAGCCAGCAGCGGAGCCCTTGCCGGCGCCACCGCCGCAACCGACAAGACCAAGGCCAAGCACCGTGGCGAGCGAGCCGGCTAGACCAACAAACTGACGACGAGACATATCGGTATTCATGGTATTCCCCCTTGATGGCACTTTAGTTAAGTAAAGTGAGTCGTGTAACGTCCAGAATCATACACTCTACCTTGATAAAGTACAAGGGAGGGTTTGCCCGGCATGGGCGGGGAGCAAACATCGTTGGACTTATCACTGACACGAAATGGACGCTTGCATATCGTCCGCTAGCTTGGCACGGTACAATGCTTTCAGATTTCAATTTGTAAATTAGTGGGGTTAATTCATGGCAGAATCTCGTGCGGAGCGTAAGGCTCGTCGTGCTTTGATCGAGGCGGCTGAGGGGTCGAAGGAGGAGAAATCTTCTACGAAATCCAAGTCTTCTAAAGCTGCAAAAAGCAAACCGACCAAGAGCAGAGCTAAGACCAAGCGTTCTGACTCTCGTCGAGGCGGGGATAAAGCGCCTCAGACTCGTTCCAAGCGCTCGCATAAAGATCGGGTTTCGTCTGCGCGTAAGGCCGTGGACCCCAAGTCTCCCTGTTCGATCATGAAATCTTGCGGTGGGTGCACGGCGCTCAATCGTCCTTATAAAAAGCAGTTGGCGGCTAAGCAGGCTGCTATGGAGGAGCTGTTTGCCGAGCTTTGTAAGCGCGAGAGCATTGCTGTCGATCCTATTCGCGGTATGGGCGTCACCCTTGGCGACCCGGGTAAATATCCTGCGCCGCGTGGCTTTCGTCATAAGGCTGCCACTCCCTTTGCTCCCGGTAAGGAGGGCGCTGTCCGTTGCGGTTTCTTTGAGCGCGGCACGCACAAGATCGTTGCCGTACCCGAATGCCCCGTCGAGGCGTCGGGCGCTCGTCAGATTCTCAACGGCATCGCACGCGAAGCTGAGCGGTTGCATATTCCCGCCTTTAACGAGGACAAGCATCTTGGTTTGCTTCGCTATGCCGTCGTCCGCTGCGGTTGGCGTACCGACCAGATCATGGTCACGCTCGTGACCGCTCAGCGCGACTTGCCGCATGCGCAGGAGTTCTTTGAGGCTGTCGCCGCACTCGATCCGCGCATCGTCACCGTCGCCCAAAACATCAACGGACGCCCCGGCAACGCCATCCTCGGCGAGGAAACCCGCATCGTGTATGGCGCCGAATGCATGCGCGACCAGCTGCTCGGCTGCGAATTCGACATCTCCCCCACCGCGTTTTATCAGACCAACCCGCAACAGACCGAGCTGCTCTATCAGCTCGCTATCGACGGCATGGATTTGCACCAGGGCGATGTGCTCATGGATGCCTACTGTGGCAGCGGTACCATCGGTCTTTGCGCAGCTAAAGATGCCCAGAACAAGGGTATCGGCATTATGCTGCTCGGCGTTGAGCGCAACCCGGCGGGCATTGCCGACGCACGTCGCAATGCCGAGCTCAACGGCCTCACCCGCAGCGCTTGGTTTATGGCCGACGACGCCACCGACTACATCCTGGATGCCGCCGACAACAACGAACGCGTCGACGTTCTTTCCATCGACCCGCCGCGCGCCGGCTCCACGCCCGAGTTCCTCGAAGCTGCCTGCGCACTTAAGCCGCGCCGCATCACCTATATCAGCTGCAACCCCGTGACCCAAGAGCGCGACCTGCACCAGCTCCTCGACGAAGGCTATCGCCTGCTCAAGATCACGCCAGTCGACATGTTCCCTCACACCGACCACACCGAAACCGTAGCGGTCCTCGAACGCCGCTAACCAACCTCAGTAGATTTTTGGGACAAGAAAGGGGGCGACCCGCCTGGGCCGCCCCCTTCGCTTGGTTTATAAACTCCGCTACATCCCATTGCGCAGATCGCACACGCCGGCTGCCGCCATCTCGCACAGCAGCGTCTCGCGGTCGCGCGTCACGATCAAATCCAGTGGGAAGTGAATCTCGTCGAGCATCTTGCGCGCGTGATCGAGCTTGCCAATGGCCATGCCAATGTGGGCATCGGTCGACACGCCAATGCCCACGCCCAGCTCGGCGCAGCGCTCGGCAATCTTGCGGCATACGGCCCAATGCTCAGTGTCGACACCGTGTTCAAGACTATGGTTGTTGATCTCGATAATCTTGTGCTTGGCCTTAGCTGCCAACAGCACCTCGTCGATATCGAACGGCACGCCCGAACGCCCCGTGTGACCCAGCATGAACACCTTGGGGTGCTCCAGGGCATTGATATACATCTCGGTCGTCTGGGCCAGCGTCGCGCCCTCAGCAATCTGCGGATTATGCACGCTCGCAACCAAATAATCCAAATTACGCGTAACCAAATCGAACAGCGAATGCTGACGGCTGTACGAATCGCCGGCAATATCGAGCGTGACAGGAGTGTCCTCGCCAAACAGGCTTCCGTCCAGCGAAACGATATCGGCTTCGGCACCACGCAGCACCAGCACGCCGCTCCAAATGCGCGGCCAGATATCCTGGTTGATAAAGAACTGGTAACTGCGCAGGTCATTGGGGCAAGCCGTAACCATAGAGCTCAAATGGTCGGCAGATCCGAGCACCTGCAGACCACGCTCTGCCGCCCAGTACACATTCTCCTCAATGGTCGAATATGCATGCGCAGAGAACATCGTATGGGTATGAATGTCACAAGAAAGCAGGTAGGGCATCAGGTCTCCTTATCTGTCACGGCCGTCGCTTATATTCATTGTACGCATAGCCTTCGATAGTCGTAAAACCACTCCATCCCAAAGACACAACGTCCATGACAACGGGGTCCGGCTTAACACCAAACCCCGTTTCACGTAAAACATTGTAGGCAGAGCGCTTTACTTTTAACGATACTCGTCCGCCAACTGTTTCCAAGCGGGTAGCGAATTGACAATCGTTTCGTAGCTCACGCAATAGCCCAGGCGGAACCAACCCGGCATACCAAAGCTGTCCGAGGGAACCGCAAGCAACTCATACTTCTTTGCGCGCTCGCAAAACGCATTCGCATCGGGCTCCAATGCTTTCACCCATAGGTAGAACGCGCCATCCGGCTCAACATAGGTGTAGCCATACTCCGCTAGTGCGTCGGTAAGCGCGGTGCGGTTGCGTGCATAGGCCTCAACGTCACTCGGCTCATCGATGCAGTCGATAATTACGCGCTGAAAGAGCGCCGGCGCGCACACGAAGCCCAGCGTACGGGCGGCACCGGCAACGGCCGGCATCAGACGGGCAGCCTGCGGATTGGTGTTGGGAACCAAGATCCACCCCACGCGCTCACCCGGCAGCGACAGCGACTTGGAATACGAGTAGCACACGATGGTGTGCTCGTAGATCGAGGGCACCCAAGGCACCTCGGCACCGTACACGATCTCGCGGTACGGCTCATCCGAGATGAGCATAATCGGATTCTCGGGATCGCGCTGAGCGTTGGCCTCGCGCAGAACATTGGCCAGTCGCGTCAGCGTGTCGCGCGTATATACGGCACCGGTCGGGTTGTTGGGCGAGTCGATAATGACGGCTGCCGTCTTGTCGGTGATCGCCTTGAATACGTTATCCACGCTCAGCTGGAATGTGTCCTCGTTGGCAAGCGCCTCGACACACGTGCAGCCGGCCTTCTCAATCCAAACGCGATACTCCGGAAAGTACGGGGCGATAACAATAACCTCGTCGCCCGGATTCGTAACGGCGTTGAGCGCGCAGGTGAGCGAAGCCGCGGCACCCACCGTCATAAAGACATCTTTGCCCTCATAGCTCGTGCCAAAGCGGCGGTTGAGCGATTCGGCCACAGCGGCACGACATTGCGGCAGGCCCGGTGCGGGCGTGTAGCCGTGCAGCTGGTCGCTCGGCAGCTCCAGGGCCTTCTTAATGGACTCCGCCACAGCAGCGGGTGCCGGAACGCTCGGATTGCCCAGCGAAAAATCGAATACGTTTTCCGCACCGATCTGTGCCTTGCGCTCAAGACCATAGCTAAAGATCTCACGGATGATGGAGCTTTCCGCACCGCGAGCATACATAGTTTCGTTGATCATCTGTTCCCCTTTCGCATAGGCGCTATTGTACGCTTTAGTCGAGCAAAGTGCCGCAGCAATGTTAATTGGGTGTTGATTGGGGACAGACTTAAATGCGTGAAAACGATCATTTAAGTCTGTCCCCAATCAACAGATGGCCCCATATCGCTCAAAAGAAAAGGCCTCCGCAGGTTTCCCCGCGGAGGCTTTCGTTAGAAGGACTATTTGTCGGTGTCGGCATCGGCGTTGACGACATGGCTATCGCCATCAACATCGGATGCGGCTTCGGCATCCTCCTGCATGGCCGCCTGCGCAAAAGCTGCGGCATCAGCCGCCAGCTCCTCCTCGCTCATACGAGGCATGCGCTTTTTGGTCGGCATGCCGGCCGCCTTGGCATTGCGCTCCTCCTTGGCCGCCAGGATATCGCCCTCGCGCTCAAGGTAGGCATCCCACTCGTTGTCGAGCAGGGCGTTCACGGCATCGCCCTCGACGGTCTCGCGCTCAAGCAGCACCTTCGCCATCAGATCGAGTTGATCGCGACGGGCATCCAGAATCTCGACCGCACGGCGATGGGCTTCGCGCATGATGCGCTGAACCTCGATATCGATGCGGCGTGCCGTCTCCTCGGAGTAATCCTGGTGATCGGCGTAATCGCGACCAAGGAACACCTGATGCTGTGCCTCGCCAAACACCTGCGTGCCCAGCTCCTCGCTCATGCCCAAACGCGTAACCATCTCGCGTGCCATCTTGGTCGCGCGCTCCAGGTCGTTGCTCGCGCCCGACGTGATGTCATCGCACATGAGCTCCTCGGCAACGCGGCCGCCCAAGAACACGGCGAGCTCGTCGAGCATCTCGTTCTTGGTCTTGAGGAAGTGATCCTCCTGTGGAAGCTGCAACGTGTAGCCCAGAGCCTGGCCGCGGCTGACAATCGAAATCTTATGAACCGGATCGGAGTGCTCCAAGATATGACCCACCAGGGCATGGCCGCTCTCATGGTAGGCAATCGTGGTGCGCTCGGCTTCGGTCATCACACGACCCTTGCGTTGCGGTCCGGCAATCACGCGCTCCATCGATTCCTCGACCTCGTCCATCGAGATCACGGAACGATGGCGGCGGGCAGCCAGCAGCGCAGACTCGTTGAGCAGATTTGCCAAATCGGCACCGGTGAAGCCAACGGTCATCTGGGCGAGCTTCTCAAACTTCACGTCCTCGTCCATCGGCTTGTTCTCGGCATGCACGCGCAAGATCTGCTCGCGGCCCTTCACATCCGGACGGTCGACCGTGACCTGACGGTCAAAACGACCGGGACGCAACAATGCCGGATCCAGGATGTCAGGACGGTTGGTCGCAGCAATCAGGATGACCGACTCGCTCTCCTCAAAACCGTCCATCTCGACCAGCAGCTGGTTGAGCGTCTGCTCGCGCTCGTCGTGGCCGCCGCCCAGGCCGGCTCCGCGCTGACGTCCCACGGCATCGATCTCATCGATGAAGATGATCGACGGAGCCTGGGACTTGGCCTCCTTAAAGAGGTCACGTACACGGCTGGCGCCGACACCCACGAACATCTCGACAAAGTCGGAACCCGAGATGCTAAAGAACGGCACGCCCGCCTCGCCGGCTACAGCCTTGGCCAGCAGCGTTTTACCGGTGCCCGGAGGGCCCACCAGCAACACGCCGCGCGGGATCTTGGCGCCCAGCTTGCGATAGCGGTCCGGATCGCTCAAAAAGTCACGAATCTCCTCGAGCTCCTCGACTGCCTCGTCCACGCCGGCAACGTCTTCAAACTTGACCTTGGGGCGCGTGGCCTCGTTGGTCTTGGCGTTGGTCTTGCCAAACTGCATGTTCCTGTTGTTGGCGCCCATCATCTGGCGCATAAAGTAGAACATAATGGCGATCAGGGCGATCGTCGGAAGCACGCTCATCGCCAAGTCGCCCCAAAAATCGGGATCGTTGGTGTTGACGATGTACTTGGTATCGGGGTGCTCCGCCATAAGCTCGGCAAGCGAATCGGAGCCGACATAGGTCGAGGAGAAGCTCTTGAGCTCGCTCGTATCGCCCTTGTCCTTCTTCGTCTTCCAGTAATGACCCGTCACGCTTCCGTCTTGAACCGTATAGGTCAGATCTTCGACGCGATCCTGCTTGATGGCGCTGACCATCTCGCTCGTCGCGAGCTTTACGGTATTGCTGGAATTGGCAAAGCCGGAGCCCATGTTAAAGAAGGCGTAGCCCAGGAGCGCGCAAGCCAAAATAAAATACAGCCAGCCCGTACGCGTGGGCTTCTTGCCTCCGGGCACCCCCGGGATCTTAGGCTCCCGGGGAGTCTGGGAATTGTTATCGTTACGGTCGTCGGGCATCTTACGAATAAACCTCCGGTTTCAAAATGCCCAGATACGGAAGGTTACGATAGCGCTCGGCATAGTCGAGGCCGTAGCCCACCACAAAGGCATCGGGGCAATGGGTTCCAACATACTTGGGCGTGATGGCCGAGGTACGGTCCTCAACGTCCTTCCACAGGAAGGCGGCGACCTCCAGAGAAGCGGGCTTGCGGCTCTCGAGGTTCTTCATCAGATACTTGAGCGTCAGGCCCGAGTCCAGAATGTCCTCGACGATCAGCACGTCGCGACCGCGGATGTCGATATCCAGGTCCTTAATGATACGCACGATACCCGAGGACTTCACACCGTCGCCATAGCTCGAAACAGCCATGAAATCGATGTTGGTCGGCAGCTCGATCTTGCGCATCAGGTCGCCCATAAAGACCACGGCGCCGCGTAGGACCGCGATCAGCACCAGATCCTTACCCGCGTAGTCGCGCGTAATCTCCTCGCCCAGGCGAGAGACGATACCGTCGATATCCTCCTGCGTAAACAGAACCTTCTCGATATCCGGATGTTGAGAAGCCATGACAACCCTTTCTTGTGCTTATCGCCCACACACCGCCGCATGGACGCGAACTTCACATTCTAGCAGCGCACGGGGAATATTTTCCAGCCCGTACGCCATCAGCGCGGGAATACCGTCAACGTCGCACAGAATAGCTGGCGTGGGACGCTATTCCGCATCGACCACACGAAGCAGATATGCCACGCGCGTTGCGGCCGTGCACTTAAAACGCTCGTCCGCGCGAACTCCGGCGACCCACACCACGGCACCCCCCGGGGCCGTCCTCACCATGGGCACGCCGGCGCGCTCGGAAACGGGAATGCGAGCCTCACCTAGCAAGTCGGATACTTTCTTGCTTCGGCCACTCATCCCTAACGGGCACATCACGTCTCCCGGTGCGGGACCGTCCACCCACAGGCGCGCCAATCGCGCCTCGGCAGGGATCTCGCCACGCGAGCCCGCCAGGATCCGCTCACTATCGCTGTCGGCAAAACCCAGGGCAGCCGCGTCTACCAAAGCTGTCGCTTCCCCGGCAGCCGCGAGCTCACGGGCGCGGCGCACGATGTCGCATCCCGGCTCAACGACCATCGACTCTGCGACCAGCATACGTCCCCCGCCCAACGGCAAACGACCGGGCACGGTAACCCAGTCCGCGACCAGGCCCTCGCGAGCCACCGGCGCCTTAAACGCCAGCATGCCAAACTCAATGCGTGCGTCAATCCCCGCCGGAAGCGTGACCGAGCCGGCACCCTCGGCAACGCAGGAAAGGACTCGCTCCACATGTCGCATCTCGGGACGAGCATCCGGATCGATGCGTTTGATCGCCAGTCGCACGATGCGCCGCGCGATTACCACCTCGGCCGCAGCAAGGCGCCTGGCATCGAGCACCAGCGCGCCCGCTGCCTCTTTGCGCAAACAGCTTCGAAACGCCCGTGCCGACAGCTGGGATAGAAACGCATCTTCATCACCCAAGATCTCACAGGCGGCGCCAATCGTCTTGCACACGCTCGCATTACGCTGTGCCACCACCGGCATTACCCGATGGCGCACGTAGTTTCGCAGATACGAGATATCCTCATTGCTCTCGTCTTCACGCCACGGCTGACCATGTACCTGTAGATAGCCCACGAGCTCGCCATGAGTTAGGTCGAGCAAGGGACGCACCACGATATTCCTCCGGCGAGGAATGCTCGATAGACCAGCGGGCCCCGAACCCTTAATCGCGTTCATCAAAAACGTTTCCGCGCGATCCGAAGACGTGTGCGCGGTGCAGATACGAGCCGCCGTTCGCGGTGCCCCCGTCTGGGCGCAGAGCTCGCGAACATACCTTCGCGCCGCGGCATAGCGCACCTCGCGGGCAGCCGCCTCGATATTGCCCGATTCATCATCAAAATAGGCATGCTCAACACACAGCGGTAGACCATATTGTGCGCAGAGCTCACGCACAAAGGCCTCGTCGCCATCGGACGCCTTGCCGCGCAGATGATGGTTCACATGCAGCACGTGCAGTCGCTCGCGCGCGATGGGGGCAACACCGCGTCCGTCTTGGATATCCAGCTTTGATGTGCACGCCATAAGAAGCAGTGCCGTCGAGTCCGCGCCGCCTGATACCATGAGCACGACAGGAGCAGCCTGCTGTCTCGTCCGGGTCTCATCGACTGCCCCAGGCACGGCATGGTGTCCATAATGCTGAGATACCGTAGGCATTTGCTTCCTCCTCTATTCGTCCGCACCCATTGTATCCTTTGGAATCTTATGTCTCGTCTGCACCTTCATATCCTCGGCAGTGGCTCTAAAGGCAACTGCGCGCTCATCGAGGGCCCGCAGGGGCTCATTATGGTCGATGACGGACTGTCTCGCCGCGAGACATTAAAGCGCATGGCAGAACTGGGGCTCTCGGCTGACAACGTCTCGGCTCTTCTCATTACTCATGAGCATAGCGATCACATCAAGGGCCTCGATATCTGGTGCAAGCACTGGCACGGCCCCCTCTTTGCCAGCAGGGGCACTCTTTCGAACAAAGAAAATCTTTCGCATCTGCCTGTCGAGGAATTCGATCCCGGTGACACCCTTTCCATTGCCGGCATCCACGTGCAAACCTACTCAACATCACACGATGTCATCAATCCAGTCGGCTATCGATTCAATGCTCTCGATGATTCCATCGGCTTTGCCACCGACACCGGAGAGCTATCGAGCCAAGCCATGAACACCCTCAAAGATTGTCGAGTCCTCGCGCTCGAAAGCAACCACGATGCGACCATGCTGCGCGAGGGAGAATATCCCCGCTTTCTTCAGGAGCGCATCCTGTCTGCAAGGGGACACCTCTCCAATGGCCAAGCCGCCGAAGCCGCGCGCGAACTTGTTACCGATCGCACCGAACAGCTCATTGCCATGCATATCAGCCAAGATAACAATCGTCCGAGCCTTACCGTCAAAAGCTATGCCAAAGCTCTGGCCGCAACCCTGGATGACGAGCTCGGCAGCTCCGCCACCCTTCTCCAAGGATCGCGAAAACTCTCGATACGCCCCGCAAGCCAGTATCGGCCAGCAACCATTCAATAGACTGTCCTAAACAGCAAAAGGGGCCGGGAATCGCTTCCCAGCCCCTTTTGTTGTCTTTTAATAGCGAAGAACACCAACGAAGTTATTCGATGGAGATCTTCGTAACGTTCTTCTTCTCGACGATCTTGGGAACCGTAACGGTCAGGATGCCGTCAGCGTACTTAGCCGAGAGGCCCTCGCTCGAAGCGTCCTTAAGATACACGCCACGCGTCGCGCTGTACGAGCTGAACTCCTTCTGCAGGAAGTTCTTGCCCTCGTTCTCCTCGTCTTCCTCGACATTCACGCTAATGGACAGACGGCCCTCGTTAAGCTCGACATCGATATCGTCCTTGGCGACGCCGGTCAGATAAGCCTTGACCTCATAGCCATCGCCCTTATCCTCAACGTCAACGGGGAACGCCTTAGAGGCAATCGAGCTGTTCGCTAGGTCGCTCATATCATCAAACAGATCGAACAGCGAGCTTGCAGAGGGACGAACGCCAAAAACCGAACGATAAGGAACCATGCTTGCCATGTTTACCACTCCTTTATAGGACTGCCGAGTCATCTTCCAGGTGACTGGGACTTCTTTTGACGCTCTTATATATGCCCACCCAGTGCTCATATATACATCGACTATAAAGTTTTTTGAGTCCAGTACTATAAGCATATCTAAGTGCGTATGACTCAGGTTTTAGGAAGGTTAAGGTTCTTTGAACCAGAGCTTAAATACCGAGTATGTCCCCAGCTACAAATAACAAGGGGCTTACAATGAGCGCGTACACGTTGTTGGTAACGAGCTAAAGGGCATCATGGACGACCAAAACCAGAACAATATGTTTATGCCGACGCAGGGGGAAGATATTTCCACGCAGCCGCCACGGTTCCATCGCCCCCACATCTCGCAAGAGCCCATTAATGATGCAGAGCCCGAATATGTGACGAGAAATCGATATCAAACGCTCGAGGATGCCCAAACGGGACGTAAGCATATGGGCGTCGCATCGGGCGATCCCGTATATCTAAAAGATGCACCGTTATCAAAAAACAGCGCAATCAATGACGACCCGACAAAAACGCCCATAACTCGGCAGCAAAGAGGTCCCCGACCTAAGCAAACCTTAACGCATTCGGCTCGTTATCTCGAAACGCCAAAACAGGGAAAATCAATCTTCGTTTCGTCAAATAAACGACGCAAGCAGCATCGACTGACAATCCTGCTTTTGATCATTGTGGTCATAGCAGTTGCACTTGTGATTCGATTTATTGTCTTTAAATAAAAGCTCATTACCCATAAGCCCAACCGGGTTACAGGTGAAATGCAACGACATTGTGAAGTGTAAACGCAAAAAAAGGGGGAGGCCGCGAGGCCTCCCCCTTCTTCAAGTCGATTGACGGCTCGGTGCCGTCCACCGGTCAGCGGCGCCCTGGCCTCCCACGGGCTGACCCCGCAGTACTCTCGGCGCGATGGGGCTTAG
>CABVCJ010000019.1 GCA_902496845.1 uncultured Collinsella sp.
AGTACAACGCCGGCACCGCGGCAGGCGACGAGGCCGGCACCTGGAGCTGGGACGGTGCCGACGATATGAAGCTCAACGGCTATGACGGCGGCGCGATCGAGGCAGCGGGCAAGCTCAACGTGAGCTACGAGGGCAACAACATCGTCAAACGGCGACGGCCGCGGCATCAAGGTTAAGGATGGCGCGAACGAGAACGCCGAGCTTAATATTCAGGGCGAAGCGTCCAGCACGCTCAACGTGACATCTTCTCGTGACGCCATCACTTCCGTCGGCAGCATCAACATCGACGGCGCTGGCACCGTCAACGCCACGAGCACCGAGCACGATGCCATCGATGCCGGGGGCGATGTCACCATCAAGGGCTCGGGAAACGTTAACGCCACGGGCGATTCGGATGGCATCAGGGCCGACGGCAACATCACGATCGACAACAGCGGAACCGTCACCGCCAAGGCCACCGAGGATCAGGGTATCGATGCTAACGAAAACCTCATCATAAAGGGCGGCGGCAAGGTAGAGACAAGCTCTATCAAAGACAATGCGATTTGGGCCGACGGCAACATCGAGATCTCGGGTGGCAGCCAGGTCAAGGCAAGCTCCGAGGAAGACGCCGCCATCGACGGTAAAAACAGCCTCACGGTCACGAACGCTTCCCTCAACGCAAGTGGCGTTGGGTATGGCATCTATGTCTACAAGGGCATCACGTTCGATGGCGCAACCGTAACGGTCCGTGCAAGTGCAGGGAACGATGAAGCCAGCGCCCTCTTCACCGACGAGGACGACATCGTCATCAAGAACGGCTCGATCGTGGATGCGTTCGCAGAAGGCCAGCTCTCGACCGCAATCTCCACCAGAAACTACTACCCCAACGAAGCGGGTGGTCACATCTACATTAGTGACTCCGTTGTCAAGGCTATAGCCCGCTATGTCGAGTCCGGTAGCGACGGCCCCGATCACTACAGCAACGACCAAAGCGGCGCGGTCATTCCCGAGCATAGGGGCGTGAACATCGGCATCTTTGCCCGGACCAAGGAGGGCATCACGCCCGCGACCATCTCGATTGTCCGCAGTAAGGTCACAGCTGAGGGAGACACGGCGGCAATCTTCGCCCTTGCCGTGAGCGCGGACGGCGAGACAATCGGCACCATCGAGATCGAAGGCGCTCCCATCCAGACGCCCACAGGCGGCAAGATCATTGGCTATCGCAACAAGGAAGAACTCGATGACGGCATCTTCTACGTGGTGGGTCAAACCATCGGCACGGGCGACGCTGTGATCGACTCCCCCTATAACGAAGCTGTCGCCAAGAGCACGGTCATCGCGCCTCCCGAGGAGATCAAACCCGAGGAGAAGTCAGGCGAGACCAAGCCCGAGGGTTCCAAGTCCGAGGGCACGAAGACGACCAAGACCGTTGCAGTTGCAGCCACGGGAGCCAAGATCGCCGGCAAACTCGCAGCAACCGGCGACGCCTCGAGCGCAGCCATCGTGGCAGCCGCCCTTGCGGGAACAGTTGCCATCGCCGCGGGCGCCGTGGTGAGCCGCAAGCGCTCGTAAACACTTTTTCGCACGGGACGGGTGGATCGCGGCCCTTGCCTTCCTCGTCTACTTCTTCGTAGCGTAAGGGCAAGGCTGCAAAAGCTGAACAATAAAGCGCGGAGTCGCCATGCGGCCCCGCGCTTTTCTTTTAGCGCCGGTCCCTGCGCCGGCGTGCGGCCTATTTCTCCCCAATTTTGGCCATTTTGCCCTCCAAACGGCACTACCGCCGGCAACATCCAGCAGATACGCTGAATCTAGTCGTATAGGCCCTATGAGAACGGGAGCAACCATGGCAGCCTTGTTCACGACCCCCAAACGCAATGACACTACCGCCGGAACCCATGTTGCCGAACCCGACGTTCGCCATCGCATAGGACTCGCGCACGGCAGCTGGCGCCGCGTGACGCGCCGCATCGTCGTGGGCGCCGTGTGCGCGCTCACGGTGAGCTCGCTGCTCATGCCGAGCGTCTCGCTCGCAGCGGAATGGGTCAAGGTCGGCGGCAACAAGTACAACACCGCGGCGAGCGACGAGGCCGGTACCTGGTCGTGGGACGGCGCCGACGACTTGAAGCTCAACAACTATAACGGCGGCGAGATCCAGGCCGCAGGCAAGCTCAACGTGAATTACTCGGGAACCAACATCGTCACTGCCGAATGGATCGAAAGCATCAACGTTTCTCATGGCACTAACGAGAATGCCGAGCTCAATATCCAAGGCGACGAGGGCGGCACGCTCAGCGTGACATCTACTGAGGACGCTATCCTCTCCACGGGTAATATCAACATCGACGGAGCCGGATCCGTCAACGCCACGAGCACTGGGTTTGATGCCATCAATGCCGGAGGTGATCTCGCTATCAAAGGTTCGGGCAACGTCAACGCCACGGGTGCATCGGATGGCATCAGGGCAAACGGCAATATCACGATTGACGACAGCGGAGCCGTCACCGCCAGGGCTACCAAGGACAAGGGTATTGGAGCCGACAAGAACCTCACCATCAAGGGTGGCGGGACGGTCGAGGCAAGCTCAGCCGATGGTGAGGCCCTTTGGAGCGGCGGCAATATCAACATCTCGGACGGCGGCCAGGTCAAGGCAAGCTCCGAGAAAGACGCTGCCGTCGAGGCCAAGGGCAGCCTCGCAGCCACAAACGCCTCCCTCAACGTAAACGGTGTTGAATATGGCGTCTATGCCCACAAGGGCATCACCCTCGATCATGCAAACGTGACGGTCCGTGCAAGTAAAGGCAGATACGGTGGCGCCAACGCCCTCTTCACCTACCAGGACGACATCGTCGTCAAGAACGGCTCCACCGTGGACGCGTTTGCGGAAGGCGAGGTTTCGGCTGCATTCTCCACCAGAAACGATCGACCCAACGAGAAGGGTGGCCACATCTACATCAGCGACTCCGTTGTCAAGGCCATAGCCCGCTATGTCGAGAACGGCGACGGCCCCATCCCCTACAGCGAAAACCAAGATGGCGAGACGAGGCGCGAACCCCAAGGCGAGAACATCGGCATCATCGCCCAGACCAGCGAGGGCGTCACACCCGCAGTCATCTCGATCATCCGCAGCAAGGTAACGGCCGAAGGAGATACAGCGGCAATCTTTGCCCGTGCCATGAGCGCTGACGGCAAGACAATCGGCACCATCAAGATTGAGAACGCCGCCATCCAGACGCCCGAAGGCGGCAAGATCATTGACTATCGCAAGCTCCGTGACGGCATCTACGAGGCAGGCCAAGCCATCGGCACGGGCGACGCCACGGTCGACTCCCTCTATATCAAAGCAGTCGCCAAAAGTACGACCATCGCACCTCCCGAGGTAGCCAAGCCGGAAGACCCCAAGCCCGACGAGACCAAGCCCGCAGAAAGCAAGCCCGCGGAGTCCAAGCAGAACCCCAAGCCTGAGGGCTCAAAGCCGACCAAGGCCGTTGCGGCTTCAACCACGAAAGCCAAGACTACCGGCGTGCTCGCGGCAACCGGCGACACCTCGGGTGCGGCCATCGTGGCAACCGTCCTTGCGGGAACAGCCGCTATCGCCGCAGGCACCATGGCGAGCCGTAAGCGTTCTTAGACGCCTCTGCGCACATGGCAGCTCCCGCGAAGGCCCCGAGCCCCAGCACCGTTTAACAACGCCACCGCCGAGCTCCCCTCCG
The DNA here is from genome assembly GCA_902496845.1 of uncultured Collinsella sp. Classification (GTDB taxonomy): domain Bacteria; phylum Actinomycetota; class Coriobacteriia; order Coriobacteriales; family Coriobacteriaceae; genus Collinsella. The sequence goes on from CABVCJ010000019.1 coordinate 3,693, forward strand.
GCGGTGGCGTTTTCCATATGCGTCCGCAGGGGATGCGCGAGATTGTCTTTGGTCTAGCCCAACCGGCATACGCTGGCGTGCGACAATTGGGGCTGCCGATATCACAACACTGAGAGAAGCCCGTCATGGAAGCGCATCAAAAGCAGATAACCGTTTATTCGAATCATACGGAAAGCGCGCCTGTCATCTACCTTCCTGTGGTCGTGGGCGACGGCAGCGAGGTTTATAAGTGTTGCCGAGAGCTCGACTGTCCGCCATTCGCCCTCGTCACCATTGGCGGGCTCGATTGGAATCGCGAGCTGAGCCCCTGGGCATGCGACGGGACCGTACGCGATGCCGAGCCTTTCGGCGGCCAAGCTGCCGATTTTCTTGATGAGCTGCTGAATCAGATAATCCCCCAGGTCGAGTCGTCGCTTCCTCAGCCGCCCACCCGGCGCGGCATTGCCGGTTACTCGCTCGCGGGCCTCTTCGCACTCTGGTCCCTCTGGCAAACCGACGCCTTTGACCGCGCCGCGAGCGCATCGGGGTCGCTATGGTTTCCCGACTTTGTCGACCGTGCCAGCACGGCCCCTTTTGCCGGCAGCCCGCAAGCCGTCTACCTGTCACTCGGCAAAAAGGAAACCAAGACGCCCAACCGCATGATGCGGCATGTACTCGACGACACACGCGCGATGGAAGCGTTGCTCGTCGAGCGCGGCATTCCAACAACGCTGGAGCTCAACCCCGGCAATCACTTTGCCCAAACCGACTTACGCATGGCCCGCGGCATCCACTGGATACTGACACATTAAAAATGGTGCCCACACGCATATACGCATGGGCACCATATCTTGTTTTAGCTGAACGCAGCTGCTACTCAGCAGCCTCCTCAAGCTCGGAGACATCAAACTCAAAGTCGTTACCCGGCAGGATGGCGTTGAGCACAATGCCCACCAGTGAGCCCACGGCAATGCCGGACAGCGAAATCGTCACGCCGCCGAGCTCCAACACGATGGCGCCGGCGGTGCTGTACGCGATGCCGAGCGAAAGCACGAGCACCAGCGCGGCAACCAGCACGTTGCGGTTGTTCTGGAAATCGACCTGGTTCTCGATGAGGTTGCGGACGCCCACAGCGCTGATCATGCCGTAGAGCACGAGCGACACACCGCCGATCACACACGCCGGCATGGCCGCAATGACAGCCGCGAACTTGGGGCAGAACGAAAGCACGATGGCGCAACACGCGGCAATTCGAATTACGCGCGGGTCGAACACGCGCGTCAGGGCGAGCACGCCGGTGTTCTCACCATACGTAGTGTTGGCCGGAGCGCCAAAGAGCGAAGCCAGAATCGTGGCAAGGCCGTCGCCGAGCAGCGTGCGATGCAGACCGGGATCGGCAATGTAGTTGCACTCGCAAGTCGAACCGATAGCAGAGATATCGCCGATATGCTCGATCATGGTCGCGAAGGCCAGCGGCATGATGGTGATGATGGCCGTCGTGGCAAGACCGCTATCGAACTGCGGCCCAAAGAGTGCAAACACGGTGTTGTCCCACACGATGGGCAGACCGACCCACGGAGCGGCGGCAACGCCCGAGAAATCAACCTCGCCGAGCGCAGCCGCAACGGCATAGCTCACCACAACGCCCAGCAAAATCGGCACGATCTTGACCATGCCACGGCCCCAGATGTTGCAGATGACGATAACGGCAACGCCAATGACAGCCACAAGCCAGTTGGTCTGGCAGTTAGCAATAGCGGAACTTGCCAGGATCAAGCCGATGGAAATGACGATGGGGCCAGTCACCACCGGCGGAAAGAAACGCATGACACGCTTGGCGCCAAACGCGCGGAAGAGCGCCGCCAGCACCGGATAGAGCAGACCGGCACAAGCTACGCCCAGGCAGGCGTAGGGCAAAAGCTCGGTCTCGCCGTTGGGCGCGATTGCGGCATAACCGGCAATAAAGGCAAACGATGAGCCCAAAAATGCCGGCACCTTACCGCGCGACAGGAAGTGGAACAGCAGCGTGCCCAAGCCGGCAAACAAAAGCGTTGCCGATACCGAGAGGCCGGTGAGCACGGGCACCAGCACGGTGGCGCCAAACATGGCAAACAGGTGCTGTAGGCCGAGCAGGAACATGCGCGGGCGGCCGAGCGACGATGCGTCGTAGATGGCATCGCTGACGGCGGGCGTCGAGGACTGGGACATGGATGTCCTTTCGAATGGAAGGGCGATCAGGCATATCGGATAACCTGCCCGAACGATACGATCCGAACCATTGTACGCGATACACTATGCCTCGCACGCGCCGCCACCTGCAAACACTAGCGCTATTTCCAAACGCGCTCGGCAATGCGCTTGACCAGCGCGATCTTTGCCCATTGCTCATCCTCGGTCAGCTTGTTGCCAATCTCGCAGCTGGCAAAGCCGCACTGAGGCGACAGATACAGGTTCTCGAGCGGCACGTACTTTGCGGCTTCACGGATGCGCTCGACGATAACATCCTCGTTCTCGAGCTCTGCCGCCTTGGTGGTTACCAAGCCCAGCACGACCTTCTTGCCCGGGGCAACGTACTTGAGCGGCTCAAAACCGCCGGCGCGCGGCGTATCGAACTCCAGGTAAAATGCATCGACATCCTCGTTTGCGAACAGGTACGGCGCGATGGGGTCATAGCCGCCCTCGAAGGCATAGGTGGAGTGGTAGTTGCCGCGGCACACATGCGTGTTGATGACCAGATCGTCGGGCTTGTCCGCGATGGCGGCATTGTTGAGCGCCACGCCCAGCTCGCTTACCTTTTGCAGGTCGACCGGGCTCATGCCGGTTTTGGCGACAAAATCGGTGTCGCAGTAGATGCCCCAGGTGCAGTCATCAAACTGGATGTTGCGGCAGCCTGCTGCGTACAGGTCGGCGATCACCGTGCGATAAGCGGCTGCGATGGCGTCGGCAAGTTCCTCATCGGTCTTATAGACAGCGCGCAGGCTCTCCTGCTGGCCGTCGCAGCGGTCGAGCGTGACTTCGGAGAACGTCTGGATCGGCGCCGGAATGGTTTGCCGCGCGACCTGGCCCTCCCCCTCGAGCGCCTTGACAAATTTAAAGTGCTCGACGAACGGATGGTTCTCGCCGCTAATGGGGCCGGTTACCACGGCGGTGTCGGCTGTGGTCTCCTCGTCGTGGAACATATAACCCGTACGCGAGGTACGGCGTTCAATGCCGTTAAGGCCCCACATAAAATCGAGGTGCCAGTAGCTGCGGCGAAACTCACCATCGGTGATGACCTGCAGGCCGGCGGCCTTCTGCTTTGCCACCAAATCGCGAATGGCATCGTCCTCGACGGCCTTAAGGCCGGAAGCGTCGAGTTTACCCGCGACATAGGCGGCACGGGCGTCCTTTACAGCCTGCGGACGAAGAAAGCTGCCGACGATATCGGCGCGAAACGGCGCGTCCAGCGTGGTTAAAGCACTCATAGATATCTCCCTTTGCATTGGTTGCTTTACTGGGACAGAGTATGAGCGCTCATATGGCCATCGTAAAATATACGTTTATATCAGTTTGATATAGATGTTTCCTATATCAGTCTGGACTGCCATAAAGAAATTTGACCCGCGCGGAGCACAGCAGCCTAGATATGCTGGCGAATCGCGTCGATATAGGCCTGCCCGTAGCGCGTAAGTGTCGTGTTCTTGCGCGTGATGATGCCGATCTCCATGTACTCGTCTACATCGAGCGGAATCGAGATGATGCCGGGGCCGTTGAGCTCGTGACTGATCACGCCTGAGCATACCGTGTAACCGTTGAGGCCCATAGCCAGGTTGAACAGCGTCGCACGGTCGCGCACGCGGATATTCTTGCGACGCTCAAACGTCGAGGTCAGTTCCTCGGAATAGTAGAACGAGTTATAGCTGCCCTGCTCGTAAGACAAAAACGGGTAGTCTTCCAAGTCCTCAAGCGTCACGCTGGAGCGGCCCGCCAGCGGATGGTCGGCGCACACGAAGACATGCGGCGTAGCGCAGAAGAGTCCCTCGAATACGAGCTCGTTGGCGGCGAGCATGCGCTCGATAACCTCGCGGTTATGCTCGGATAAGTACAGGATGCCCAGTTCGCTTTTCATATGTGCGACGTCCTCGATAATCTCGTGGGTTTGCTCCTCGCGCAGGGTAAAGTCGTAGCGCGCGGCATCGAACTCACGGATCACATCGACAAACGCGTTGACAGCAAAGGAATAATGCTGGCAGCTCACACTAAAGTGCGGCACCTGCTCGGATGCGCCCTTGTACTTGCCCTCGAGCAGGTCGGCCTGGTCGAGTACCTGGCGCGCATAGCCCAAGAAGGTCTCGCCTTCCTCGGACACAACGACGCCCTTGTTAGTGCGCTCAAAGATGTGCACACCCATCTCGTTTTCGAGATCGCGAATCGACGCGGTAATCGAAGGCTGCGACACAAAGAGCCGGCGCGAGGCTTCGGTGATGCTGCCGCATTCGGCAACTTTGACGACATATCTGAGCTGCTGGAGCTTCATGGCTGTCTCCCTAGACGTTCGTGACGTCGAAACCCGTCGCATCCATCTGACGCATAAACGGCGGCATCTCCCCCGTCGCGGCGCAGGCGGCAATCTGATGCAGAGCCCCGGCAACCGCATCGTCTGCCGCAGCGCCGACATGCCAGCGCGCGGCAGCCGTGACAGCCTCGTTGGCATTGGCGACTGCAACGGAGTTGGGAACGGCGTCGATCATGGGCAGGTCGTTATCGGAATCTCCGAATGCGGCCACCTCGTCGGGCGTCAGGCCCAAAGCGCGCGCCAACTCCAGCGCAGCGCAGCCCTTATCCCAACCAGCCGGAAGGATGTCAAACAGGCGCACGCGGTTGTTGGGAAACACGAGCGAGAGTTCCGGCACCTCAACGGCAACGCGCTCGCGTAGCTCCGCGAGCTCCTCACGTGAACGGGCGCTCCAAATATTCGCCTTAAACACCGGCGCGTCATCGACGACGGGACGGCACGGGGCCTCTTCGCCTTTGAGCCACGCGTTGCCGCCCGACTCCATGGCGCGACGCACGCGCTCGGGATCGCTCGTCACGCAGTAGGCATCGTTACCCCAAAAGTCATCACCCAGGCTGTAGACCTTCAGATACGTATCATCGGTCTCTTGCTCCAAGTAGTCAGCCAAGCGCATAAGTGCGGCGTTATCGGTCGCATGCGAGGCTACGGCCTCGCCGTCCACAAACATGACCTGGCCGTTGCAGAACGCACCGGTCGAAAAGCACTCGGAACGATTTTTGAACATCCAGCCCATCGCGGACGGTTGGCGACCCGAAACCGGGCCAAAGTGCAGACCAGCCGCCTGCATGGCATGAATGCCCTCGATGGCGTAGTCACTGGCGCCGTCATGTCCAGCCGGAATCAGCGTATCGTCCATATCGGTCAGCACAAGTTTGATCATAGAGTCCCCCAGTCATTTTCACCGTAACCATTGTAACGGTGCGCTAGTATAGGGAACAACAGATTCGATGCGGGAGTGCCGGCGGTGCAAACCACAAGGCTGAGAGGGCATGGGGCCCAATCCTTTGAACCTGTCAGTTAATGCTGGCGTAGGGAGCATGCCGCCTTTACAGGGGCGCTGTCTATGCACAGCGCCCCTTTTCTATGCCAAGGAGGCATGTGCAGTGATTGATTCGGAACAGCTTAAGCAACATATGGTCAAGGCCGTGGAGGAGATTCGCGCCACCAATCCGATGGCCGGCTCCATCACCAACACGGTGACGATCGACTTTGTCGCCAATGCGCAGCTCGCCGTGGGTGGTTCGGCCGCCATGGTCTATCTGCCCGACGAGGGCGAGGCGCTCGTTGCCGGCGGCGGCGCCATCTATCTCAACATGGGCACGCTCTTCCCCATCTACGAGCAGACGATTCCCCGCGCGGCCAAGGCGGCACACGACGCCGGCAAGCCCTGGGTGCTCGATCCGGTGGGCCTGGGCATCGGTAGCCTGCGCACCCAGTTGGTAAACGAGCTCAAGCAGTACAAGCCCGCCATCGTGCGCGGCAACGCCTCCGAGATCATCGCGCTCGCCGGCCTGTGGGGTCTTGAGGGCGAGGCGGCCGATCTGAGCCGCGTACGCGGTGTCGATACCACCGATACCGTCGATGCCGCCCGCGATGCTGCCGTGGCGCTTGCCCGCTACACCGGCGGCGCCGTGGTGGTCTCGGGCGAAGTCGACCTGATTACCGACGGCACGACCGTGGCCAAGTCCCACGGCGGCAGCCCGCTCATGTCCAAGATCACCGGCTGCGGCTGCTCGCAGGGCGGCGTGCTGGCCGTGTACGCCTGCGCCGCCGACCCGTTTACGGCAGCCGTCTGCGGCACCGCCGCCTACAACGTGGCCGGCACGCGTGCCGCCGCTGTCGCCGATGCCCCGGCAAGCTTTAAGGTCGCCTTTATCGACGAGCTCTACCGCGCAACCGCCCAGGACATTGCCGATAACCAACTCGAGCTCGAGGAGGCATAGGCCATGTCCGAGCCTGCAACCAATACCGGCATGAACACGCTCGTCGCCGTGGCCATCGCCCCGTGCGGCACCGGCGATGAGCTCTCCGCCGAGGTCGCCGAGGTCGTGCGCGTCATACGCGAGAGCGGCCTTCCCAACCGCACCACCTCGATGTTTACCGAGATCGAAGGCGACTGGGACGAGGTCATGCAGGTCGTGCGCGACGCGACCTTTGTGTTGGCGAGCAAGGGCATCCGCACCGAAGTCGTGCTCAAAGCCGATATTCGTCCCGGATTTACCGACACCATGACCGGCAAGCTCGAGCGCATGGAAGCACAGATCAAGAAGCAGGAGGAAGCACGATGAGCATCCGCGACAACCTTGATATCTCGGCCTATCTAGTACTCGGCCCCGAAAACACGCTGGGACGCCCCGTGGGCGATGTGGTGGCCCAGGCGCTCGACGCCGGCTTTACTTGCATCCAGGTGCGCTCCAAGGTGGCAAGTGTCCGCGAGATCATCGCGCTGACCGGCGACGCCGCACAGGCAATCGCGCAGGCCGGCAAGACCGGTCAGGTCGCCCTGCTCATCGACGACCGCCTGGACTGCGTGCTTGCTGCACGCGAGCAGGGCATTGCCGTCGACGGCGTGCATGTGGGTCAGAGCGACATTCCCGTCGAGGTCTGCCGCAAGCTGCTGGGCCCCGACGCCATCGTGGGTCTTTCGGCCCGTTGTGAGGAGATGCTCGAGTACGTCAAGACCGCCGACATGAGCCTGGTCGATTACCTGGGCATCGGTCCACTCCACGAGACCGAGACCAAACGCGATTGCGGACGCGCAGCCGACGGCTCCATCATCACCAAAAGCTTTGAGGACCTGGCCGCACTCCACGCGGCAAGCCCCGTGCCCATCGTGGTGGGCGGCGGCGTCAAGACGGCCGACTTGCCGCAGCTCAAGGCCACCGGCGTCGATGGCTTCTTTGTGGTGAGCGCCGTCTGCAGTGCCGACGACCCCTACGCCGCCGCCAAGGAGCTCGTCGATACCTGGCAGCAGGCATAGGCATAGGCCGAGCAGCTGATCCGCAGCCTCGCATCTTTAGCAATGGAAAGCGCATCCCAGTTTGGACCTCCATTCCGGGATGCGCTTTCCGCATGCGACCCTTACCCCGCCAGATACGCTTCCAACGCCGGCAAGGTCGTCTCCGCATCGCGGCGACCGATCTGGTAGATGCGCTCGAGCTCATCCGGTTCACGGCACAGCGACGGTACCTTCACCGATTCGCTCGGCCGCACCACAAAGATTTCGCCGGCAGCCTCGCGACGTGCCAAGTCATCGAGCGTGGCATTGTAGACCTCATGCCGATGCTCAAGCGCTGCGACAAACTCCGGGTAGTGACGGAACACGCGCCGCAGCATGGGCATCACGCTGTTGGGCTGCTTCACAAAGCCCGCCGGCTGCGTGAGTACCACGATATTGCGGTCGTACCCCTGTGCAAACAGCCAAGCACTGGGAATTGAATCAGCCACGCCACCATCCAGATACTTATGTCCGTCAATAGCAACGGGACGCGTCGCCACAGGAATAGCCGACGACGCCCGGATCCACTCGATATCGCGCTCATCGCCATAAGGCAGGTCGTGATAGACGGCCTTGCCCGTCTCGATATCGGTACACACGCACGTAAACCGCATGGGGCAGGCGCGATATGCCTCCAGGTCGATAGGATCGCGCTCGATGGGCACCTCATGATAGGCAAAATCGGCATTGAACATGTCGCCAGTCCGCAGCCAGCTTGCTACACCCGCATAGCGCTTATCGGCACAATATGCCTTGTTGTAGCGAATGGCGCGCCCAATCTGCCGCGATTTAAAGTTGTAGCCAAACGCCGCGCCCGCCGAGACACCCACCATATGGTCGCAGGTCAAACCGTGCTCCATCCAAACGTCGAGCACGCCCGCCGTATACATACCGCGGTAGCCGCCTCCCTCGAGCGCCAGCCCCACCGTGCGCGTCATATTTGACTGTGCCATGCGACCATCTCCGTTCCTGCGTTTTAAACCGGGACAAGTATACCCGTCAACATATATCGTCTCAGTCGCATTTTTATCAAGCATCGCATCGTCGCGCTACCGCTTGTCGAATAATAGTCGCCCGCAGCATGTACACCCATCTATAATTGTGCACTGTTGTTTATGCTACTCAGCAGTTATCAACAGCGAACATTCGTCGGCAAATTAACCCAACAACGCAGCAAGACGGGGGCCTGGATACACGCAAAACGCCGAGCAACGACGCGTGTACACAACGAGCTCGCCCGACGCAATCCGCCCCGACCTCAGAAAGCCGCTTAGAACATGGAAACTGTCAGCAATTACACCGAAACGCTCGAAAAGACCGTCCGCGACCTTCTCGAGCGTCAGGATGATCTGATTAGGACCGCCTTTACCGACCAGCTTACCGGACTTGGCAACCGCGGCGGCTTTGCCCGTTCCCTCGAGGAGCTCTGGGAGCAGGACGCCCCCGTTACCATGGCGTTCATCGACATCGACAATCTCAAGCACTGCAACGATGTCTTTGGCCATGACGAGGGCAACCGCTATATCTTGCAGGTAAGCCTTTATCTCAAGCTGTATATGAAGGTAGACGAGGCGGCATTTCGTCTGGGAGGCGACGAGTTTGCCATCCTATCTACGATTGCGACCGAGGACGACCTCGCCGAACGTCTGGAACACTGCCGAACGATCCTGCTCAAAAACAACGATTCCGAGATGCCCCACTCGTTTAGCTACGGAGTGGCACACGCCGACCCCGCCCTGGGCGAAGCCTCCAATCGCATGACACTCGATGCCGACCATCGCATGTACGACTACAAGCTACGTCATGCCATGCATCTTGATCGACGTAATATCGCGCAAGTCCACACCGACGACTTCGAAATAAGCGACCGTATTTTCGACGCCTTTTCGATGCTCAACGAAGGCCGTTATTTCTTTATCGAGAACTTGGACAAGGACCGCACCCTTTGGTCGCAAGGTGCCTTGCGCGATCTCGGTCTTCCTTCGGAGCACATAGACAGCTGCCGCGATTTCTGGAAGACGCGTGTCCATCCCGATGACCTCGAGGCCTACGCCAACGACATCAACCAGATCTTTAACGGCTCCAAACACCGCCGCGTCATGCAGTACCGCATGCGCAATGCCGCGGGTGACTACGTTCTCTGCCGTGCTCGCGGGTTTCGCATCGACGGCGACGGAAATGCCCCCTCGCTCTATGTCGGCGAACTTGTCAACCACTCACTTGCCGAGACCGTCGACGCCGCCACGGGCCTCGGAACGCAGCGTATGCTGATCAACGCTATCGATGCCTGCCGCCGCGATCGTTGCGAGACAGGGCTTATAGCGGTGCGCGTTCGTGGCACGACAAAGCTCAACGAGCTCTACGGGGCCGAGGCTGTCGACAACATGCTTGCCGAATACGCAGGCCGCATGCTGTCGATCACCCGCGGCAGGAGCCGGGTCTACCGTTCACGAAGCGTCCAGTTCGTCGTGCTCAGCAACGACTTGGACCACGAGGCATTCGAGCAACTGACCCGCCACCTTAAAGAGGCCGTTTTCGCTCCTGTTCAAATCGCAGGCGACACCATTACTCCCGTCTGCCTTGTCGTCCCGGCCTTTTACGAGCACTTAACCCATCAAGCGACCGCCGTTTTAGGCGAACTCGACCGTCGCCTTCGCACGGCCGGCGGGCTTGTTCCCAACGACAGCCTCCCCATACCCGAGGCGGAGCGCAAAAGCGCCATCGCCGAACGTATCGACTCGCTCACGGGCCTCTATCGACCCAGCGAGTTTATGCGGCGCGCCAACGCATTTCTCGAGGCAAGGCGCGACGACACCTGGTGCATCGCCACCGTCGACATGGGTCACATGCGCCTGTTTAATGAATGGCACGGCCAGGCCGAGGGCGACCGCGTACTCGCCGATGTGGGCACGGTCCTCAAGGACGTCGAGAATGCCGATATGGGCGTCGCAGGGTACTGGGGCCAAGATGACTTTTGCGCACTCATCCCCTTTAAGCACATCACCGTCCATCAAATCTACAACCGCGTTCGCGAGGCAGTAGCCAGGCATGATGACGGCGTAGGTTTTTGGCCGTCCATGGGCGTTTACCCCATCGACTCCAATGAGGAGATCACCATCGATGCGCAGGCAAAGGCCATGTTTACCAATCGGCGCGCAAAAAACGACTTCAAGGAGCGCATTGCCATTTTCTGTCCTGCGGAGTACGAGCGCGAAGTCGCGTTCCACCGCACGCTGACCGAATTCCAGTACGCACTTTCAAACGGCCGCATCACGTACTACCTTCAGCCCCAGGTCGATATGGAAACCGGCAAGATCATTGGCGCCGAGGCTCTTACACGCTGGATTGACAAGGACGGCTCTCTCATTTCGCCCGCAACGTTTATCCCCGCACTCGAGGAAAGCGGCTTTGTAGTAACGCTCGACAAGTACATTTGGCAGGGTGTCGCCATATGGCTTCGCGAGCGTCTCGATCGCGGTCTTCGCGTGGTTCCGGTCTCGCTTAATGTGTCTCGCGTGGACATTCTTGCCTGCGACGTTGCCGAACATATGGGGGCACTCGCCGCCCAATACAACCTACCGCCCGAGCTCATGCGTATCGAGATCACCGAGACGGCTTATACGGGAGAATCCGAGGCCGTGGATAAGCTGACCGCAGATCTGCACACCCGCGGCTTCTCGACCTACATGGACGATTTTGGCACCGGCCAGTCCACGCTCGCGATGCTCAAGAACGTCAACGTCGACGTCATCAAGCTCGATCGCACGTTTGTGCCCGTTGACGGCGATCGTGGCCGCAGCGCTCAGATCGTGTCATCGATGCTCGAGATGGCGCAGTCGCTCCATCTGCCCGTTGTAATCGAAGGCATCGAGACAAATGAGCAGGCGAACATGCTGCGCCACATGGGCGCCCGCTACGCTCAGGGCTTCCTCTACTACCGCCCCATGCAGGCAAAGGATTTTGAGGCATTGCTCGATGGTGGCAATAACAACTGATACGCTCGTGCGCAAAACGCCACCGTCGAAGGGGGTATTTGTCTCCATTAGCTAACTTATATCCCCAATTCAAACCAAATTGGGGATATGATACAAACCGTTGTTCCGCCCAAGGAGGTTATCCATCATGAACGAGTCATATCGCCTGGGCGAGCAATCGATTATTACCTATCTTCAGCGACTTGCGAATGGCGTATCGACCGCCGAACTCGATGTTGCCGCGCTGCCTGCTGAGCTACGCGCTGTTGGTGAGCAGCTGCAAAAGACGCATGCCATCCTGCAACAAGAGCGCCAGCTGCTTGAGCGCAACGCCTATATCGATCCGCTCACCAACTTGGGCAACCGCAACGGATTTGACCGTCACGTCGAGCAACTCTGGCGCAAAGGCGACCCCTTCACCTGCGCCTATATTGACATCGACCATCTCAAGCATTGTAACGATAGGTTTGGCCACGCCGAAGGCAATCGCTATATTCTGAGCATCTGCCGCACGCTCTCCGAAACCATGGAGCACGATGAGATGCTGTTCCGTATCGGTGGAGACGAGTTTGTGCTTATCTCGCTCTCCGCAAACGAGACTGAACTCGAGCAGCGCTTGGAGCAGGTGCGTGCCGGGCTGATCGAGGCGAGCTCAGGTGGCAAGGCGCCCATGATCGCCAGCTTTAGCTTTGGCTGCTCGCGCGTCGATCCACTTGCCGGCGACACGCGTCGCCAGATGACGATGGATGCCGATCGCAAGATGTATCGCTATAAGCTTATGCATCGTGTGCAGCAACCGAAAGACAATGACGCGCCGCAACGCCCAATCGTCGATCAGCTTCCCTGCAACGACCGGGTGTTCCAAGCGATCTCCATGAGCTCCGAGACGCGCTATCCGTTCATCCTTAACCTCGATACGGGAGAATCGCAATGGTCGGTTAACGCCGTGCGCGATTTTGACCTGCCCTCCCAGCACCCTTTTAACTCGGTCGACATGTGGCTCGCCCGCGTTCATCCCGAGGACCGCGACAACGTACGCGCCGAGCTCGACATGGTGATAAACGGCACGTGGCACTTCCACTACATGCAGTATCGCGTAATGGATGCCACCGGAAAATACGTGCTTTGCGACTGCACGGGCTACCGTTTGGACGGCACCGATACCGAGCCCAGCATGTATGTGGGCATTATCATCAACCGAAGCTTGGCAGGTACGACCGACTCGGTAACGGGCCTGGGCGATGTCCACGCGCTGGTCAACGCTATTGGAGAGATGCGCCGCGTGGCGCGCGAGGCAGGCTTTATTGCCATTAAGGTCGACGATATCGCCGAAGTCAATGCCCGCTTTGGATTCGATGCAGGCGACCGCGTGCTCGCCGAAAGTGCCGCCTGCCTCATGGAATGCTCGCGCGGCAAGGGTCGCCTGTTCCGCTCGACGGGGCCGACATTCGTGGCGCTTTTCGACGACTTTGATCCCGAAGAGACCGACGCGATCGCAGACGAAATCGAGCGGTTCCTGGGTTCTCCCGTGCTCATCGGCTCGCTTGAATATCAGCCGCCCATTCGTGTGGCGACGCTTCATCTGGACGCTGTCGATCGACAGCCCGTTTCCATTTTGAACGAGCTCAAAGCGTTGCTCGGTAAAGCCGTGCAGGTGCCAGGTACCAAACTGGATTAGCACCGCGCCCGCACCGCCTCCCCCATCGTGCGATAATCCTCTGCAGAAGTCACCAACAGCAGAGGGAGTTTGTGATGAAGGTTCTTTTGGTCAATGGCAGTCCCAAGGCAAACGGCAATACCGCCCGCGCACTCGCCGAGGTCTCCGAGCAACTCAACGCCGAGGGCATCGATACCGAGGTGTTCCAGCTGGGCGCCAAGCCCATTCGCGACTGCATCGGTTGCGGCCAGTGCGGCAAGCTTGGCGGTCGCTGCACCTTTGACGACGACGTGGTGAACGAGCTCATCGCTGCCGCCGAGCAGGCAGATGGCTTTGTCTTTGGCTCCCCCGTCTACTATGCGCATCCCAGCGGACGCATCCTCTCGGCTCTCGACCGCGCATTCTATGCTGGCAGCAAGGCCTTTGCGCACAAGCCGGGTGCCGCGGTCGCCGTCGCCCGCCGTGGCGGCACCTCGACCACCTTCGATGTACTCAACAAGTACTTCACTATCAACCAGATGCCCGTGGTGGCCTCCACGTACTGGAACAACGTCTTTGGTGCCATGCCGGGCGAGGCCGCCCAGGACGCCGAGGGCCTGGCCACCATGCGAAACATCGGCAAAAACATGGCCTGGCTCCTGCATTGTATCGAAGCAGGACAGGCCGCCGGCATCGAAGCCCCCGAAGGCGATCGCGCCCGCACCAACTTCATTCGTTAGAACGGGAGCCGATAAGTGAACGTGCAAATTTTTGGCACCAAAAAGTCTTTCGATACCAAGAAGGCCCAGCGCTATTTTAAGGAGCGCCGCATTAAGGTGCAGTTTATCGACCTTAAGGAAAAGGAGATGAGCAAGGGCGAGCTCACGAGCGTGATGCAGGCGGTCGGCGGCATCGACAAGCTGCTCAACCCCAAAGCCAAGGACGAGGAAACGCTCGCACTTATTCAGCACCTTACCCCCAGTCAGCGCTTCGACAAGCTGCTCGAGAACCAGCAGGTCTTGGCCGAGCCCATCGTGCGCAACGGCAAAAAGGCCACCGTCGGTTATTGCCCCGATGTATGGGGAGCCTGGGAGTAGCTTGTGTTATTTGCCGGCGCGTGGGTATAAGAGCAGGCGTTTGGCATAAGATTCAACTGTAAGCCATGTCTAACAAAGGAGGGCACATGCCCAACAAACCCGTGAAGATCATCATGCTTACCGGATACCTCGGTGCCGGCAAGACCACGCTGCTCAACCACATCCTCGCTAACGACGGCGGCATCCGCGCCGCCGTGATCGTCAACGATATCGGCGAGATCAACGTCGACGCCAGCCTTATCGCCGACGGCGGCCTGTCCGAGGCCGACGACCTCATCCCGCTCACCAACGGCTGCATCTGCTGCACGCTTTCGGACGACCTTGCCAACCAGCTGCAGGGCATCGCCGATTCGGGCGACTTCGATTACATCATCATCGAGGCCTCGGGCATTTGCGAGCCCATCCCCATCGCCTACACCATCTCGAGCTTCTGCGACGAGGCCAAGGTGGGCGGCGAGCCCAAGCTCGCGCTCGACAACATCGTGGCCGTGGTCGACTGCGCCCGCATGTACGACGAGTTCAACGGCGGTCGCGACCTGCTGGCCGAGGATATCGACGAGGACGACATCGAAAGCCTGCTCATCCAGCAGATCGAGTTCTGCTCCACGCTGATCCTCAACAAGACCGATACCGTGACGCCCGAGCAGATCGCCGAGCTCAAGGCCATCGTGCGCAGCCTGCAGAAGGACGCTGTGATTGTCGAGGCTCAAAACGGCGAGGTCCCCATGGAAGAGCTGCTCGACACCGACCGCTTCGACTTCATGCGCGCCTACAACTCCGCCGCCTGGATCGAAGCCATGGAGCATCCCGAGGAGCACGACGACCCTGAGGTGCTCGAGTACGACATCGAGACCTTTGTGTACTCGCGCCGCAAGCCGTTTGACCTGCAGAAGTTCACCGATTTTGTTGAGCAGGAGTGGCCTGACGAGGTCATCCGCGTCAAGGGTCCGCTGTGGCAGACCGGCAATCCGGACATGTGCTACATGTTTGAGCAGGCCGGCCACCAGATGCGCCTGATGGAGAACGGCCTGTTCGTTGACTCGGCGCCCGAGGGCGAGAAGCAGAAGATCATCGACGAGAACCCCGAAATCATGCAGATTTGGGACGACGAGACGGGCGACCGCATGACGAGCCTGTGCATCATCGGCCGTCACATGGACAAGGATGCGCTCATCGCCTCCCTCGATGCCTGCCTGACCGACTGGCACCGCGCCTAGGTTTATCCAAGCGGGCATTTTTCCGCTACGTAACCGCCAAACCACCACGAAGGTGCACTGCCCTTCGTGGTGGTTTTTCGTTCTGAGCCAAGGAGATTCATGTTCAACATTGTGCTGTATGCACCCGAGATTCCGGCCAATACGGGTAATATCGGCCGTACCTGCGTGGTCACCGGTGCCCGCCTGCATCTGGTGGAGCCGCTGGGCTTTTCGCTCGACGACAAGACGGTACGTCGCGCCGGCCTGGGCTACTGGCAAAACTTGGACGTGACGTCCTATGCCGACTGGGAGGATTTCCTTGCACGCAACGGCCTCTCCCCTGCCGACGAGCGCCTGCACCTGCTGACTAAAAAGGCTCGTCGCACCTATGCTCAGAGTACCTACCGCGATGGCGACTACTTGGTCTTTGGCAGCGAGAGCTCGGGCATTCCCGAGGAACTGCTCGCCGCGGCGCCCACGTGCTGCGAGCGCATCCCGATGCTGCGCGATTGCGACTCGCTCGATAACGCCGAGGCTTGGGAAGCTCACGAGGAATCGCTGGGGCATACCGAGGACGGCCACGAGGCCATCCTTCGGCAGGATATCTGCGGCAACTTCATCAATCCGGACGACTACCGCATCAGCGCCCTCAACCTCTCCAACAGCGCCGCCATCGTCCTCTACGAAGCCCTGCGCCAAACAGGCTTTGCCGGCATGTAGAACCTGCCATTAGGGGACGGGGTAGAAATGGTAGACTTTCAAACTCTCTAGTCCTTGACAAAATGGTTTTGACATCAAACGCGGCAAAGGGACAGTCCCTTTGCCGCATTTGGCTGCTGACAATTCACGTCAGAATTCAACTTCAAATACAAACGACTGCCGAAGTTCTCGCTTAGCTTGGCTTGTCAGGCTCGAATTCGCCCTTATGTTCAGCTTGCTGCATGCCTCATCGATAGCCATAGCAAGCGATACGGACATGGTCATGGTCGTCTCGCTTTTCAATTCAACCCGATAACTCTTCGCCTTGTTTTTATCCTCTCCACCACATCTCGTTTCGATTAACAAGAGAATGTCAGAGTCATGGGCATACCAATGGAGTTCAGGGCGCTGTGGAACCATGTCTCCCTCGAATTCCTGTGTAAACAGGATTTTTTTCTCATTTCTCGTTAAATCGCTCAAAGAGCCGTTGATTCGAGCCGAGCCCTTCTTTCCCGCTTTGGCATTTCCCTTAACCTGGTGGCCTCTCCGAGTTTCCTCGTACTCCGTCACCTCCAACTTGCAGCGCTTCGCGCCAAGCATGAACGCAATCCGTCTCAACTCGGCCATCTTGTCTTGTTGCATGGTTGCGAAATAGGAGTCTAGATCAACAAAGCGAGACCGATCAAAAGCATCTATGTAATATGTGGAATAAAGAGATGGTTTAGGGTAGAAAGACAGCTCGCTATCCCCAATTGCTTCGCGGTACAAATTGAAAATCTGCGTGCCCTTAACAGTATCCAACCAACCAATAGCATCCCTACAGACATCGATGCCCCGACGCTCATTTCCGTCAACAATTCGAATCATGTTCGGCAAATGGAATGAAGGGCTCTGATAGATCTCTTTGGTTACAGGCCTGTACCTATTGAGCTGTTGCTGGTATGCCCAATCGTTGACGGCGTCACCAATATCCGCAGCAGCACCTGCTGCACCATCGGCCGCATCAGCAATAGCCGCCAAGGCGTCATCGACCATCGGAGTTGCAGCACGCATTGCGCCATCGGCAACTTTCTGTACGGTTGCAACCGCGCCCGCCATCGCGCTTCCGGCGCCATCAACCAACCCGGCAGCGGCCTTACGGATATCAAAACTCTGCTTATGTCGCGACAGCTCCTCCCTTTCGACAACAGCTAGATCGTCTTTATCCTCCATAGTGACCTCCTATTTCCGATAGTCGAAATCAACCGTATATTCATCGCCAAATGCCGAGTTGAACATCGCACGGATATTTGCTTCGGCGTTCACTCGAGCCTCTTCGAGCAGCTTGCCATCCTTGATGGCCTCGCTTTCACTCCGCTCCTTGCACTGCGCTTCAAACGCCGTGACGTCTTTGACCTCAATGGGATTGAGGATGTTGTTGCGTTCCTCGAGAGCACCCGACTTATTCATATCCGGCGTGTTCGAGATTACATAAGGCTCATCCATCGCAATGGTCAGCTTTTTCTTGTTTGTATGTATCTCTGCCGTCTCGAGATTCACACCCACCTTAATGGTTCCCACATAGCGGTACCAAAAGCTGTTTTCCGTAAACGGGATATCAAACCAATCGAAGAACCTCTTGGTATCCGTCACCTTATCGACAATCGCATAGTTCTGCGATGCAGAAACCATCTCGTTCTGGGAAGCGATGCGTTCAAACACGACCGACGGGGAAAGCGTATTGGGGGTCGTTTCTTTCGCGCCCGCAGCTTTGCCGTTATTAAAGATGGTAATGAAAAGTACAGCCACAATCACTCCACCAAGCGCCAGGCCCGCAAAGAATACCTTGGGCTTTGTCAGGATTCTCCCGAGTTTCGCTTTCAGCGCCCCCATGCCTTCCTCTATCTCATCCATCCCCTATTCCTTTCAAAATCCCTGTTATTTAAGAAACTGCCGTGGGTTATACCTCATGCCTAAATTGTCGTTTTCAGCATGTCTTTAGACGAGGGCAGTTGTTTGCAATCCGATATAATACACATTCGTTCGCGGCACTTGTTGTTCAATAATTGGCATAAAACGGGCAGGTCAACCATTCATTGCCGATTAACCCGCCCCCTTCCGTGCAGAACTTATTTATTTACATCGTAGCTGGAAACAGATGCGACAACGCGCGCAGCGTCAACATCGGACATTGCCTCGAACTTGACTTTCTCACCCGGCGCCCACGAAGAAGTGTCCGCATAGGTCTCCTCCGCTTTGATGTCATCTGCATCATAGAGAGCAAGTGTCAGGCTGACGTTAGAGAACGATATACCAGAGGTGTTCTCAACTACCGCCGTATACGTATACAGGCCGTAACCGTCATCCGATTTTTCGAAATTTGCTCCCTGAATCAAACTGTTGATGGCATCCTCATAGCGGGTCTTCTCTGCTACGGACTTTCCATTCTTAATTAAGTCGTTGAAATCATCCTTGTATTTCTCCCCGACTTCCAGCCCGTAATTATCAACAAGCTTTTTGAGCTGCGCAGACCGCTTATCGTAGACCTTATTCCACTCTTCGTAATAATCCGAAGACGATTGCGAGTAATCCTCGGTCACTTTAAGCTGGTCATCAAGCAGATTCAGATACGTGATTACGTCCTGTTGCATCTTGGAATCCTTAAACCTAGCGTTCTTGAGTTCCTTGTCGTTCTTGATTTCGGCCTCAATAGCTTCCTGGATATTCTCGGTTGAATGAGGATCGTCATCGTTTGCATTAGATTCAATGACGTCGGACCTTCTCTCAAACCCGGCGGCGATAACATTCATCGCCTTATCGTCGACATATTTCGACTTTGCAGCGTTTGCATCATTCTGTGAACAGGCCGAGATGAATCCTAGAGAACAGATAAGTAGGACAAGCAAGCCCATCATAGGCTGCTTTTTAGTAGTATTTCGTTTCACGACTATTTCCCTTCGATTGACGTTGCGACTCATAGCCCCTCGCCAAAAAGCAGACGAATTGGCAACGCGGTGGCACTATTTGGTTCAAGGGCGTGAACTGGATAAACATCGAGGGAAGGAGTGAGCTCTGTACAATAAACTCCCCTCGTCAAAATGTCTAGCTAAAGAGGACGGACGGACGGCGAACGGTCAAAACCGGTCGTGTCCGCCCGCCTCCAACGATCGAATGTCGATGTGCTGACGTTCAGTAGCGTTGCGGCCTCTTGCCTCGTAACCTCACCTCCTTCGAATGATTTGATGACATCGCTATAGCTATCCGGGCGTTCGAGCGCCGGCCTTCCAAATCTCACACCCCGCAGACGCGCCGATGCGATACCCTCCGCCTGGCGCTGCTTGATGTTTTCACGCTCCAGCTGCGCCACGTAGCTCAAGATCTGGAGGACAAGGTCCGCCATGAATGTTCCCGTGATGCCGTCGAGTTGCTCGCGTGTATCGAGCAGAGGCATATCAAGCACCACGATGGCAGCATGCCTATCCACCGTGATGCGTCGCCATTCATCGAGGACTTCACGATAATTACGACCCAAACGATCGATACTTTTGATCACGAGAACGTCGCCCTCGCGCAACCTGCGAAGAAGCCGCTGGTACTGAGGACGCTTAAAGTCCTTACCGCTTGCCTTGTCAGCGTAAATCTGGTCCCGTTGAACGGGAAACCTTCCCAATGCGTCTAACTGGCGGTCCAAGTTCTGATCCGCAGATGAGACACGCGCATACCCAAAGATTCGATTGTCCATAATTGCCCCTATCGGCCGCCTCCTGGCAGCATCGGCTCAAACGAGAGCCCACTCACTATAGGGCGTGCAAATTTCGCGAATGGGCTGAGGCCATTTTGGCCCTCAGGCACAAGCTATTCAAGCGCCGTGCCGACAACGCGCTCGCTTTTAACTGTAATTAACTGTTTTTAACCAGAATTAACCGAAACAGAAAACCGTGATGCCGACAGTCTTTGCCGGAATGTGACAAAGGGACAGCCCCTTTGTCACATTCGGTTATAGGTAGCGGCCGGTGATACTTGCGGAGCAAGCCGCGATGTCGCCCGGCGTGCCGGTGCAGACGATTTGCCCGCCCGCATCGCCACCGCCCGGGCCCATATCGATCACGTAATCGGCGTTACGGATAAGGTCGAGATCGTGTTCGATCACGATAACCGTAGCGCCCTTGGCAACGAGGCCATCAAACACGTTCAACAGCACCTGAACATCGAGCGGATGCAGGCCGATCGTGGGCTCGTCAAATACGAATACGGCATCATCCTGCACGCGGCCCATCTCGCTCGCGAGTTTAAGGCGCTGCGCCTCACCGCCCGAGAGCGCCGGTGTGGGCTCACCCAAGGTGAGATAGCCCAAGCCCAGGTCGTGTAAGGTCTGCAAGCGCGCCTGAACCTTCTTGAGTCCCACCGTGGCGTCAAGCGCCTCATCCACACTCATATCCATGAGCTGCGGCAACGTCAGCAAGCTCCCGTCCTTGCCCTCGCGATGGATATGCGAGGCGGCCTCGGCGTAGCGCGAACCACGGCATGCCGGGCAGACGATCTCGACATCGGGCAAAAACTGCACATCGAGCGATATCGATCCCGTGCCATCGCACGTAGGGCAGCGCAAGGCACCGGTGTTGTAGCTAAAGGCGCCCGCCTTGTAGCCGGCTGCCTTGGCCTCGGGCGTACGGGCGAAGGCGCGGCGCAGCTCATCATGGATGTCGGCATAGGTCGCTACCGTCGAGCGCACGTTGGCACCGATGGGCGTGGCGTCAATCAGGTTTGCGCGGGCAATGCCCTCGGCATCGATCCAACTCACGTGGCGTGGCAAGCGCTCGCCAGCTGCCTGCGCCTTAAGCGCCGGGATGAGCGTCTCAAGCACCAACGTCGTCTTGCCCGAACCCGAAACACCCGTCACCGCGACAAGGCGACCGCGCGGAATATCGACTTCAAGCGGTTTTACGGTATGGATGGCACCGGTTGCCATGCGGATATGGCCCTGGTCGAACATTTCGTCGTCAGTCACCTGCGGGCGCAAGCGCTTGGGCTCGGCGCGCAAAAACGGCGCGATGCGACTGCCCTGCGATTGTTCGACCTCGTCTACCGTGCCCGCGGCGATCATATTGCCACCGCCCGCTCCGGCAACGGGGCCCATCTCGACCAGATAATCAGCCTCCGCCAGCACGCGCGTATCGTGGTCGACAACGACCACGGTGTTGCCGTCGCCCACCAGATCGCGCATCACGCCTACCAAACCGTCGACATTGGCAGGATGCAAGCCGATCGAGGGCTCGTCCAGCACATAAAGCACGCCCGTCGATCGGTTGCGCACCACACGGGCGAGCTGCACACGCTGGCGCTCACCCGTGGAGAGCGTGGCACCGGCGCGGTCGAGTGAAAGGTAATCGAGACCCAGGTCGACCAGACGACGGGCCGTGCTCAAAAACGAATCGCAGATATCCGTCGCCATGGGCCGCATCTCGGGCGGCAAGGATGCGGGCACCCCGCGCACCCACTCAATCGCCTCGCCCAGAGTCATGGCCGCCGCCTGTGCCAGATCGATACCGCGCACCTGGGGCTGGCGCGCGGCCTCGGAAAGACGTGTGCCGCCGCAGTCACGGCATGGCCCCTCGCGCAAAAAGCGAGCCACACGCTTAAGCCCCTTGTCGTCCTTAACCTTGGCGAGCGCATTCTCAACGGTATAGACGGCGTTGTAATAGGTAAAGTCGAGCGGCGTGGCGCCCTCGCCGTTTTTGGGAACGTAGAGAATATGCTTCTTGACCGCCGGGCCGTGAAACACGATGTCGCGCTCTTGAGGCGTGAGCATGTTAAACGGCACGTCGGTGCGTACGCCCATCTCGCCGGCCACCTGTTTCATCAGGTCCCACATGAGCGTACCCCAGGGAAGCACCGCACCCTCGTTGATAGTCTTTGACTCGTCGGGCACCAGGCTCGCCTCGTCCACCTCGCGCATGACACCGGTGCCGCCACAGGTGGGGCATGCACCGCCGCTATTGAAAGCCAAATCCTCGGCACTCGGCGCGTAGAACTCGCGACCGCACGCAGGGCACGTGAGCGACAGGCCCGCAGCCACGTTAAGGCTCGGCTCCACACGCGCCCCGCAATGCGGGCACACGTGATGGGCGCAGCGGCTAAAGAGCAGACGCAGGCTATTGTTAAGCTCGGTCATGGTGCCAAAAGTGGAACGCACGCCCGGCACGCTCGGACGCTGGTGTAGCGCGAGCGCCGCCGGCACGTGCAGCACCTCGTCCACCTGGGCGTGTTCGGCCTGCGTCAGGCGACGTCGAGTATAGGTGCTGAGTGCTTCCAAGTAGCGACGCGAGCCCTCGGCATAAAGAACGCCCAGTGCCAGCGAGCTCTTGCCCGAACCCGACACACCGGCAATACCCACGAGCTTTCCCAGCGGAATATCGATATCGATGTCCTTGAGGTTATGGACACGTGCGCCACGCACCTCAATAGCCTGCGGGCTCATCTTCTGTTCCGTCACCTTTATCACCCTACTCATGCCATAAAACGCGGTCGCGGATGTACTCGCCCAGCATGGGCACGGTAAACCGGACGAGGCCGTATCCGGCAGCCTCGATGACGCGCTCGCGAATCAGGCTTGCGCGATATTTACTCGCCCAGCTTTGGGTGCGATCGCAGCGCTCAATGATATCCGCCATGCGCGTCGGTTTACCCTCGTCAGCAGCCATGGCCTCGATAAAGAGGCGTTGTGGACTGCGCAGCCCGTAATACAGTGGCGCGTCAACCGCTTCGTAGAACTCGGAGACGGCATCCGCATGGCCATCCTCGACATCGCGCCTTTCGATGGCCTGCGAGCCACGCCGGACAGTAGAGCGCCACATGTAATAGCCCACCAGCTGGACCATATAGGGATGACCCATACTCTTGTGTGCCGCAAGGCCAGCCGTCTCCGCATCAACATTAAGACCAGCGTCCTCAACCGTCTGAATAAACGCATCACGTACCTTGGGCAAAGAAATCGCCCCCAGTGTGCGCTGCTGAGCACGGCGTAAAAACGTCACGCTCGGTTCTTCGAGTAGATCGTCCACCATGCTGGGCAGGCCGGCAAACACCAAGGCAAGGCCGCGCTGTTCGCTATCGGGCAGGCCTGTGGCATCTTGGTCTCCCAGCACCTGCTGGTAGAGAACGGCGAGAGCCGCCAGCTCCTCGATAGATGCCGACTGGGCCTCGTCGATCGCAAGCAGGATGCCCTTTCCCGGCCCAATCTTTTTGAGGCGTTCATTGACCAGCCCCCGCAACGTCTCACCCTTTGCCCGCGCCGCCTCGACCGACATCCGGCCAAACGACGGACCGAGCTCCATTGACGTCACAACGGGTTTATTCGAGCGAAGCGCGTCGGCCAAGCGGTCGCATAAGCCAAGCGAGGCGGAATCGGAGACAACCGCCCATCCGCGCGCGCTGGCTAGACGCTGCAGCTCCCGTAGGAGAACCGTTTTGCCACAGCCGCGGTTTCCCGTAATGAGCATGAGCCTCCCGGGGGCACCGGCACCGTTATCGAGCCCTTCCTCAAAATCTTCGATAACCGACTCGCGACCGATGAGTACCGGGGGCCGCTTGCCGGCAGTGGGCTTAAAGGGATTTGGATTCATGTCGGCCTCCTCGGATTGGCAAACCCTGCTAATAGTTATACCAACTTATACCGAGTTATACCAACTGAATGTGACAAAGGAACTGTCCCTTTGTCACATGTGGCCGAAAAACTCGGCGTCTGCTGCCCGCCAGGGGCGGAAGGTGTCGGGATCGACCTTTACGTGCGCCGCGGCGGGTACGTCGTACCATTTGACCGTGTAGCCGGCGCCGTGAGAGCAAAAGACCGAATCGGGCGTGTTGGGCAGATCGGCCTCGGGCTCATAGGCGGCCGTCTCGATTACGTGCTCGGCATCATGGCAAGCCACATAGCCGGCGAACTCCAGGTACAGATGCCCGCGACCGCTCGTGTAGGCAGCCACCTCCAGCGCATAATCCTGAACCTCGGATGCCGGCACGCGACCCACAAGCTTCGCTCGGTCGCCCGCCATCGTCGGCGGCTCGTACTCGGCACCCATGCGCGTGGCATCCGAGAGCGCCCGGCCCACGCACTCCCCCGGCACTTCGAGCTCAAAGTGGTACCACGGCTCCAACAGTACCGCCGCGCCGGCCTCACGTGCCCGCATGAACCCCTGGCGAATCGCGCGGTACGTGGCCTGACGAAAATCGCCGCCCTCGGTGTGTTTGGCATGCGCGCGGCCGCCCGTGAGCGTAATGCGCACATCGGTGATGGGCGAGCCGGTCAGCACGCCCAAGTGATCGCGCTCCATGGCGTTGGTGAGCGCCAGACGCTGCCAGTTAAGATCGAGCTCGTCAGTCGAGGTCACGGTGCCAAACTGCACGCCCGAACCCGCTGGCAACGGCTCCAGGCTCAGATGCACCTCGGCATAGTGGCGCAGTGGCTCAAAGTGGCCCACGCCCTCAACCGGCTGCGAAATAGTCTCCTTATAGAGAATGCCACCAGGCTCAAACGCAATCGAAAGGCCAAAACGATCTGCCAACACCCGCTGCACGACCTCGAGCTGCACGGCGCCCATTAACTGCAAATGAATCTGCTCAAGATGCGTATTCCAGCTTACGCCGAGCATGGGATCCTCGTCCGCCAACTCAGTCAGCGCTTTGAACACCGCGTGGACATCGTGTTCGCCCGGAAGCACCGTATAGGTGAGGACCGGCGCAATGACGGGCGCATCGCCCGCGGGCTCCGCGCCCAGGGCGTCCCCCGGGCGAACGTGCGCAAGACCCGTCACGGCACAAATACCGCCAGCAGCAACTTCTTGGGCAAGCTCATACTTTTCGCCGTTATAGATGCGTACCTGATCGACCTTCTGCTCCCATGCCTCGGCGCCGGAACGTCCGTTAATCAGCTGTTTGGCATGCAGCGTGCCGCCGGTCACTTTAACCCATGCCAAGCGCTCGCCGCGATCCCCGCGGCTCACGCGGTAGACGCGCGCGGCAAACTCCGGGTGCCATGCCTGTTCACGCATCAGCGCGCATATACCATCCAGCAGCTCGTCCACACCTTGGTCCTTGAGCGCCGAGCCGGCAAAGCAGGGAAAGAGCTTGCGCTCGGCAACCATGCGCGACAGCGTTGCGACGGAAAGCTCACCCGCTTCAAGAAACTCCTCGAGCGCCGCCTCGTCCAACGCAGCGGCGTCCTCCTGAACGGCACCGCCCGCCAACAGTTCGTTGGCATCCAGGCAACCTTCGGAAAGACGCTGCCCAAGCTGCGCCAGCAAAACATCGCGGCCGGGATTCTCCAAATCAATTTTGTTGATATAGATGAATGTCGGAATGTCATAGCGCGCAAGCAGGCGCCACAGGGTTTCGGTGTGCCCCTGCACGCCATCGTTGGCGCCCACAACCAAAATCGCGTAGTCGAGTGCGCGCAGCGTGCGCTCCGCCTCGGCAGAAAAATCGACATGCCCCGGCGCATCCACGAGCATGACGTGGGTATCGCCATGGTCGAGCACGGCCTGCGACGAGAAGATCGTGATGCCGCGCTCGCGCTCAATCTCGTTCGTATCCAGATGCGAATCGCCATCGTCCACGCGGCCGCGCTTGCGAATGCGACCCGCGTTGAACAGCATGGCCTCGGCCAACGTGGTCTTGCCGGCATCGACATGCGCCAAGATTCCAACGACCGCTTGCTTCGACATGACTCTCCTCTTATATACAAGCCCATCGTACGCGGCAACGGGCATCCTCGTTCCACACTGGATGATACAATTTACGAGCCGGCGGGCGAAGCGGGCCCTATCCCCCGACCGAGCTCATCGCCCCGCGTTGCCGCGCGACGATTTTCGTAGGTTCGCGCCTTGCGAAAGCCGGCTTGCAAAACAGTGCAGCGAACGAAAATGGCCCCACCCGGAGCCATTTTCGTTCGCGCGAATTGTTGAAACGCGTCCCTGCTCTTACGCCTCGCGCAGCCAGTCAAACGCAACACGCGGCGTGCCGTCTGACACATACACGACGCCGGCACGCTCGAACCCCGCCTTAATACTCGCGCCCTGCATGGGCAGGTTGTCCTGATGCGTGTCGATGCGCAGGTGATCGGCACGCTCCTTGGCAAAGGCAAACATCGCAGCCGCGATACCGTGCGCGGTGCCGTCGGACGCCACACGGTGCAGCACGGCGTACGGAGTGTCGCTGCGCCATTGCCCGTCCTCTATTACGTCATAGCACTCGTCCGGGCCCGGCAAAAAGGCAAACGTCGCCACCACGCGGCCGTTGACTTCGAACACATAGCTGCCTCCGGCAGCGATATCGGCAGCCAGCTGCTCGACCGAAGGCGTACCCACCGGCCACTGCGTAGCATTACCGTGCGCGCGCATAAAGGCGCGGGCTACATCATAGATAGCCATGACAGTGGGAATGTCGGTATCGAGTGTTTTTCTGATCATCACGCGGCGACCTCACGTTTATTGGTATCACTTTGATTGGGCAATGATACCAACGTTTGGAGAAGGGTGCGAAGCAGATGGGAAGCAAAAAGCGAGCCGCCTGGTCAAAGGCCAAAAGCGAGTTTTTGGGCGCTGCCACCGGCGGCGATATGAGCGACCTGTTTGCGCGCGAAGACGAGCGCCGCGACGCCCTGGACGCCGAGCGCGATGAGGCCTGGCGCTACAAGTCGTGCGAGCGCAAAAACCGTTACGACACGCGCGCTGAGGCCGAGGCTGTTATGGCCGACTGCGAAAACCGCGGGCGGCGTGGTTTGGCCTGCTACAAATGCGAATACTGCGGTGGATGGCACCTGACGTCGCACCCTTGGAAATAGGCACTGCATCGGCACAGCATTGACGGAGCGCCAGCCATCGCACGCAAGCTACGGGCGCGGCGGCACCAAAACATCGTAACGAACGGCCTTGCCCGCAAGTTGATAGCTCGGCTTAACGCCGGCAAGCAGCGGCCCCTTCACCGGCCGCTTGATAACGACCTTGCGCGGGTGCACCGCGAGCGCAGCTTCGACCAGTGTTTCCTCATCGGCACACGGCTGCTCCAAATGGTGCAAGAGTTGAAACTTCTTTTTCACCGCCGCGCTCTTGGTGCGCTCGGGAAACATGGGGTCCAGATACACCACGTCGGGGGCGGCAAGCTCGTCCCGCTCGATCAGCCCAGCTGTATGGCGAAGGCCGGCAATGCTGTCCTCGCCCGAATGAAGGCGCATGCGAGCCACGGCAACCGCAAGCGCCGGATCATCCGCCGCGCGCTCCAAGGCGTCTTGAAGCAACGCCGCAATCACGCAATCCTGCTCATACAGATCGACGGTAAAGCCCGCTGCCGCCAGCAGCAGCGAATCCTCGCCAAAGCCTGCCGTAGCGTCAATCGCCCATGGTCGTTCGATGCCCTTTGTGCGCGCAGCCTTCACCAACAGCTCTTGCTGCAGACGGCCCTGCTTGAGTCGCGGCAGCATGCGGCCAAAATCGGCACGCAGCTCCATCGTGCCGTCGGTGAGCGTGAGGCCCTCGGACTTCCCGGTCAGCTCAAGCCCCGCGGCCCGAGCAGCAGAAAAGGGATCGACGACGCCCATGGGTACTCCTTAACAATCAAAACGAATACGTGAGCGCCGTTTATGTCGGCACCCAACCGTCCGCTATTGTCCCACATGCGACATGGCCCACAGCATCGCAATGCAAAGTACCGCCATCAATCCCGTGCACACGGCAGCGATCACGGAATCGCCCATGCGCCTTCCCAACGACCGCGGCTCACGCACTTGCCCTGCTCCGTACATCATGACTCCTCCTTGAGACCAGCTCCTTGTTACGGCCTCATCATCGCAGCGCCGCACATGGGCTGCCATCGATTTGCCTTACAGCTGGCTTTCCTTTTTGAAAGGTTGGACCGTGCAGGCAAGAGACGCTTTCAAACGCATGCATCGCCCCGTTGAACTACAATGTGCTTCACGATATGTGCCGCAACCTGGGTGCGACAGATTCTCCGCGCCCGCATCGAAAGGACCAGCTATGAGCGCCGCTCGCAAGACACTCAAAATCCTTGCCCTGATTTATTTTGTTCTGGGCATCGCCAGTCTCGTCATTGGAATCGCCGGCATCGCGACCGGCAACCTCGATTCCACGTACGGGTCGAACGCCATGCTCGCCGCGGTCGTGCTGGTCGCCAAGGGCCTCATCGATCTCGCCGCAGGTGTTGCGGGCATCAAGGGCGCCAACAAGCCTTCGCAGGTGGATGCTGCGTTTAAGCTCGGCATCGTTGCCGCAATCGCCACGATTGCGCAGGCCGCGCTCACGCTTCCCGCGCTCGGCGGCAGCGCCGTCAATATCGTCGCCTTTGTCATCGTGGTGTACGACCTGTTCTTTGTTCAGCAGGCACACGCCGTTAAGGCCGAGAACAAGGACCGCCTGTAAGCGCTCGCTTCTCATAACCTCTGCAGCCAAGCAACTAAAAAGGGCCGATCGCGCATCTCCGCGGTCGGCCCTTTGCGTTTGCCCAGATAAAACCTGCCAAAATAAACCTGTCCCTTTTTGGTAGGTTAGCAGTGGCGGTACTCGGCGATGATGAAGTCAATATCGGTCTGGAGCGTGTCCAAGTTTGCCAGGCGCTCTTTGTCGGCAGGGCGCGTGCGGTAGTAGTACGGCGTCATCTGGAACACCGCCTCGATGTCTGCCTGGGTCTGGAGCGTAATGTTCGCAGACACCCGCTGCGTTCCGACCAACTCGAGCTCGGTGGTCTTCGGCAGCTTCTCATCGTTAAGGTACGGCGTATCGTAGAGCACCTCCTTGAGCCCAAAGAGATGACGGGCACCCGGCACCACGGTATAGAGTGAGCCCTCTGGAGCCAGCACGCGGGCAAATTCGCGCTCGTTAAAGGGAGCGAAGAGCTCGGTCACCATATCGAAGGTGCCATCGGCCACGGGGATGTCCTTCATGTTGGCCACGAAGTAGGTCGCATCGCCGCGCTTGGCGGCAAGGCGCACCATCTCTTTGCCCAGGTCAAAGCCGTAAGCATCCACGCCCGGCACCGCACCCATGGCGCT
>CABVCJ010000020.1 GCA_902496845.1 uncultured Collinsella sp.
CCTGCTTACCAGCCTTGCGCTCGTGGCAGGCGTCGTGCGTCTGGCCCAGCGCAAGACGCTCGTGCACGAGCTCGGCTGCATCGAGACGCTCGCGCGCGTGGACACGCTGTGCGTGGACAAAACCGGCACCGTGACGGAAAACAAGATGATCGTCGAGGATGTCTGTCCCCTGTGCGACGACCGCTTCACGCTCGAGGACATCCGCATGATCATGGCCGACTACGTTTACGCCATGCAGGCCGACAACGACACCATGGCCGCTCTGCGGCGCTATTTCACGGGCGAAAAGACGCAGGACGCGACGGCAACGCTGCCGTTCTCGTCGGCAAAGAAATACGGCGGCGTGTCGTTCCACGCCGAGGAGACGTACCTGCTCGGCGCGCCGGACGTGCTGCTCGCCGGGCGGGAAAACCCGTATCAGGAGCAGATCGAGGGCTACTCCGCCAAGGGCTGCCGCGTGCTGCTGCTGGGCATGTACGACGGCACGCTCTCGGACGAGACGCTGAATGCCGACCTGCTGCCCATCGCGCTGATCCTGCTCTCGAACAAGATCCGCGCCGAGGCGCCGGAGACGTTCGGCTACTTTGCCAGCCAGGGCGTGGCCGTGAAGGTCATCTCCGGCGACAATGCGCGCACGGTATCCGAGGTGGCCAAGCGCGCCGGCATCGAAAACGCCGACCGCTTCGTCGACGCGCGCACGCTCACGACCGAGGAGGCCATCCGCGATGCGGCGGGTAAGTACACGGTCTTCGGCCGCGTGACCCCGGCGCAGAAGCGCAGCCTCGTGCAGGCGCTCAAGGCCGACGGCCACACCGTGGCCATGACGGGCGACGGCGTCAACGACGTGCTGGCGCTCAAGGAGGCCGACTGCTCCGTGGCCATGGCCGCCGGTTCCGATGCTGCGCGCAACGTGGCCGAGATCGTGCTGGTCGACAATGATTTTGCCTCGATGCCCGCCGTGGTGGCCGAGGGCCGTCGCTCCATCAACAACCTGCAGCGCTCCGCGGCGCTGTTCCTGACCAAGACGTTGTTTTCGATGGGCTTGGCGGCGCTGTGCATCGCGTTTCCGCCGTATCCCTTCGAGCCGATTCAGATGACACTCATCAACTTCTTCTGCATCGGTGCGCCGGGCTTTGTGCTGGGTTTGGAGCCCAACAACGCCCGCGTGAAGGGGTCATTCTTGACCAACGTGCTCAAACGTGCGCTGCCGGCGTCGCTGGCGGTCATTATGGCTGCGGCGCTCGATATCTTTGTGGCGCGCGTGTTCGGCTTTAACCAGCTCACGCTTTCGACCATGTGCCTGCTTACGTCGTGTGCGGCGAGCGTGAGTCTGATCTGGCGTATCTCGCAGCCGCTTACGCCCTTGCGTGTGGTGCTTTTTGTGTTTGTCGTCGTCGGCATCCTGGCGGGTGTTATCGGATTCCCGCAGCTGCTGTCCATCGCCAACCTGTCGATGGGCGAGGCCGTTATCTTGCTGGCGATCGTCGTCTTTACCTGCACGGTGTTCTTTAAGCTCGCCACGATGATGGATTCGCTTAAGCCGCGTCGTCGCCATGCTGCCACCGGCTTTGGCCGTGGCGTTCGCGTCCGTCTGGGTCGTGGTGGCGGCAAGGTGAGCTCGACGGGCTCAACTGCTCAGCGTTTTGCCAAGCGCGTCGCCGCCGATATGGCGCAGCGCCGTGAGGAGCGCACCGCTCGCGAGGCCGAGGTTCGCGCGCTCGAGGGTGTGGAAAAGGCCCAGCTCAAGAAAAAGAAAGGTGCGGGCACCAAACGTTCGCGAGTGACAAAGTCTCCCCAGGGCATTAAGGTCTCGATGCCGAGCAAGAAGAAAAAGCCTGCAAAGAACGCCTAGCCCCAACGCCTCCCTAAGTTGCGGTGAAATAGGGACTGTTTAAGCGTTTTAACCTCCTATTTAGTCCCTATTTCACCGCAACTTAGGGGTGAGCGGGGATGTTGAATTGGTGCCTTGCCCCTGTGGGGGCGTGGCGATGTTATGCTCTAACCTCGACTGTATGAATTGCTCCGAAAAGAGGATGCCGTGATCTGCCCGCATTGCCTAAAGACCATCGAGGACGGCGCCTCGTTCTGCCCCTATTGCAACGCATACGTTGGTCCGGGCGATGGCCCCGAGCATACCGAGTTCGTGTTCTGCGACGGCTGCGGCGCCCGTCTGTCTCCGCATGACCGTACCTGTCCCAAGTGTGGGCGCCCCGCGCCAGGCATCCTTTCCGAGGACGCGGCCGCATCCGACCTGGCCGCAGGGCGCACGGCCGGCTTTCCGCGCCTGACGCAGGAGCAGATCGATACCGAGGTGCCCCACGCGCCGGCATCTGCCGCCGCGGTGCTCTCCGATGCAGCTGACCCCAACGAGACCTGTGTGCTGCCTGCCTTCGATAAGGACTTTGGCATCCCCAAGGTCGATATCCCCACACCGGTGTCCCTGCGCGATGATGTCCAGCCCAAAAAGCAAAAGGCCAAGCGCAGGGTTCATCCCGACGAGGATGCCTATCACAAGCACAAGCGCCATATTCCCAAGCCGGTTATTGTCATAGCCCTGCTTGCGGCTGTGTGCGGCGGTGCCTATTGGTTTGTGACGGCCGACCCCCTGGGCGTCATGCCCGGCTTCTACGACCAGTTTGGCCAGGCCGCCAAGACCACCTTCCCGTCGCGCCAAAAGGGCGAGGCCACCGAGAAAGAGTCCAAGCAAGAGGATGCGTCCGAGGTCGTTCAGGAGGAGACCGTCTTAACCGACGACCAGCTCTACACCAGGCTCGACGGCCTGTACCAGACCATCGTGTCGTACAGCGACGATGATCAGATCGGCGAGGTCATCGATTCGTTTAATAACGGCTATCTGCGTACGCCGCTCTCCACCCGCCAGGAGCTGTCGCAGAGCGCTTACGCCCTGCGCGATCAGATTAAAAAGACCCAGGATGAGCTCAATAACCTCAAGGTTCAGGACGACACCGTCTATGCGGAGGACATCGATCATCTAAAGCAGCTTGCCCAGTGGATGTACGAGCGCGTCGACGTGATCTGCCAGAGCTGGGACATCTCGCTATCCATTCCTGACGGTGAGTCGTTGAGCGCTCACCAGAGCGAGATCTTGGCACCCATCGCGAAGGGCGGCAACAGCGCGCTCAACCAGTACGATGCCAACGTGGGCGCTTGGAAGCCGCAACAGCGCTCGTAATTAATGCGCCATAAGCGGTATAACCTGCGTGCGCAATTGATGAAAGCCTGTGCTTATTGCTACAATTCGAACAAATAAGCTTTAAATGCACGAGGAAGGAACCACATGTTTGGTTTTAAGAAAGAGCTCTACACGCCCGAGTATCAGCTTGTCGGCGATGAGTGCGCGGTGATCGAGACGTCGAAGGGCACCATCAAGGTCAAGTTTGACGGCGAGGGCGCCCCCATCCACGTGGCGAACTTCTGCGAGCTTTCCACGATGGGTTTTTACGACGGCCTTAAGTTCCATCGCTATGTGCCCGGCTTTGTGATTCAGGGCGGCGACCCCAATACCCGCGATATGTCCGGCGCCGATGTCGCCGCCGGCCTTGAGGGCCCCGACGGCATGCCTGGCACCGGCGGCCCTGGTTACTGCATCAAGGGCGAGTTCGCCACCAATCCGCGTAACAGCCACGTCGACGGCGCGCTTGCCATGGCACGCTCCATGGATCCCGATTCCGCGGGTTCGCAGTTCTACTTCTGCCTGGGTGCCCAGCATAACCTCGACTCAGGCTACACCGTCTTTGGCACCACGGTCGAGGGCCTCGATGTGATTTCGCAGTTGCGTGCCGGCGACGAGATCGTCCACGTTGAGATCGTTCACGAGTAAAGGGGACTTCCTTGAATAGCCAGCTGATCCAACAGGGTCGCGCCGCTTATCGCGCGGGTGATTATTCCGCTGCCGCCCAGATGCTCGGTGCGGCAAAGACCCCCAGCGAGATTATGGGCGAGGCCGACCATCTGCGCGGCAACGCCCTGATGCACCTGGGCATGTATGCCGAGGCCGCCGAGGCCTACGCCGCCGCCCTTAACGACGGTACCTATGGCAAGCGCGGTGCACTGCTCACCAACCGCGGCAAGGCGCTTGCTGCCGTGGGCGACTATGTGACCGCAGCCCAGGCGTTCTCCGCCGCAACGCAGGATGCATCCTATGCCACGCCGTTTAAGGCCTAT
Source organism: uncultured Collinsella sp. (assembly GCA_902496845.1). Lineage (GTDB taxonomy): Bacteria > Actinomycetota > Coriobacteriia > Coriobacteriales > Coriobacteriaceae > Collinsella. Next base: position 4,186 of record CABVCJ010000020.1, read on the forward strand.
CTGGGTCTGGGCAACGCCCTGTTCCAGTCGGGCGATTATGCCAATGCCGGCACCGCCTTCCGTCAGGCCGCCATCGATGGTGCCAACCCGGCTCCTGCCGCCGCACTCGGCGAGCTCGGTCGTTGCTTCATTAAGCTCGGCCGTCCGGCAGACGCCGTAGAGACCTACCGCACGGCCATCGACTTTGCTGGTCCGCGCGACGACACGCGTGCGCTTAACGCCGGTATGGGCGAGGCGCTCTCCGCCGCCGGTCGTCCCTCTGACGCGCTCGATGCCTTTAACGCCGCCACTGCCGACGGCATCTACCAGCTTACGCCCGAGCAGTCCGACGAGCTTGCCCGCGTGCACGATTCCCTCGCTGCGCTTTCGGCCCAGACGGCCATGGCCACGGCTCCGGCGCCCGCGATGGATGCTCCCGCCGTCGACCCGCTCGACCCCACGGGTGCTACCGGTCAGTTTATGCCCGACCCCTCGGACACCGGCTTTTTCACCCTGTCCGAGTCCGAGATGGTTCAGCAGGACCGCAAGGAGGCCAAGGTCCGTCGTCGTCATCGCCACACGGGCCTCAAGGTCTTCTTGGTGCTGCTTCTGCTGATTGTCCTTGCCGCAGGCGGTCTTGGCTTTGCTTACACGCGCGGCCTGGGCTTCCCCTCGCAGGAGTCTGTTGTCTCCGACCTGTTCCAGGCCGCAGGTGATGGCGATACCGCCAAGGCCGAGTCCTGCCTGGCCTCCAGCCTGTCCGAGGACGCCAAGGCGATGATCGTTTCCTCGATCCCGCAGGGCGCCACCGTCTCCATCGAGGGCATGGACCAGTCTATGACCGAGACCACCGCCAAGGTCAAGGCGTCGCTGTCCAAGGGCGGCGAGCAGGAGTACACCGTCAAGTTCGTGCGCTCCGACAACCATATCGGTTGGGCCGTCTCCTCGCTCGACATCGATCTCTCGGCCGCTGACAACCAGTAGTGACCTTATGAGATTTGGCGCTGCCCGGTGCTTCACCGCAAGTGAGGTGCCGGGCTTGCGCTAGTATGATGGGCTAGTAGTTTTCCAGCAATCATCCAACACATCAGGAGTTGCGTTGTTTTCTTTGATGGATATGTTCTTCGGTAGTTATGCGGGCGATCTTGCCATCGACCTCGGCACCGCCAACACGCTTGTCTCCGTGCGCGGCAAGGGTATCGTCATTCGCGAGCCCTCCGTTGTCGCCATCGACAAGAACGATGAGCGCATCCTGGCTGTCGGTATCGAGGCAAAGCGCATGCTCGGCCGTACGCCCGGCAACATTGTGGCCGTGCGTCCCCTTAAGGACGGCGTTATCGCCGACTTCGACGTTACCGAGGCCATGCTTCGCTATTTTATCGACAAGGCGTCAGAGAAGCGCTATCCGTGGACCCCGCGTCCGCGCGTTGTCGTCTGCGTCCCCTCCGGCGTCACGTCGGTCGAGAAGCGCGCCGTTTTTGAGGCTACGATCCAGGCCGGTGCCCGCCAGGCATACCTGATCGAGGAACCCATGGCCGCTGCCATCGGCGCCGACTTGCCTGTCGAGGAGCCCACTGGCTCCATGGTCATCGATATCGGTGGCGGTACCACCGAGGTCGCCGTTATCGCCATGGGCGGTATCGTCGTGTCGCAGTCCATCCGCATTGCCGGTGACGAGTTTGACCAGGCTATCCTTACCCACGTTCGCGATGCTTATAACCTGGCTATCGGCGAGCGCACGGCCGAGGACATCAAGATCAAGGTTGGTTCTGCCGTGCCGCTCAAGGACGAGCTCGACGTCGAGGTCAACGGCCGCGACGTGATCACGGGCCTGCCCAAGACCGTGCGCATCGAGAGCGAGGAGATTCGTCGCGCGCTCAACAAGCCGCTCGACGAGATGGCCAAGGCCGTCAAGGACGCCCTCGACGCCACGCCGCCCGATCTTGCCTCGGATCTTATGTACTACGGCATCCTGCTGACCGGCGGCGGCGCGCTGCTGCGCGGCCTCGACGTGCGTCTGCGCGACGAGACCGGCGTTTCGGTCAACGTCAGCCCTACGGCGCTCGACAACGTCGTCAACGGCTGCGCCCGCGTGCTCGAGGCCAACGCGTTTGACGGTGGCTTCGTCCAGACCAATGCTTAATTTCCAAAAGGTGGATTCCATTTGGCACGATCTTCGGGTTTCTCTTCAAATCTGAATACCAAGCGACAATCAACGGGTATGCGCCCGTTGATTGTTTTCAGCGTAATTTCGGTGCTGCTGCTCACGTTTTACATTCGCGAGGGCGAGGCGGGGCCGATTCATGCCGTGCGTTCGGGCGTGACGACGATTACCTCGCCGGTGCGTTTTGTGGGCTCGGCTGTGGCTGCGCCCTTTAACGCAATCGGAAACGTGTTCTCAAACCTTACGGCTTCGCAAGACACCCTCGACGAGCTTAAGAAGCAAAACGAGGTCCTGACGTCAAAGGTTGCTGAGCTCTCCGAGGCTCAAAAGACCGCCGAGCGACTCGAGAGCCTGGTCGGTCTGCAGTCGACCTACAATCTCAAGTCCACCGCGGCTCGCATTGTCGGCGCGTCGGGCGATGCCTGGACCTCGACCGTTACCATCGACAAAGGCTCTGCCGACGGTCTTACCATCAACATGCCCGTGACGAGTTCTGCCGGTGTCATCGGTCAGATTATCGAGGTTTCGGCCAAGTCCTCCACCGTCCGCCTGATTAGTGATGAGAACTCGGGCGTGTCCGCCATGGTGCAGGATACGCGCGCTCAGGGCATGCTGCAGGGGCAGCCCGACGGTACCCTGCGCCTGGAGCACGTGAGTGTCGATTCCGACGTGAAGGTGGGCGACATCATCGTGACCTCGGGCATCGGCGGCGTATTCCCCAAGGGCCTGCCGCTCGGTACGGTCTCGTCGGTGGAGAAGTCTGCCAACGATGTGTACTACACCATCGTCGTGCGCGCCCAGACAACGGCCGAAAACAACGAGGAAGTGCTGGTCATTACGTCGCTGACCGATGAGCAGTCGGCTTCGGACGAGGATGTGAGCAGCGCCAACAGTACGCCGCAGGGCACCTCGCGCGATGCGGCCACCAAGTCCAAAGATGAAAGCTCGGATGAAAACTCCGATGCGTCCGACACGACTGACTCGGGCTCGAGCGAATAGGGAGGCATGTCCATGGATCTACACGAACAGGGGACTGGCTCCCGCACTTTTGCGATTGCCGCCATTGTCTGCGTCCTGCTGCAGGCGGGCTTGGCGCCGCAGATCTCCATCGCGGGCGGTCGCGTCAACTTTATGATTATCCTGGTGTGCCTGAGCGTGTTTTCGGGCGATCCCACGCGGGCCGTCATCTGCGGTTTTTGCAGCGGCCTGTTCTACGACCTGTCGGCAGCCGTGCCGGTGGGCGTGATGTCGCTGTTGCTGACAGTGGGCAGCTTTGCCCTGACACACAGTGCCGCCGGTCAGACGGGCGGCACCCCGAGCGCTCGCGGCATCACGGTGGGCGCCTTTGCGCTTGCCATTAACGTGATCTACAGCATTATCTTGCTGTTTATGGGACTGGAATCGAGTTTTGTCGTGGCGATCTTTGGACACGCCCTGCCGTCCTCGATTCTGACCGGTCTGGTCGCCGTTCCGTTTTTGATGTCCGGCGTCGCGCCGCAGTCTGGCTATGGGTTCTCCGCGCGCGGTGGGCGTCAGACGGGTATGCGCTTTAAGCCCAAGACCCGTAAGCTCAAATAGGGGAGGTCTGTAGATGTCTTCCCAGTTGACGGTTGTTGTCGCTGGCATCGTGCTGGTCGTGGCCATTGTGGTCGCGCTGGTCATCATGCGCCGCGGCGACTCTCGCTTTACCTACGACACGCAGCACGGAACGGCCCCGCGCGCCACCGAGGGCGAGGGCAATACGGCCGCTACGGCCTTCAAGGGCCGTTTTTCCATCCTCACCGCGGGCGTGGGTGCGATGTTTGCCGCGCTTGCCGTTAAGCTGTGGGGCATGCAGATGGTCTCGTCGGACTACTACGACAAGCAGGCCAAGAGCAATCAGACCCGTACCGTTACCACGCCTGCCGTGCGTGGCCGCATCTTGGACCGCAACGGCGTCGCGCTGGTGCAAAATCGCCCCTCGCTTGCCGTCGTCGCCTATCGTGACCTTGCCGACGACAAGGTACTGGTGCGTCATCTTGCCAACGTGCTCGGCATGCCGTATATCGCGGTGCTGCGCAACATCCAAGACAATTCCGAAGGCGCGCAGAGCCTGCATACGATCGCGACTGACGTGCGCCGCTCTACTGTCGCCTACATTCAGGAGCACGCCGGTGAGTTTCCCGGCGTGAAGATTGCCGAGCGCACCGAGCGCCAGTACCCGTATGGTGAGACCGCCTGCCATATTTTGGGCTATACCGGCACCATTACCTCCGAGCAGCTCGAGACGCAGAATAAGAAGTCGTCGGACGGCAACGATAACGCGGCTGGTCAGATCTCGTATCAATCGGGTGATATCGTGGGTCAGGCGGGCGTAGAGATTTACTACGAAAATCTGCTGCAGGGCATTCGCGGTGAGCAGACCGTAAAAGTTGACGCCTCGGGCAACGTGACCGGTCAAGCCGGCGCTGTTCCCGCCAAGGCCGGTTCTGACATTAAGCTTACGCTCGATCTTAAGATTCAACAGGCTTGCGAGACGGCTCTGGCGAATGCCATTGAGCTTGCCAAGACCACGGGCCATGGCGATGCCGGCAACGGCGCCGTGGTGTGCCTCGATCCCAACAATGGTGAGATTCTGGGCATGGCGAGCGAGCCCAAGTTTGATCCGTCGGTGTTCATCGGCGGCGTTTCCAACGACGTGTGGACCGAGCTCAACGACGACAAGGGTTCGCATCCGCTGCTCAACCGCGCCATTAGCGGCCAGTATATGTCGGCTTCGACCATCAAGCCGCTCTCGGCTCTGGCCGGTCTTGAGTTTGGAACCTATACCTCTGGTCAGACTACGAACTGCACAGGTTATTGGACGGGCCTGGGCAAGTCATGGGGTAAGTACTGCTGGCTGCATTCCGGTCACGGCACCATGACGCTGCAATCGGGCATTGCCAACTCGTGCGACCCCGTGTTCTACGATATGGGCAAGGCGTTTTTCTACAACGACCAGCATCCCGAGGGCCTGCAGGAGGTCTTTCGCCGTTGGGGCCTGGGCAAGACCTGCGGCATCGATCTGCCAAGCGAGGGCACCGGTCGCATTCCCGACGCCAAGTGGAAAGAGTCGTACTTTACCGACGCCTCGGCTGAGGACCGCAAGTGGAACGCCGGCGATATGACTAACATCGCTATCGGCCAGGGCGACATTTTGGTGACGCCGCTGCAGATGGCGTGTGCCTACATGGGCCTCGCCAACGGCGGCAAACAGTATGTGCCCCACGTCTTCTTGTCGGCGGTGTCGCGCGATGGCGACGGAGATGCCTATAAGTACAACGGTAAGGGCAAAAAGAAGCGCCTGGAGGCCCACATCAATAGCGATGCCGACCTGGCGCTGGTCCGTAACGGCATGCACGATGTGATTTACTCGGCGTCGACTTCGACTGCCGCGCACTTTAACTCCTTGACCCCCACGGTCTACGGCAAGTCCGGCACGGGCGAGAAGAGCGGCGAGGACGATTACGCGTGGTTTTGCGCCTACGCGCCGGCCGATGAGCCCAAGTACGTGATTGTCACTGTCTTGGAACAGGGTGGTGGTGGCTCCGATACCGCGCTGCACGTCGTGCGCGATGTCCTTGGTGCTATCTATGATGAGCCTGACACATCTTCTGCCACGGGCGATTCCTCGGTTCGATAGGAGGTTGCGATGAATTTTTCGCCGGCGGACCTGTTCCGCTCAACCAAATCCGGTTCTCGCAGCAGCCTGGACCGTGTCAACAAGCAGCTTTCGGCCTCGCGCGGCACGTTTCGCCAGAAGGTGCACATCGGCGTGCTGCTGGCAACCTTAGCACTCGTTGCCTATGGTGCCATCATCATTTGGTCTGCATCGCAGTTTAAGGCCGACGCCTCATTTTCGCGCCACCTGTTGGGCATCGGCATCGGTACGGTGCTTGCGGTGCTCGTCTGGCGTACCGATCTGCGCGGCATCTCTAACTTCTCGACGGCGCTGCTCGTCATCGACCTCATTGTGATTTTCTCGCCCAAGATTCCGGGTCTGTCCTATACGGGCGGTCTGGGCATGACGGGCTGGATCAAGATTCCCGGTATCGGTCTTACGTTCCAGCCGGTCGAGCTCGCCAAGCTCATCACGATCTTCTTTATCGCCACGCTTGGTTCGCAGTACAACGGCCGCATCGATACCGCCCGCGACTACATTAAGCTCTGCGGCATGCTCTCCGTTCCGTTTTTGGCCGTCGTCGCCATGGGCGACCTAGGTTCGGGCTTGGTCGTGTTGGTTTCGGGTGCCGTTGTGATCTGCATGAGCGGTGCGCGCCGCGAATGGGTGCTGTCGACCTTGGCTCTGCTCGTGGGCCTGGTGGCGCTCGTCCTGGCGCTCGATTCGGTGCTCGATTCGCTGCTCGGCCACGATGTGCTCATTAAGCAGTACCAGATGAACCGACTGACGGTCTTCATCGACCCCGATAATGCCGATTCGGACGATGCGTACAATCTGCAGCAATCGCTCATTGCCGTCGGCTCGGGTGGCTTTTTCGGTAAAGGGCTGGGCCATGCGACGCAGTCTGCCGGTGGCTTTCTGCCCGAGTTCCACACCGACTTCGTCTTCGCCTTCCTGTCCGAGACGTTCGGCTTCTGCGGCTCCTTTTTGCTCCTGTGCCTCTACGTGCTGCTGATTTTCTCGACGATCCGCGTTGCCTTTAAGTGCGAGTCGCTGTTCTTGCGCCTATCGTGCGTGGGCATCGTCGGCATGTGGGCGTTCCAGACCTTCGAGAACATCGGCATGTGCATTGGCATGATGCCGATTACCGGTATTCCGCTGCCGTTCATTAGCTTCGGTTCGTCCTCGATGATGATCCAGTTGCTGACGGTGGGTATCGTACAATCCATATGGCGGCATCGTTCAGGCGCCGCGTAACCGCTGGAGGGGTTTGCTATGAAGATTCCCGTGGACAAGCTGACCCGCGTCTTTAAGATGGGCGCGACCACCAAGAAGGATTCCGACACGCCGGTACGCGTGTCCGTCTACCTCGATTCGTCTGCCTCGCGTTTTTTGGTCGAGACGGTGCGCGATGCCTTCGTGCCGCAGACGACGTCGGGCATTGTGCGCGTTGAGCGCCTGGGTGAGGACCGTATCGTCCCCAAGACCGATACCGATGTGGTGCTGGTGCTTTCGTGCGGGTCTGACCGCCTTGAGAGCGCCGTGCAGGAACTCGTGATTGCCGGCGCCCCCGTGTGCGTGCTGGCCGAGTCCGCTGTCGAGGTGCCTTTTATCCAGGAGTCCACGCCCATGCTCGGCGCGGTGGCGGCTACCGATAAGACGTATCTGCTCGAGACGCTCGCTCGCTGGATTCTCGACCGCACGGACAAGGAGACAGCCTTTGCGGCGAACTTCACCTTTATGCGTATCGCTGCCGCCAACCGCATCATCACCTCGTGCGCGCTTACCAATATGGCGACGGGCGCGCTGGTGTTTTTGCCGGGGGCCGATTATCCCGTTATGGCGCTGGCGCAGGTGGGCATGCTCTTTGAGCTCGCGGTCATCTTTGGACGCGGCATAAAGCCCGAGCGCGGCTATGAGGTCGCGGGCGTGCTTGCCGGCGGCTTGGTGCTCCGCGCCGTCACCCGCGCCCTGGTAAAGCAGACGCCGCATATCGGGTTTGCCGTCAAGGCGCTGACCGCCGCCGCGGGCACCTATGGCATGGGCCGTGCGCTCGTTTCGCTGTACGAGCGCGACATCGACTACAGCCGTGCCAACGAGGTGGCTGCCGCCACGTTCTCGCGCGTTCGCGACCTGGTGACCACGGTTGCCGGCGCTACTCGTCCCATGGGTCCCTTTGAGGACGCATCTGATCTCGCTGCTTAGGGGTTTCTTTTGCGCGCTGTGTACCAAGACTGTTTTCATTTGATTGAGCATCTGCTCGCAAAGGTCGAGAAGCCGAGCCGCTATATCGACCATGAGTGGGGCACGCTCTCCAAGGCCGATGCCGACTATCGTTGCTGCATGATTTACCCGGATGTGTACGAGGTTGGCCTGCCCAACCAAGGTATTGCCATCCTGTACAACATCCTCAATCAGGCCGAGGGCATTTCCTGCGAGCGCGGCTATGTGCCGTGGCCCGATATGGGCGATGCCATGCGCGAGGCTGGTATCCCGCTGCTGTCGCTCGAGGGCGCAGCACCCGTGGCCTCGTTCGATATCGTCGGCATGCACGTGCCGCACGAGATGGCTGTCACCAACTTCCTCGAGGCCCTCGATCTGGCCGGCATTCCGCTGCTGGCGGCCGACCGCACCGAGGACGACCCCATCATCATTGCCGGCGGTCCTTCGGTCTATAACCCCGAGCCGTATGCAGCCTTCTTCGATGCCATCCTGATCGGCGAGGGTGAGGAGTCGCTGCTCGAGATCTGTCAGCTGCATCGCCGCTTGCGCGACGAGGGCGTCTCGCGCGCTCGGATTGTCGAGCAGCTTGCGACGGTCGCCGGTACCTACGTGCCGTCTCTGTATGAGGTGCGCTATGACGAGCCCTGCTCACCGCATGGCTACACCGTGCCGCGCGAAGGCAAGGACGTCCCACCGGTGGTCTACAAGCGCGTCGTTGAGGACTTTGGCGCTACCAATCCGTTGTCGCAGTCGTGCGTGCCCTACGCGCAACTCGTTCACGACCGCCTGTCGATCGAGATTCTGCGCGGTTGTGCTCGCGGCTGCCGTTTTTGCCAGGCCGGCATGACCTATCGCCCGGTGCGCGAGCGCTCGGCTGACCAGATTGTGTCCTCGGTGATCCAGGGCCTGGAAAAGACCGGCTATGACGAGGTGTCGCTTACCTCGCTTTCGACCACCGATCACTCCTGCATCCGCGATGTGCTCGGTCGCCTTAACCGCCGTCTGGAAGATACGGGCATTCGCGTGTCCATTCCCTCGCAGCGCCTGGATTCGTTTGGCGTGGATATGGCCGAGTCGGTCGCCGGCGAAAAGAAGGGCGGCCTGACGTTTGCCCCCGAGGCCGGCAGTCAGCGCATGCGCGACATCATCAACAAGAACGTGACCGAGGAGGACTTGGACCGTGCGGCCAAGGCGGCCTTCGAGGCGGGCTGGAACCGCATGAAGCTCTACTTCATGATGGGCCTTCCCGGCGAGCGCGACGAGGATATCGTGGCCATCGCCAACCTGGCCGACCATGTGCTCGAGCTTGGCCGCTCCGTGGTTCCCAAGGCGCGCCGCGGCTCCATCTCGGTGTCCATCTCGGTGTCGGTGTTTATCCCCAAGGCCGCCACGCCGTTCCAATGGTGCCCGCAGCTCGATTACGACGACGTCAAGCGTCGCCAAAAGCTGCTCATCACGAGCGTGCGAAACCGTGCGGTCCGCGTGCACTACCACGATGCCGAGACCTCGCTCGTCGAGGCCGCGCTGTCCCGTGCCGGCCGTGACATGACGCCGGTCATCATCGACGCCTGGCGTTCGGGCTCGCGTTTTGACGCCTGGGTGGAGCATTTTTCGCTCGACAACTGGAAGTCAGCCGCCGCCAAAAACGGCATCGATCTCAACGAGCTCGTGCACCTGCCTTACGAACTGGACTGGCGCCTGCCCTGGGAGCACGTGAGCCCCGGCTGCTCGCGCGGCTTCCTCGAGCGCGAATACCGCCGCTCGTTGGAGGGCGTCACGACGCCCGACTGTACCCGCACCTCGTGCACCGGCTGCGGAATCTGCCCCACGCTCCATGCCAAGAACGTATTGGTGGGTGATCGCGCATGAGTGAGCGCCTGACCGACAACCCCACGCTCTTTAGACTTCGCGTTCGCTATGGCAAGCGCGACCGTCTTAAGTACCTGGGCCATCTCGAAGTGATTCATACCATTGAGCGCATCGTGCGTCGCGCGGGGCTGCCCTATGCCGTGACGCAGGGCTTCTCTCCGCACATGCGCGTGGGCTTTTCGTCGGCGCTGCCGGTGGGAACGTCGTCGACTTGCGAGTGGTATGACCTGTTTATGACCGAGTTCGTTGCACTTGACGAGGCGTTTGAGCGCCTGGCGGCGGCATCTCCGGCCGACCTGGCCCCCATCGAGGCGGCATACATCGACGTGCGCACGCCGGCGTTGACGGCGCAACTCACGCGTCTGTCCTATCGTATCGACCTGCATCTGAATCCCGAGGCTCCGGCGTCCGCCGACGAGGTGCGTCGCGCAATCGATACACTGCGCGCGGGGCACGGCATCGACTACGCACGCGGCAAAAAGAGCAAGCGCCTGGACTTGGATCATACGCTCGTGGGCTATGAGCTCACGGCGGGGGAGTGCCCGGACCATCTGGTGCTCATGCTCGACACCCATGCCGACAACGAGGGCTCCATGCGTCCGGAAATTTTGCTTTCCGCAGCTGATGTTTTGTTGCAGGGCTTGACCCCGGGCGTCGATGCACCTATTGTTTCCACCGGTATGCAAGACCTCGTGACCATCTGCTCCTACGATGTCGAGCGTCAGAATCAAGCATGCGAGGACGACGAGGGCCGACTCGTCAGCCCCATACCTGTGCGAACTTGTGGATTTGCTCCACATACTCGTTGACGGGGGTATTATCGCCTGCTACTATATTCGGCTGTTGCACTAACTGATGCATGAAGGGCAAGTAAACATGTACGCAATCGTTAACACGGGCGGCAAGCAGTACAAGGTCGCCACCGACGATGTCATCACCGTCGAGAAGATCGAGGGCAATGAGGGCGATAAGATCACCCTGCCGGTTATCTTCCTCAACGATGGTAAGAAGATCGTCACCGATCCCGACAAGCTGGCCAAGGCCAAGGTTACCGCTCAGATCGTTGAGCAGTTCAAGGGCGAGAAGCAGCTGGTCTTCAAGTTCCACAAGCGCAAGCGCTATCGTCGTCTGAAGGGTCACCGTCAGCAGCTCACCAAGCTGAAGATCGTGAAGGTTCAGGCTACCTCCCGCGCCAAGAAGGCTGTCAAGGCAGAGGCTGAGGCTGTTGCCGAGGCTCCCGTCGCCGAGTAGATTACACTCGTAACGAAAGAGTAGGTATACACAATGGCACACAAAAAAGGACTCGGTTCCTCCCGTAATGGCCGTGACTCCCGCGGTCAGCGCCTTGGCACGAAGCGCTATGCCGGCCAGACGGTAACCACGGGCACGATTCTCGTCCGTCAGCACGGCACGCACATCCACCCGGGTGAGAACGTTGGCCGTGGCAAGGACGACACGCTGTTCGCGCTGGTCGACGGTACCGTTGAGTTCCACAAGGGTATCAAGCACAGGGTCAGCGTACGCCCGCTCGCGAACGCGTAATTCACCCTTCATAGAGCACATATGTGGGAGGCACTTGAGTTTTAGGATTCAAGGGTCTCCCTCTTTTTTGTAGGAGGCGATTCTGTTGTCACAGTTCACCGATATCAGCCGAATTAACGTTTGCGGCGGCGACGGCGGAGCCGGATGCATGTCGTTTAGGCGCGAGGCATTTGTTCCCAAGGGCGGCCCCGATGGCGGCGACGGCGGTCGTGGCGGCAACGTCGTCATTCAGGCCGACGCTCAGCTGTCCTCGCTGATCGATTACCGCTTTAAGCATCACTTTCGTGCTGAGCGCGGAACGCATGGCCAGGGTGCCCGCCGCAACGGCAAAAGCGGTGAGGACCTGATTTTGAAAGTCCCCATGGGCACCGTAGTCCGCGAGCTCGATCCCGAGACGCAGACCCCGATGTTCGAGATTGCCGACCTGGTGCACGACGGCGAGCGCGTTGTCGTGGCGCCCGGTGGTGCTGGCGGTCTGGGTAACACTCATTTTGTGACGTCGGTGCGCCGCGCGCCCGCGTTTGCCCAGCTCGGCGAGCCGGCCGAGGAACACTGGATCGAGCTCGAGATGAAGCTTATGGCCGATGCCGCGCTCGTGGGCTTTCCCTCGGTGGGTAAGTCTTCGCTCATCGCGCGTATGAGTGCCGCCCGTCCCAAGATTGCCGACTATCCGTTTACCACGCTTGTGCCCAACTTGGGCATGGTGCGTGCCGGCGAATATTCTTACGTCGTTGCCGATGTCCCCGGTCTTATCGAGGGCGCGAGCGAGGGGCGTGGCCTGGGCCATCAGTTCCTGCGCCATATCGAGCGCACTGCTTTGATTATGCATGTCGTTGACATGACGGGCGGATTTGAGGATCGTGACCCGGTCGAGGACTATCGCATTATTAACCGTGAACTCGAGCAGTATGGCGCAGAACTCTCGGAGCGCCCGCAGATCGTTGTCGCCAACAAGTGCGATGCGCCGGGCACGGCCGACAAGATTGCCGACCTTAAGCGCGCTGCGCTCGACGACGGGCATCTGTTCTTTGCCGTTTCCGCCGTTACGGGCGCCGGTCTCAACACCCTGATGCTTGCCGTGGGCGAGCAGGTGGCTAAGCTTCGCGCTGAGCTTGCGGTCTCTGATGAGCCGGTCGATTTGCGCGACGAGGAGTGGGAGCGCCGCCGTCTGCAGCGCGAGAAGCGGTTCCGCATTGTCCAGGAGGAGCCCGGTGCCTTCCGTGTGGTCGGTCGCGCCATCGAGCGCTTGGTTATCCAGACCGACTGGGAAAATGAGGAGGCCGTCATCTACCTGCAGCATAAGTTTTCCCGCATGGGTGTCGACGACGCGCTCCAAAAGGCCGGCTGCCGTGCCGGCGACGAGGTTCGCATTTGCCAGCGCGCCTTTGACTTTGAGGGCGCCGAGGACTTCTCGGAGTTCGAGGACGAGCTTGAGGACGGTAGTGAGGACCTCGCCGTCGAGGTCGTTGACGTCACCGATGATAGCTTGGAGGCTGTCGACGCTGTGGATGCCATTGACGGTACCGATGACGCTTTTGCTGCGGAAGAAGTCGAGACCCCGGAGGGCGAGTAAGCCATGTCGCTGCGTGGTGGAATCGGATTGCCTGAGCTACCTATCAAGGACGGGCGGGAATTTAGGCTCGGCATTATGGGTGGTACCTTTGACCCGATTCATTACGGGCATTTGGTTACCGCCGAGCAGGCGCGCGAGTCGCTCGACTTGGACGCTGTGCTTTTTATGCCGGCCGGCTCTCCCGCCTTTAAGCTCGACAAACCGGTAACGCCTGCTGAGGACCGTTATGCCATGACGGTCCTCGCGACTGCCGCGAACCCGGCCTTTTTGGCAAGCCGCTTCGAGATCGATCGTGCCGGTGTCACCTACACAGCCGATACGCTGCGTGCCCTTCGCGAGTTTTACCCGCCACAGGTGAAGCTTTACTTTATTACGGGTGCCGATGCGATTATCGATATTGTGACCTGGCACAATGCAGATGAGATTGCCGAACTGGCAACCTTTATTGCGGCGACGCGTCCCGGCTTTGACATCGATACGGCCCGGGCGCGGATTAAGGAATCGGGACTGCCATTCGACGTTCGCTATATTCAGATTCCGGCGCTGGCGATTAGCTCGACCAACATTCGCAAGCGGGTTGCTCGCGGCATGAGCGTGCGCTATCTTACGAGCGAGTCCGTGCTCGGCTATATCCGTAAGCGCGGCCTGTATGCCGATCTTGGGCAAGAAGATTTTGATTGATGGGGGATAACGTTGTCGGTAGAAGAACAGTTTGAGGTCGACGAGCGCGCTCTCTTGACGCGTATCCACGAGTTGCTCGATGTGCGCATGAAGGATAAGCGTAAGCGCTACGTGCATTCGCTCGGGGTTGCCGAGACTGCGTTGCACCTAGCCGAGGTGTACGGTGTCGACCGCTTTGATGCCGCTGCCGCCGGCCTGATCCATGACTGGGATAAGGTGCTCTCCGACGACGAGCTGGTCACGCGCGCTCTGCATTATGGCATTAAGATTGCCGGCTCTCCGTCTGCCGCGACGCCGCTTTTGCATGGCCCGGTTGCCGCCTATGAGCTTCCGCAGCTTTTTCCCGAGCTGTCGCCGGCGGTCTTTCAGGCTGTCGACCGTCACACCGTGGGCGCTTGCGACATGACGCCGCTCGATATGGTGGTCTTTGTGGCCGATGCCATCGAACCTAACCGCCACGGCGATTATGCCCATGCGCTGCGCAAGATGGTGGGGAAGTCTTCGCTCGATGAGTTGTTCTTCTCCTGTTTTGCTCAGGGTCTGGTCTATGTGATCCAGACCGGGCGTTATCTTTATCCCACGGCTATTACGATTTACAACCATTACGCCCAGCTGCGCTAGCTCGGGCTGTCTAGAAAGAGGTATTCCATGGCCGACGAGACCATGACCGACGAGCAGATTCTTGAAGGTGTGGAGCACAAGAGTTTCGTTGCCACGTCCGACCGCACTGCCGCCTCGCTGTCCGCGAGCGGTGTCGCCGCCGAGGATGTCGCCCGCGCCGCCGCGCAGGCCGCCTACGACAAGAAAGGCGAGGACGTTCAGGTGCTCGACCTGACTGAGCTTTCCGATGTGTGCGACTACTTTGTCCTCGCTACCGGCACCAACAACCGCCAGGTCGATTCGATTGTTGACGAGATCGAGGAGAAGGTCGCCGAGGCTTGCGGTGAGCACCCGTTTTCCATCGAGGGCCGCGAACAGAAGACCTGGATTCTCATGGACTACGGTTCGGTTGTCGTCCACGTCTTCACTCCCGAGGCCCGTGAGTTCTACCGTCTCGAAAAGCTCTGGGGCGACGCCCCCCAGCTTCCCCTCGACCTCCTCTAGTAGTTCATTTGGGACGGGCTTTTTAGCTAACCTTTACCGTTCGCCGGGCAGCTGCATCATTCGCAGCTGCCCGGCTTTCTTTTTGTCTAAGGGACTAATCGTTGAAGCGGGATTGGCGGCCGAAGGATAGGGCGGTGTCGCCGAACTTGTCTCGGACGGCGTCGATAGCGACTGAGAGGTCGCGACGGTCGCTGGATTGGGCTCCGCGGTCGTCGATCTCGCAGAACAGGTCGGTCTGGATGCCGCCCTGATGGTCAAAGTCGCTCATGCCGATGCCCGCCAGGCGCACATGCATGCCTTCCTGCCAGATGTTATCGAGCAGCTCGAGCGCCACCGCCACGAAGATGTTCTCATCGTCGGTCGGATGCGGCAGCCGGCGCTGTGCCGAGCGACCGCTTCCATACGAATACTTGAGTTTGAGCGTCACCGTGGCGCCCGTTAGTCCCTGACGGCGCAGGCGGCGTCCCACTGACTCTCCCAACAGCGCAATCGCCGCTTCGATGTCCCCACGCTCAGTCAAATCTTTCGCAAAGGTGCGTTCATTGCTGACCGACTTGACTTCGCGCTCCTCATCGAGGCTCGTGACTTCGGAGATTTCGAGTCCCAGCGCACGCTGGCGCATGCGTTCGCCGTTGACGCCAAAAATAGAGGCCAGGGTGGATTCCGGTGTGCGTGACAGCTCGCCGAGCGTGTAGATGCGCATGCGGCGTTCCTCGGCCGAGCGCCCGATGCCGCTCATAGCAGATACCGGCAGCGCGGCCAAAAAGCGCTGCTCGGTTCCGGGGCGCACGATGGTCAGCCCAAACGGCTTGTCCCGCTCGCTTGCGATCTTTGCGACCGTCTTGTTGCAGCCCACGCCAATTGAGCAGGTTACCCCCAGCGCCGCCACGCGATCACTGATTCGCCGCGCAACCAGCAGCGGGTCTTCGGGTGCAAAGCGGCCCGGTGTGATATCGATAAAGGCCTCGTCGATGGACACGCGCTCAACGCGCGGGGTCTCGTCGGCGAGAATCGCCATGACCTGAGCGCTGACCTCGTGGTAGCGATCGAAATGCCCATGCGTCCAAATGGCCTGCGGACAGAGGCGCCGTGCCTCGGCCGAGGGCATGGCAGAGTGCACGCCAAAGCGACGTGCCTCGTATGAGCAGGTGGACACGACGCCGCGGGAATCGGCATCGCCGCCCACGATGAGCGGCTTGCCGCGCCACTCGGGATGATCGAGCATCTCCACGCTCGCAAAAAACGCATCGAGATCCATGAGGCCCACCGCCGGACCCGTCCAGGGAGGCGGCGTGACGCCCATGGCATCCTCATAACCGTATGTATGTTCGCGTCTTTTCATGGCATGAGTATACCGCGCAGCTCATGTGGGGTGCGTGTATGTGCTTGCAAATCGAGAATTCTTGTCTAAGATATGGATTTGCCTTCGACTATACCGAAGAAGTTGGTCTCACGGACTTCACCTGCCCGCGTCGATGGCGTATTATGTTCAACTGTTTGTTTGTAGTTGCAGCCTAAAGCTGCTTGGTTGGAGGAGTTTCCTTTGGCAGTCAAGATTCGCCTTGCTCGTCACGGCGCTAAGAAGCGTCCGTACTACCGTGTCGTCGTCGCCGATTCCCGCGCCCCGCGTGACGGTCGTATCATCGAGGAGGTCGGCCGCTACAACCCGATGACCGCCCCCAAGACCATCAACCTCGATCTCGAGAAGATCGCTGACTGGCAGTCCAAGGGCGCTCAGCTCACCGACGCTGTCGCTGCTCTGGTCAAGGCCGCCAACGAGGGCGAGAAGACCGAGACCGTCGTCAAGAAGTCCAAGAAGCAGCTCGCCAAAGAGGCCGAGGCCGCTAAGGCTGCCGCTGAGGCCGCTGAGGGCGCCGAGGAGTAAATCGTGCCTGAGGTTGACGCTGCACAGCTCGAGGGTGAGGCAATGCTCTCAGATCGCATCGCCGATCTCGTCGAATATCTCGTTGTTCAGATCGTCGACGACCCGGATTCCGTGAGCCTTGAGGTCATCGACGGTGACGACGCCTCCACGATTGAGGTTTCGGTTGCCGAGGATGACGTCGCTAAGGTCATCGGCCGTCGTGGCCGTACCATCAAGGCCATTCGCACGCTCGCCCGTGCACTGGCCGCTCGCCTCGACACTGCAGTCGAGGTAGAGGTTCTGGGCTAGGACTTTGAGGTCCCAGTACAAAAACATCGCCCGTGTGGTCAAGCCGCACGGAAGGAAGGGGGAGGTCCTCGCGCAGCCGCTGCGGGGGCTTCCTTCTGTATTGACGCCGGGTATGCGCGTCGCCTTGACGCCGCCGGCGCTCAAGCGCGACCGTTTTTGCACGGTCGTATCCGTCACCGATACGGGCGATGGCGATCTGGTCTCGTTTGAGGGCATTGACGACTTGACGGCCGCCGAGGGCATCACGGGATGCTACGTGCTGGCAAATCGTGACGACTTTGAGCTCGATTCGCTCGACGCCGCCTATACCGACTTGATGGGTCGCGAGGTGGTCGACGAGCGCTTTGGCTCGCTCGGCATAATTGTCGAGATCATGTCGACGCCCGCCAACGATGTTTGGGTTGTCGAGGGCGATCGGTACGGCGAGGTGCTGATTCCCGTGATCGAGCAGGTTGTGCTCGATCTTCCCGATCAGGGGACAATTTCCGTCCACGTTATGGACGGTTTGATCGATATGGACAAGTAGGGAGGACAACATGCTGATCGAGACCCTTTCGGTCTTTCCCGAGATGTTTGAGCCCGTCATGTCCACATCGATCTTGGGCCGCGCCCGCAAGGCCGGCCTTTTTGATTTTAAGGCCTATAACCTGCGTGACTGGACGCACGACCGTCATCGTACCGTTGATGACGAGCCGTATGGCGGCGGGCAGGGCATGCTCATGAAGGTCGAGCCCATCGCCGAGGCCATCGAGGCTATTAGCTCCGAGGGTCCCAAGCCCACCGTGGTGTTCTTTACGCCCTGCGGCGAACCCTTTACGCAGCATGTGGCCGAGCGCTTGCTCAAAAGCGAGCGTCTGCTGTTTGTCTGCAGCCGCTACGAGGGCGTCGACGAGCGCGCGTATGCGTATGCCGACGAGCGCCTGTCGATCGGCGACTACGTGCTCACGGGCGGCGAGCTTCCCGCTATGGTCGTTGCCGATGCCGTCGTGCGCTTGATTCCCGGCGCCCTTGGCGACGAGATGAGCAACGTCGATGAGTCGTTCTCGACTGCCGAGGACGGTGGCCTGCTCGAGTACGCGCAGTACACCCGTCCCGCCGAGTTCAACGGCGAGGGCGTGCCGCCGGTGCTCGTGAGCGGTGACCATGCCAAGGTTGACGCCTGGCGCCGTAAGAATGCCATCGAGCGCACCTGCCGCTGGCGTCCCGACCTGATCGAGACGGCGCGGCTTACGCCCGAGGAGCGCGCATACGCGCAGGACATCCTGGACGCATCGTATTCGCCGAGCAAGGAGTGAGAATGGTTCCATCGCAGCATTCCGTGCTAAAGGGTGCGTTTGAGTGGATCGTGGTCGTCGCGATCGCACTGGTCGCCACCTTCCTGATTCGCTCGTTTGTGGTCGAACCCTTTGTGGTGCCCACCGGCTCCATGGAGTCCACGATCGAGATCGGCGACCAGATCCTGGCGCAAAAGGTGAGCCTTGAGCTCGGCCAGCCTGTCAGCCAAGGCGATATCGTGGTGTTCCACAACCCCGATGGCACCTCCGAGCACGATGTTCTCGTCAAGCGTGTTATTGCCACGGCCGGCCAGACGGTCGACCTTCAGGACGGCAAGGTGGTCGTTGACGGCCAGGCGCTCGACGAGGACTACACGACCGGCATGAGCTGGCCGCTTTCGGTCCAGGCTCCCGGCGCTCAGGTAAGCTATCCCTACACCGTTCCCGACGGGTGCGTGTGGGTGATGGGCGACAACCGCGAAAACTCTGCCGACTCACGCTACTTTGGTCCCGTCGATCGCTCTGATTTGATCGCCGTGGCGCTTGTGCGCTACTGGCCGCTCAACCGCATCGGCGCTATCGACTAAAAACCGCTATAGTACAGTACCTAACCGTGTAATCGTTTCGACGAGGGGATATTAGAGGCATGAACGCTTCATCGCTTTCCTTCCAAGACATCATCCTGCGCCTCCAGCAGTACTGGGGCGAGCAGGGCTGCGTCATTATGCAGCCCTATGACTCCGAGGTCGGTGCCGGTACCTTCCACACCGCGACCACGCTGCGCTCGCTCGGTCCCGCCGAGTGGCGCACCTGCTACGCTCAGCCTTGCCGCCGTCCCGCCGACGGCCGCTACGGCGAGAACCCCAACCGCATGCAGCACTACTATCAGTTCCAGGTGCTCATCAAGCCGTCGCCGGTCAACGCCCAGGAGCTTTACCTGGGGTCTCTTGCTGCCATTGGCCTGGACCCCAACGACCATGACGTCCGTTTTGTCGAGGACGACTGGGAGAGCCCGACCCTGGGCGCCTGGGGCCTTGGCTGGGAGGTCTGGCTCAACGGCATGGAGGTTACGCAGTTCACGTACTTCCAGCAGGTGGGCGGCATCGAGGTCGACCCCGTGCCCGTCGAGATCACCTATGGCCTGGAGCGTATCGCCATGTACGCCCAGGGCGTCAACTCCGTCTATGACCTGGTGTGGAGCTATCTGCCCGACGGCACGCCGATGACTTATGGCGACGTGTTCCTGGAGAACGAGCGCGAGTTTAGTGCCTACAACTTTGAGGTCGCCAACGTCGAGATGATGCGTCAGAAGTTTGACGACTACGAGGCCGAGTGCCACTCCTGCCTTGAGCGCAAGCTGCCGCTGCCCGCTTACGACTGCGTCATGAAGTGCAGCCATGCTTTCAACCTGCTCGATGCCCGCGGCGCACTGTCTGCGGTCGAGCGTGCCAACTACATCTTGCGCGTCCGCGCCGTCGCCAAGGCGTGCTGCGAGGCCTATATGGCCGAGGTCGCCGGAGTCAACGAGAATGCCGACCAGGAAGGCGAGGTGGCGTAAGCCATGGCAGACGCTAAGGATTTCCTGTTTGAAATCGGTACGGAGGAAATGCCCTCCGCACCGTTGAACAATGCCGTCAAGCAGCTCGGCACCATGATCGCCAAGGGTCTCGACGAGGCCGGTCTGGCCCATGGCGAGGTCCGCGTGATCTCGAGCCCGCGTCGACTGGCTGCGCTCGTGGCCAACGTCGCCACCGCGACCGATGAGGTCCATGAGGTCAAGCGCGGTCCCGCGGCAAACATTGCCTTTGATGCCGACGGCAACGCCACCAAGGCCGCTCAGGGCTTCGCCCGCAAGTGCGGTGTGGCTGCCAAGGATCTGGTTCGACGCGAGGACACTGACGGCCGCGAGTACGTGTTCGCCGAGAAGAACATTCCCTCCGCACCGGCTACCCCGATCCTGACGGCCCTGTGCGAGAAGACCATCGCCGGCCTGCAGTGGCCCAACTACCGCAGCCAGCGCTGGGGCCACGAGCACGCTACGTTTGTTCGTCCGGTCCGTTGGATCTGCTGCCTTTTGGGCGAGGACGTCGTGCCCGTGTCGTTTGCCGACGTGACGAGTGGCAACACCACGCGTGGTCATCGCGTACTTGGTCCCGGTGACCATGTGGTCGCCAGCCCCGCTGTTTACGAGCAGGTGCTTGAGGACGCCGGCGTGCTTTCTGCCGAGCGTCGTCGTGAGGCCATCCTTGCCGGCATCGCCGAGGTCGAGGCCGCTCGCCCCGGCTGCCATGTCGACACGCCCAAGAAGGTCTTTGAGGAGGTCATCAACCTCTGCGAGTGGCCGACGGTGCTCGTTGGTACCTTTGACGAGGAGTTCCTCAAGGTCCCGCACGAGATCATCTGCGAGTCCATGCTCACCAACCAGCGCTACTTCCCGATCTATGACGGCGAGGGCAAGCTTACGCGTGAGTTCGTGGTCGTTTCCAACAGCAAGCCCGAGAATGCCGAGCGCGTGATCGACGGCAACGAGCGCGTCGTGCGCGCCCGTCTGGACGACGCCAAGTTCTTCTACGAGGAGGACCTGAAGATCTCCCTCGACGAGTTCCGCGAGCGTCTGGCCAAGGTCGCCTTCCAGGAGAAGCTCGGCAGCGTGCTCGCCAAGTCCGAGCGCATTGAGCAGCTTGCGCTCGCCATCGCTCGCGAGGCCCATCTGGGCGCCCACCTGGCTGCCGATGCCGCACGCGCCGCGCACCTGTGCAAGGCCGACCTGGTGTCCAACGCCGTCGTCGAGTTCACGAGCCAGCAGGGCGTAATGGGTGGTTATTACGCCAGCGCGATGGGGGAGAACGACGAGGTCACCCACGCCATTCGCGATCATTATCGTCCCCGCTTTGCCGGTGATGAGCTGCCCGAGGGCACCGCTGGCTGCATCGTGGCCTGTGCCGACAAGCTCGATACCATTGCCGGTATTTTTGCCATCGGCGAGCCCCCGACCGGCTCTTCGGACCCCTACGCGCTGCGTCGCGCCGCCATCGGCATCATCAACATCCTGCGCGATCGTCTGCCGATCGACCCCACGTCGCTGATCGACTTCGCCCTTGAGCTCTATAGCGAGCAGGGCATTGAGTTTGACGCCGCCGAGGTCGCCCAGCAGGTCCGCGACTTCTTCCACGGCCGCCTGGTGAGCATGGCCCGCGATGAGAAGATTCCGGCCGATACCGTTGCCGCCGTCTCCGCGGTGCACATCATCGCCCCGTCCATCTTCTTCGCCCGCTGTGCCGCGCTCGACGAGGCCCGCAAGAACGATGCCGAGACCTTCGACAACCTGGCTACCGCCTATGCCCGCGCCGCGCACATCTCCAAGCCCGAGCTGGGTGCGGAGTACGACCGCAGCCTGATGGGCGAGGCCGAGCTCGCGCTCGCCGATGCCTCCGAGGCTGCTCAGACCGCTGTCGATGACGCCCTTGCTGCCGAGGATTACCCGGCCGCATTTGCCGCCCTTGCCGCCCTGCGTGCCCCCATCGACCGCTTCTTCGACGAGGTTATGGTCATGGACAAGGACGAGCAGCTTCGCGATAATCGCCTTAAGCTGCTCAACCGCTTCGAGGCCGTTTTCTCCGGCATCGCCAACATCGGTGAGCTTGCCCGCAAAAAGTAAGCCAGCCTGCGCGTAAGCGCAAAAGGAGCCCCGCATGGATTGCCCGGTCGCCGTTCGTCCCACCGTTATCGTTATCTCCGACTCTCTCGGCGATACCGCTTGTGAGGTGGTGCTTGCGGCGTCCGGGCAATTTGATGAAGGGGCTTTTCGTCTCTTGCGCCTGCCCAAGGTGAACTCGGTGGAGCAGGTCAAGTCGTTTGTGGGCCCGCGCGTCGATGCGGACCATCGCGATATTGCCGTGTTCCACACCATTGTCGATCCGGCGCTTCGCGCCCGCGTGCTCGATTACCTGGGCATGCTGCATATTCGTTCGGTTGACCTGATCGGCCCAGCGCTCGCCGTGCTGTCGTCGCTCATCGGTGTGCCGCCCAAGGGCGTCGCGGGCGTGATTCACAAGACCGATGACCGCTATTTCCATCGCATCGAGGCCATGGAGTATTTCGTTGAACACGATGACGGGCGCGGTTGCGACGATCTGTCGGGTGCCGATATCGTGCTGCTGGGCGTATCGCGCACGTCCAAGACGCCGCTGTCGATGTATTTGGCCTATCAAGGTTATAAGGTTGCCAATGTTCCGTTGGCCCATGACATGGAGCCGCCGAAGTCGATTTACGAGGTTGACCCGATGCGGTTGTTCGGCTTGATTTCGACCGTTGACGTTATCTCCGAGATTCGTGATAGCCGCTTGGGCGATGACTATGCTCGCGCCGTCGCCGGCTCCTATGCTGAGCCTGAGAGCGTGCGCAGCGAGCTCGAGGAGGCCCGTGCTCTTATGAAGCGCCTGGGCTGCTTTGTGGTGCGCACCGACGGCAAAGCGATCGAGGAGAGCGCCTCCGAGATCATCGCTCACCTCGAAGAGATTCAAGAGGCAAGAGCCAGCCGGGCCGCCCGCCGCGCCCAACAGCAGTAGTCCTTTCTGGGATGATTTTTCTGGGACGGGGTCGAACGCTCGTGTGGGGGTAGCTAAAATAGCCCCGTCCCAAATTAGCTACTTATGGTAAAGCGATTTAGCAAAGAACTTGCATTTGACCTGCAAGTTTGCTGCATTGGTATCTTCATGAGGTAACCACCTTTACCTACCGTTTACCGCCATATTTACCTCGTTTACCAAACCCCGCGCTCTCTACGCAAGTCCGTTCAATGCCCGCCGTATAGTTCCCTCACGGCCCGCATCCGGCGGGTCGATTCGTCACCACGGTCGTGCGCGAGAGCGCATGGAAGGGGAAGTATCGTGAGCGATTGCAAGAGGGTTTATCGTTTTGGAACAGACGCCCAGGGTACCTGTGTCACTGAGGGCGACAAGTCCATGAACTTCGTGCTTGGCGGCAAGGGCGCAAACCTTGCCGAGATGAGCCGAATCGGCCTGCCGGTTCCCGGTGGCTTTACCATTACCTGCCAGACCTGCGTCGAGTATTCCGCTGCCGGCAACGTCTGGCCCGAAGGCGCACTCGATGAGATCGTTGCCGCCGAGGCCGATCTTGAGGCCCGCTGCGGCAAGAAGCTCGGCGACGCCTCCGATCCGCTGCTCGTTTCGGTTCGCTCGGGCGCTCCGTTCTCCATGCCCGGCATGATGGATACGGTCCTCAACCTAGGCCTCAACGACGACTCCGTTCAGGGTCTCATCGCCCAGACGCAAAATCCGCGTTTTGCCTGGGATAGCTACCGCCGCTTTATCCAGATGTTCTCCAACGTCGTTATGGGTGTCGATGCCGACCTGTTCGAGAACGCCCTGACCCAGGCCCGCCTGGTCGCCGGCGTTCGCGTCGATTCCGAGCTTTCGGCCGAGGACCTGCAGGAGCTCGTCGAGACCTTTAAGGGTATCTTCTCCGAGAACGTCGAAGCCGCCCTGTATCCTGAACTCGAGGTCGCCGACGGCAAGCCCGTCTTCCCGCACGATCCGGAGCTCCAGCTTCGCCTTGCCATCCAGGCTGTCTTTGGCAGCTGGATGAACGAGCGCGCCTGCATCTACCGCAAACAGCACGGCATCTCCGACGAGCTCGGTACTGCCGTCAACGTCCAAGCCATGGCCTTTGGCAACAAGGGTGAGACCTCTGCGACCGGCGTCGCCTTTACGCGCAACCCGGCCGATGGCACTAAGGAGTTCTACGGCGACTTTCTGGTCAACGCCCAGGGCGAGGACGTCGTCGCCGGTATCCGCAACACCGAGCCCATCGTCGACCTTAAGGCCACCCCGGGCCTCGAGTCTGCAGGTGAGGAACTCGAGCGCGTGTTCCTGACGCTCGAGGATCATTACCGCGATATGTGCGATATCGAGTTCACCATCGAACAGGGCAAGCTCTGGATGCTCCAGACCCGCGTGGGTAAGCGCACTGCCACCGCCGCCTTGCGCATTGCCATCGAAATGGTCGAGGAGGGCCTGATCACCCGCAAGGAGGCCGTGAGCCGTATCGATCCCGCGCAGCTCGACCAGCTCCTGCATCCGCAGTTCGATGCCTCCAAAAAGTACGAGGCCCTGGCCAGCGGTCTAAACGCCAGCCCTGGTGCCGCCGTGGGCGAGGTCGTGTTTTCGAGCGACGATGCCGTCGCGCGCGCCAACGAGGGCCATAAGGTCATTCTGGTTCGCTGGGAGACCAACCCCGACGACCTGAAGGGCATGGTTGCCGCCGAGGGCATCCTGACCAGCCACGGTGGCAAGACGAGCCATGCCGCCGTTATCGCCCGCGGCATGGGTACGCCCTGCGTCTGCGGCGTTGAGCGCTTCCACATCGATGCCGCCGAGAAGGTCGTTCGCATCGAGGGCAGCGACCGTGTGCTGCACGAGGGCGATGTCATCTCCATCGACGGCACCCAGGGTATCGTCGTCGACGGCGCTGTCGATTTGGTTTCGGCCGAGCTCACCGGCGACCTGGACACCATCCTGTCCTGGGCCGACGAGATTCGCCTGGACGAGACCTGTGGCCACGCCAACCATGTGCGCGTCAACGCCGACAACCCTGAGGATGCCGCGCTCGCACTCGAATTTGGCGCTGAGGCCATCGGCCTGTGCCGCACCGAGCACATGTTCCTGGGCGACCGCAAGAACATCATCCAGAGCTTCATCTTGTCCGATGATGAGGCCGTGAAGCAGCAGGCTCTGGCCGACCTGCTTAAGGTTCAGACCGAGGACTTCCTGGCGATGTTCAAGACCATGTCCGGTCGCGATGTGGTTGTTCGCCTGCTCGATCCACCGCTTCATGAGTTCCTGGATAATCCTCGCGAGCTCGAGGTCGCCATCACCAAGAAGGAAGCCGCTGGCGCCAGCGAGGAAGAGCTTGCCGTCCTGCGAGCCCGCCTGTGTCGTATCGACGGCATGGTCGAGTCCAACCCGATGCTCGGCCTGCGCGGCGTGCGCCTGTCCGTTGTCTTTAGCGATCTGCCGCTCATGCAGGTCCGCGCCGTCGCCACGGCTGCCGCTCGCCTCATCAAGGAGGGCGTCGATCCGCGTCCCGAGATCATGGTTCCGCTCGTCTCCATTACGGCGGAGCATGTACAGACCCGCGAGGTTATCGAGCGCGTGATCGCCGAGATTTCCGCCGAGGAGGACGTCGAGCTCAATATTCCCGTGGGCACGATGCTCGAGCTGCCGCGCGCCTGCATGGTCGCGGACGAGATCCCGCCATGCCGATTTCTTCTGCTTTGGCACCAACGATCTTACCCAGACGACCTTCGGCTTCTCTCGTGACGATGCCGAGGCCAAGTTCATTCCGCTGTACATGCATAAGAAGATTCTGAAGGACAACCCCTTCGAGACCATCGATACGGCAGTACTCGAGCTGGTGCGTATGGCTGTCGAGAAGGGTCGCGCCACCAATCCCGACATGCACTTTGGCGTGTGCGGCGAGCACGGCGGCGACCCCGAGTCCATCAAGGGCCTGTTTAACGTGGCCGACGTGGACTACGTGTCCTGCTCACCCTATCGCGTGCCCCTCGCACGTCTTGCGGCCGCCCAGGCCAAGCTCGAAGCCAAGCGTTCCGCCTAACGTTTTGGGTTTGGGCGCCTAGCGTAGCCCCCTTCATGCCGCCCGTCTCATTCGTGAGGTGGGCGGTTATCATGTGCGGGTTTTGTCTTTTTGTCTGCGTAAAAAATTGTTCTTGCAGCAGAAACCCGCGCGTGTATACTCGAATACGTTTGTTCAACTACGTGCCGGCCAAGGTGGTACGGCACCTCTAGAAGAGTAAGGAATTGCACATGGATTACATCCGCGCAATCGAGCGTCAGCAGATCCGCGAGGACATTCCTCAGGTTCGCGTCGCCGACAACGTCAAGGTTCACTACCGCATTAAGGAAGGCGACCGCGAGCGCATCCAGGTCTTCCAGGGTGACGTCATCCGCATGGCCGGCGCCGGTGCCCGTGAGACCTTCACCGTCCGCAAGATTTCCTTCGGTGTCGGTGTTGAGCGTACCTTCCCGCTTCACAGCCCCAAGATCGCCAAGCTCGAGGTCGTTCGTCATGGTCGCGTCCGTCGCGCCAAGCTGTACTACCTTCGCGACAAGGTGGGCAAGGCTGCTCGCATCCCCGAGAAGCGCTAAGAAGATCGCAGCGTCTGTCCACTCATTTGGACACAAGGGTCACCTTCGGGTGGCCCTTCTTTTTATCTGATTTGCATGCAAGGAGGGCCTGGTATGGCCAACATGACGAGCTCGGTTTCGGCATCGCAGGTTGCCGGCGAGCTGGCGAGCGCCACGTTTGAGGAGATTCCCGCCCTCGTGGAGCATTATCGCGAGGATCCGCGCCAGCAGGTGATCAAGGCTTGCGAGCGTGCCCTAAAGCGCTATGCCAAGGAGCTTGCCGAGCGCGAGCGCGTCAACGGCATGTACGAGCTTATGCATGAGCTCGGCGGTGATGGTGTGGTCGTGGGCGTCGACGAGGTGGGCCGTGGCTCGGTAGCGGGTCCTTTGACGGTGTGCGCCGTGTGCCTTCCGATGGAGCCGCGCATCTGGGGCATCAACGATTCCAAAAAGCTCACGCCGGCGCGCCGCGAGTTGCTCTCGGTGAAGATTGCCGAGGTGGCAACTGCTATCGGCTTTTGCCATATCGCTCCTGCAGATATCGATGAGATGGGCATGGCCCGCGCCATTCGCGCCGCTGTCGCGGGTGCGGTGGCCGATACGGGGCTTGAGCCCGATTGCGTGCTTATGGACGGTAACCCCTTGGGCGCCGTTCCCAACGAGCGCGACGTGGTGAAGGGCGATGCCAAAATCGCCTGTATCGCCGCGGCGTCCATCATGGCAAAGGTCACGCGTGACGAGATGATGGTCGAGTACGACGCCGAGTATCCCGAGTACCATTTGGCCGAATCGAAAGGCTATGCGAGCCCCGAGCACATCGAGGCCATTCGCAAACATGGTCTTTCTCCGCTGCATCGTGTGAGCTTTTGCGGAAACTTTCTGCAGACTGAGCGCCTTTTCTAGGTCAATTGTGAAGACAGGGACCTTAAGGGTTCCATAAACCTGCTGGTAGGGGCCGCGTGGAACGCCATTGTTGCATGCGGCCCCTCATTTGTCGGCATTTGGTTGGCTCTTGGTTTGCTTCCGGTACTTACCCGCATGAAACCTGCCCTCATTATCGGGGCAATGCAGGGAGTGGGAAAGGAGACCCCATGTGTGCCGCAGTCAAAATGAGCAAGACGCAGCAGCTCAAGGAGCGTTGGGAAGAGGGGGAGCTCGATTGCGGGTCGATCACGCCCGAGTTTATCAAGGGACTCAGTCCTCGCGAGCTCGGCATGCTGGGCGAGCTTATCGCAATCGATTACTTTAACGAGCGCGGCTATGCATTGCTGGAACAAGGCTATCGATGCTCGGAGGGCGAGGCCGACCTGGTTCTGCTCGATGAGCTCGACGATGTGGTGGTGATGGCCGAGGTCAAGACCAGGCGTGTTGCGCTGGATTGCGACACGCGGGTGTTTCCCGAGGAAGCGGTGAATGCCCAAAAGCAGCGGCGCTATCGTCGCATCGCGAGTTGCTATCTCATGGAGCATTATCCGCTCAAGGCGATCCGCTTCGATGCCGTGGGCGTCACCATTCGCGGCGGGCATATCGCCGAGATCGAGCACCAGTACAACGCGTTCGATTGGCAGGTGTCGTGATGGCGTTCGAAACCTTTGCCGTTCACGCTGCCTGCATCCGCGGTGTCGAGGCGATTCCCGTCACAGTCGAGGTATCGCTTGCGGGCGGCATCCCGGGCATCCAGATGCTCGGTATCCCGAGTATGGAGGTCATGGAGTCGCGCGGGCGCATTCGCTGTGCGATGCGCTCCGCCGGATTCGAGATCCCGCGCTCGGGCATTACGGTCAATCTGGCGCCGGGCGATATTCGCAAGACCGGTAGCGGCTTT
>CABVCJ010000021.1 GCA_902496845.1 uncultured Collinsella sp.
GAGGCCGCCTGCGCCGACTCGTTTATCCGTCGCCTGCCGCAAGGCTACGACACACCGGTCACGGCCGATGGCGCCAACTTGTCTCAGGGCCAGCGCCAGCTGCTCGCCATCGCGCGCGTGGCCGTGGCCGACCCGCCGGTGCTTATCCTGGACGAGGCAACAAGCTCCATCGACACGCGCACCGAAAAGCTCATCGAGCGCGGCATGGACCGCATCATGCGCGGCCGCACCACATTTATGATTGCGCACCGCCTGTCCACCGTCCGCGACGCCGACGCCATCATGGTCCTCGAACATGGCCGCATCATCGAGCGCGGCACCCACGAGGAATTGCTCGCCCAGCGCGGCGAGTACTGGCAGCTAGCGCATGGCTTAAAAGAGCTGGATTAACCCGTCGGAGTGCGGCTTGCTCTGGCCCTCCGACCTCTCACCTCGCCCTAAACCGTCCCAATTATCGATGTTTTTCTCGATATTGAAGAAAAGCATCGATTTTTGGGACGGTTTTTCTGTCGCTCGTACGGGTGGAATGCTTTCTTGTACGTGGAAGTGTGCGAATCCGTGAGCAGGGGAATAAGGTTGGTTATCCGACCCATTGGAGAGCTCATGGACTTGCCGATCGTCCTGTCCCATAAGACTGCCTGGCTGTACCACAACGCGGCGCGCCCGTTAGAGCCGCTCTCACGGGCAAGCAGCCTATACGACGAAGGCTCATTTGCTGGCGAGGTGGAGCCGACTGCGAGCCTCCCCAAATTGGGGCTCGATGCCAAGGGATTGAGGATATCTGCAGCGGTCGAGATTGTCGCCGACTATCTGGTCTCACTTGGTATTCCTCAAGAGGAACTCGGCCGTATTGATACGCTGGTTAGCTTCGATTTTGAACGCTCTCGGCCGGCGGGTCTCCGACGCCATGTGTTTGGGGCGCCCATACCTTCGGATCATCTTATCGAGGTGGCAGAGGGTCTTCTGGTGGTTGATGAGGCCATATGCCTTGTCCAGGCGGGCTCGTGGATGAGCGAGCTCGAGCAGCTTGAGTACGGATTTGAAGTGTGTGCTCGGTATCACCTTAACCATCTGTCGAGCGATGATTATGTCGAGGCCTCGCAGCGATATGCCGTCGCCGACCTGCGTGCTTTTTGCGAGCAGAATCCTTCGCGTCGAGGCGTGAAACGCGCGGCCTCGTTGCTCAAGCGTGTAAAGGACGCTGCTCGTTCGCCTATGGAGACGGCCACCGCAATCATGGTCGTCGCGAAGCGTTCTCAGGGCGGGCTAGGGTACACCAGGGTCGAGTTCAACCATCGGGTCGATGTTCCCAACGAGTTCAAATATCTCGCTAAGGCCGGGTATTTCGAGATCGACGTATATGCGCCTGCAAGCGGTACGGGGATTGAATACAACGGTTCGGACCATCTTGATAAACAGCGCAGCGCGTCGGATGCGGAGCGTATGACCGTGCTGAGCGCGCTGGGCTTTAGGATGATCGTTCTCACCGGGACTCAGTTTGCCCATCAGCTGCAATTGCATCGGGCGATGAATGCCATCGCGCTCGCTATGGGTCTCAAGTGCGACCGAAGCGAGGTGTTCCAGAAACGGCAGAATGACCTGCGGGAATTCGTGATTCGCAACTGGAATGGTGGCCTCTAGGGGCGTTCTGACCCTTCTGCGGGGCATTGTGAGCAGGCAAACCGTCTCAATAATCGATGCTTTTCTCGATATTGAAGAAAATCATCGATTTTTGGGACGGTTTGGATGTTGAGGATGGGCTTGGAAAGTCCGTTTTGCTCAAAGCGACCTGTCCTATCGTACGGGTGTCGGCATGATTCTCTCGTGGGGTATTATGTTTTCCGAAGAATAAAACGCCGCGTGAGGGGAGGGCTGCGTGAACGGGCGCATGCAACATGACGGTTTTGGCCGCGATATCAACTACCTGCGTATTGCCGTTACCGACAAGTGCAATTTCCGCTGCATCTATTGCATGCCGGCCGATGGCGTGGCGCCCCGTGCGCACGACGAGCTGCTCAGCGCCGAGGAAATCGCCCGCTTTGTGCGTCTGGTGGCGGGAGAGGGCATTCGCCGCGTGCGCCTGACGGGCGGCGAGCCGCTGGTCAGCCGCCGTATCATTCCGCTCATTCGCGACATCCGCGCGATTCCGCAGATCGAGGACATCTCGCTCACCACAAACGGCGCCCTGCTGCCCAAGCTGGCGCCGCAGCTCAAAGATGCCGGGCTTAACCGCGTCAACATCTCGCTCGACACGCTCGACCCTACGCTCTTTGGAAAGATCACGCGCCTGGGTCGACTCGAGCAGACCATGGCTGGCATCGATGCGGCGCTGGCCTGGGGCTTTGAGCCCGTTAAGGTCAACTGCGTTGTGGTGCGCCGGCTCAACCAGGATGTGGCGGCCCTTGCGCGGCTCACGCTCGATCGCCCCATCCACCTGCGCTTTATCGAATATATGCCCATCGGCGACGAGCACACGAGCTCGCATTGCGCTGTGGACCCGCATGCGCCCGCACTCAATCCCGAGCTGTGGGACGCGAGCGATACCGTGCCGAGCGACGAGTTGCGGGCGCGCATCAATGCCGGGGCCACCGCGGCGGGACTGGGCGAGCTCGAGCTGCTCGACATCAACGACGCTCCTGCCGGCGCGGGCCCCGCGCGCTATTGGCACTTTCCGGGCGCGGTGGGAACGGTTGGCTTCATTAGCGCCATGTCCAACCATTTTTGTGCGAATTGCAACCGCCTGCGCCTGACGGCAGACGGCAACGTGCGTCCGTGCCTGTTCAGCGATGCCGAGTATTCGGTGCGTGAGGCGCTGCGCCGTGGTGATGATATGCAGGTACTTTCGATTTGGCGCGATGCCGTGGCCCACAAACCGCAGGAACACGCGATAATTGAGGGCACGCAACGATTTATGTCCCAAATCGGAGGATGATCATATGGCCAAGAGCAGGTACGCCGATGCCACCAAGGCCGCTCGCAGGGCCGCGATGTCTGCCCACAAAGTCACGGCTGCGGCGAATGCTGGTAACGCCGACGCGTCCGCGCAGCCGTCTGCCAGCGCTGCCACCGAGCCCGCCCGCGACGCCCGTCGTGACGAGTTGACGCACGTGGACGCCAAGGGCGAGGTACGCATGGTTGACGTGTCCGACAAGGCCGAGACCCATCGCATTGCCATCGCCGAGGGTACCATCCTCATGCATCCCGAGACGCAGGCCATGGTGCTGCAGGACCGCGCCAAAAAGGGCGACGTGCTTGCCTGCGCGCGCGTGGCGGGCATCATGGCCATCAAACGCACGAGCGACATCATCCCCATGTGCCATCCGCTGCTCATTACCAAGAGCAAGTGCGACATTGCGCCCATCGCTGCGGCGGGGACGCCGGCCGAGGACGTGCCCGAGGGCTGGGCGCCGGCGCGCGCGGACGGGCAGGTTGGCTTTCACGTACTGGTTACGGCCGGCGTGACGGGCAAGACGGGTATCGAGATGGAGGCCCTGACCGGCGCGAGTGCCGCGTGTCTGACCATCTACGACATGTGCAAGGCCGTCGATCGCGGCATGGAGATCGTCGACGTGCGCCTGCTGCACAAGGAGGGCGGCCGCTCGGGCATGTGGGATCGTGCCGAGCGTCAGGCCGCTGCTGTTGAGGCCGTGGCCGCTGACGGTGCCACACTCACAAGCGCGCCCGTCGCCGTCGCGCCCGTAGCTCCTACTCCGGCTGTCCCCGCGATCGCGTTTATCGGCTACCAAAACTCGGGCAAGACCACGCTCGTCGAGAAGGTCATTGCCGAGCTCACCCGCCGCGGCCTGCGCGTGGGTTCGCTCAAGCATCACGGGCACCACGGCTTTGATATCGATGTGCCCGCTAAGGACACCTGGCGTCATCACCAGGCCGGATCCAAGCACGTGGGCCTCATCTGCGCCACGCGCTGGGCGGAGTACGCCGACACGCGTGAGGAGGACGAGATGCCCGCGCGCGAGCTGCTGTCGCGTTACAACGATGTCGACGTGGTGATCATCGAGGGCTACAAGACCGAGGGCTTCGACAACATCGTCGTCGCGCGCTCCGGTGTCGACCGTCTGCGCGGCAAGAGCTCGCTCGACCTGGTCGACGGTCACACGCTGGCCCTTGCCTGCAACGAAGCCCTGGCGCGTCAGGCCTTCGACGCCGGCTTTGCGACCCGAGCCATCAACATCAACGACGCCCGAGCCATCTGCGATCTCATCCAAGACCACCTTCAGGCTTGACGCTGCGCCGGCCCCAAGCACCCCATCTCGCCCCTCAAGCCGTCGCTCGCGTACCAAAGTACGCGTCGCTCCTCTTTCGGGGCGACCTGGGGCACTTGGAACCGGCTCGCTGCGCTGCCATGGCAGGTTTTATCTGGGCAAACGTCACTTCCACCACAAGGGGGGCGGGCACCTTTGTGGTGGATTTTGCTTTGCAGTAAAAACCATCACAACATTCAGCGAAAATCGCGATTTTGCCGAAAAACGTCGAATGTTGTGATGGTTTGCGCCCCGGGCCAGGCCATCCTGCGAGTCCGGCCACCACAAAGGGGCCAGGCACCTTTGTGGTGGTTTTTGCTTTAGTAGATGTGTGGGACATGTCTTACAATCTACCAAGTAGTTCATGACGGGCGAAAAACGGAGAGAAGGGTCCTGATGCGTCCTTAATGTTTCATGCGGATAGATTGATTTGACAGACGGTGGCGAATGCCCGCCGTCCGCATTCGTACGAAACAAGGAGTCTCCATGCTCGCCTCTCTTTTCTCAAAGCCTCAACCTTCGCTGTCCGTGCAGGCCAAACGCCTGGTGGCGATGCGCTTTCTCATCTACACCGGTTTTCAGACCAGCTACTTCATCGGCGTCATCGGAACGCTCACCTATGCAGACGATGCCTCGGTCGTGGCGACATTGCTGGCCGTCCTGTTTATGAACGTATTCGTGATCTTGGGATCCTTTGCGGGTGGCGCGGCGCTTGACGCCTGGGGCCCGCGCCGTCATTTCTTGCTGAGCATCGTGGGCACGTTGGCAACCGGCGCGGCGATCCTCGTTTTTGGCAGCGCGACCGGCATCGTCCTGCTCGGCGCGGTGCTCCTGGGCTTTGTGATGGGATTCGCCCAGCCCATCGCCACATCCTATCCGGCCTATCTCACCGACGATCCTGTCGAGCTCAAAGACATCAACTCCGCCATCGCCATGTTCTCCAACGTGAGCATTATCGTCGGCCCCACACTGGGCGGCTTTGTCGCGGCGGCTGCGTCGTCGCGCGCGGTGTTCGTGCTCATGATGATCTTTACAGTGTTGGCGCTCGTCGCTGGTTGGGGCTTTAGGCCGCAGACCAGCCATGTCGCCGGGGATGCGGATGCCGATTCGGCAGAGGAAGGGGAGCGTGCGGGACAAAGTCCCGATCCCAACGCATCTTCCCGCGCTACCTTCGCAGCCAGCATCAAGACGGTCTTCACCAACAGCGTCCTCGCCCTGCTGTTCTGCATTATTTTCCTTTCAAACTTTGGCTACGGTGCCTTCGATCCGCTGGAGTCGTTCTTCTACCGCGATGTCCTGCACGTCGGTGTCGAATGGATGGGTTGGCTCTCGTCGGCCAGCGGTGTGGGCGCGGTGCTGGGCGCCGTGGCCGCGCTCCGCTTGCCGCCGCACCTGGTCAACCTAAAAACGCTGCTCGTGGCGCTTATGTCCGTGGGTCTGGGAAGCCTGCTCTACGTGGGAACGCCGTACGTGGGCGTGGCCCTCGTCGGCCAGATTGCCCTGGGCGTGGCCTGGGGCGTCGTCAATCCGCTCCACAACACGATCGTGCAAACGACGGCTCCGCTCGAGCAGCTCGGTCGCGTCAACTCGGTCATGGGCTTTGGCAACATGTTCGCCGGCGTGGCCCCGCTGGCGATTGCCCCGTGGCTAGCAGCAACATTTGGCGTGCAACAGACACTCGTAGGCGCGGGCCTGGTCGTAACGGCAGTTCCCGCAGCGCTGCTGCTGTTTGGACGCGGGCATCTGGATCGTGCTGCAGAGCGGTAAAACCGTCACAACATTCGATGAAAATCGCGATTTTGCCGAAAAACGTCGAATGTTGTGATGGATTGCGCTGAGACCCGAGCACCACAAGCCACCACAAAGGGGACAGGCACCTTTGTGGTGGTTTTTGCTCCTGCGTGCCGTGCTCGCGCCTTGGTATACCATGTACTCCATTTCCAATCGCTTCCCACACCGCCACACTACCCAGAAAGGGCCCCATGGACGCCACCTTCGGCCACATCAAAGCCGTGTTCTGCGATATCGACGGCACGCTGCTCACAAGCGAGCACACGGTGTCCCCGCGCACCGTGGTCGCGATCCGCGCCCTGCGCGAGCGCGGCGTGCTCTTTGGCCTGTGCACCGGGCGCGACGCCCACGCGACCGAGGCTATGTACGAGCTCTGGGGCATCGACGGCCTGGTAGACGTGATGGTGGGCTGTGGCGGCGCCGAGGTCATCGACCGCGCGCACGGCATCAACGAGCTGAGCTACCCGCTGCCGGGCGAAACCATCGCGCGCATCTGCAAGCACATGGCGGACCTTCCGGCAACGCCCGTTTGCCCCCGAGACGGCGTGTTCTACGTTCCCGAGACCAATGCATGCGTCGAGCATCTATCGCGTGTCGACGGCGTGCCCTATAAGGTGGTCGATTTTGCCGAGTTCTTGCGCGAGCCGCAGCCCAAGGTGATGTTTACCATGGCGCCCGAGGTGATGCCGCAGGTCATCGAGCGCGCATCGACGTTCGCCGATGACACCGTTAAGGCGGCCGCCCTGCAAACCACGCAGCGCCTCTACGAGTTCATGGATCCGCGCGTGTCCAAGACGCGCGGCCTTGTGCGCGTGGCGGAGCTCAACGACATGGAGCTCCAGAACATCTGCGTGTTTGGCGATGCCGACAACGACACCTGCATGGTGGCCGACGCCGGCGTGGGCGTGGCCATGGCAAACGGCAGCGATGCCACCCGCGCCGCTGCGGACTTTGTAACCGCCAGCAACGACGAAGACGGCATCGCGATCTTTATCGAGGAGCATCTGCTGTAGCGCTGGGGGAGAATCACCGCAAAGGGGACAGGCACCTTTGTGGTGGTTCGATCAGGCGTCCCGGCAACCGATTGCCGGGACGCTTTTTTGTCCCGTGGCGAATCGATGCGGTGAACAAACGACCACTCACAGCCAAATATCGACCGTTCACAGATTGAGTGGGTTAAAACAAAATGTTGTGCAAATAACAACAGAGTGTTATTTACCTCTATTTGCCAACAATTCTACCTGTGGTTTTCTAAAACTGAAAAATCGAATAACACTGCATAAGTTGAACAAATGTCAAGAAATAAGACTCTGAGAAAAGAAATTGATTGAAATGGGCTTTTCGTTGTTTAAACATTGAGTAATAATATGCATATTGAGCGCGAGCAATTATAGGTTGTGCGCCCAAGGTTAATTTGTGAAAGAGCAAGATCGCAGTCTCTTGGGGGGGAGGCATCGATGGCGGCAAATTCGGATAAATCTAAGCAGAACAATAAAGCGGCACATCGTGTACTAGCAGGTGTTTTGTGCGGAGCTTCCGTTTTGAGCCTGGTGCTGTCGCTCGTTATGCCCCCGATCTCGCAGGCCATCGCCAACGACGCCCAGACAGTTTCTGCCGAGGAAACTGTAATGGGGGGGGGGTTCCTCAAGTGAGTCCGCTGCTGTAGGTAACACCAGCGAGGATGCCGAAAACCAGAATAGCGACGAGACCGATGGCGGCGAGTCTGGCTCTTCAAATAGTGTTGAGCAGGCTCAGAGTGCGAATGCGGCTTCAGCGGGAGCGACGGCCACCGTGAAGCCGGGAATTTACGTTCCCACGTCTATCGGTATCGGTACGAATATCAATGTCTCAACCCCTGATCCCGGCGTGGCCACCTACGTCGGCCGCGACATGTACATCGGTGGCAAGCCGAGCGATAAGCCGAGCGACGGCACTATCGATCTTGATGCGGACAACGCCCCCACCGGCTCATATGCCGCTGAGGCGGAGGGCCTTACCGTGGTCCGTGGCAAGCTTGCCATGAATCCACTCAAAGAGAGCTGGCCCTATAATAATAGTGGCGGCGCTGGTTTCCGCTTTGGCACCGTTGGTTTTGGTTCCCAGTTCCGTCCTGTCTACGGCAGCACCGTGCTTGCGGTCGCCGGAATCGACAGTGCGATCACCAAAATGAGCGTTGGTTACAACGGCAACTTGCCGGGGGCGACTACCGTTGGCGCTTGGAACAAAGGCGCTTGGGTCGGACAGCAGAGACCTTTTGAGGGCGCGACTCCTTCCGGCTTTGCCTACACCGCGCAAATCGCAGGCCCCATCACATACTGGCGCGATAGCGACTATAAACGCCAGTCTGTGGTGACAATGCAGGGTAATTGGTACGAGGGCTTGTCTGCTCTGGAAAGCACCCTGTTCAATAAAGCTGTTGATTTGACTAATGTCAACGGTAACGATTATTCGAGCTATAACGGTACAAATGGATACCTCTCGAAGCTATCGAAACAGCTCGACTCGTTTGAAGATACCGGCGAGGTGGATGTCAACGGCTTTGCAGAGCCTAATAGCAACTACGTCATCAACAAGTACAATAACGACGGAACAAGCTATACACTCAAATTCGATGGTAGCGACGATGGTAGCGGCAAGTCTGTTTCCGGTGCGCTCGATACCGGAATCCCGAGCAATAAGATTCGCAACACCGAGCGACTCATCACCTTTACCGGCGATGGAACTTCTATGCAACAGGTCTTCACCATCGCCGGTTCCGAGCTCTCCAACTGGAAGAATGGCGTCTACTACCGCGGCGTCGACTTTAAGTTCACCAATATCCCCGAAGGCGCATCCATTGTCGTGAACGTTACAGGTACTAATCCTGTCGAGTTCCACAACGGCTGGCGCTTCTGGTGGGGAGATACAGAAATATCTCGCGGTTACGAGAGTCAGTACGCCAAGAAAGACCTTGACGCGAAATACTCGCTGGCTTCCCAGTCCATCATGTGGAACTTTGTCGATACGCAAAGCCTTACCATTCGGGGCGGCATCGCGGGAGAGGACCGCGCGGACTGGGGATACGGTGGCGCAACTACCGGTGCCAAGTGGACTGACGACGATCCTGCGGCGGCTATGATCGGATCGATTCTCGTTCCCAACGGAAGTTTCGACGACCATGTTACTACCAACGGCCGCGTTTATGTGGGCGTCGATTTCTCAATGAACAGCCCGAAGGTTGCCGCAGCATTTGGTGAGGGTAACTCGGCTTCCGTCATCGACATGGACCAGGAGCGTCACAACTTCCCGTGGTCTGGTTCGTATACACCGGACGGCTCTGCCATTGCGTGGAGCAAGGTCGACGCTGCGGACGCCAAACCGCTCGCGGGTTCCGAGTGGGCCATCTACGCGACCGAGAACGATGCGCAGAACAATGAGAACCGTATCGTCTCCATTGTGGATAACGGCACGAATGACTCCGATCCTACCGTTGGTACCATTCAGTTCAACTACCTGAACCAGAAGGCCAATATTGGCAACCCTGATGACAAGGACTACTTCACGTACTACATTCGTGAGACTAAGGCGCCGGAGGGCTACGAGCTTTCCAATACGATCTATACCTCGAAGATGTTCCACACGGGCGATGAGCTCAACCTTGTGGGCAACGTGGACACCAACGGCAACGAGATTTCCAGTCCGAAGAGAGCCATCGCCAACACCAAGACCACTGGTACAGTGTCTTGGACCAAGGTTGAGGACGGAGATGAGAAGCACGATCCGTTGCCTGGTTCCGAGTGGAAGCTTGCGAAACTGGGTGCCGATGGCTCGACCGAAGTGAAGTCCTGGACCGTGAGCGACCGGTCGAAGTTGAGCGACACCACGTGGGCCAATACCGACGCCACGGATGGCAAGTTCAAGCTTGAGGGCTTGCTGCCGGGCACGTACACGCTTGCTGAGACCCAGGCTCCGTTTGGCTACGAGAAGAACCCGACGGATTTTCGGTTCACGGTGAACACGGACGGTTCCGTCACGTGGGACAAGGACAAAAAGCCGTCTATCGACAAGAGCGGCAACGCGTACATCTCCGATACTCTCACCACCACGTCCGTGGAGATCCCGGTGACCAAATCGGTTCGAAACATGGATTGGCCGAAGGTCGACAAAGTCAACTATGTGCCGTTCGAGTTCAGCATTGAGGCTACGGGGGGAAATAGGGATAGCGCACCCATGCCCGATCCGAAGACTATTTCCGCCGCTCCCGCAGGCTCCACCAAGGTCAACGACATCGTGGCGAAATTTGGGGAGATCACGTTCTCCAAAGATCACCTCGCCACGGTCGATGCTTCAAACCCGACGGGGGAGAAGACCTACACCTACACGCTGAAGGAGGTCGCGCCCGCCACCGGTGCCGTCAATAAGCTCCGCTACTCCAAGGCCGAGTACCAGGTTGCCGTCACGGTGACGGCCGTCATGGTCGATGGTAAGTACACCGGCCTCACCACCTCCACCACGGTCACGCAGGTGAAGGACGACATGGGCAATACCGTGAGTAACACCATCGGCGAGGACGTCGCGCCCGACGCCATTCCCGCCTCCACCTTCACCAACGTGAAAGTCCTCACGGACCTCCCGCTCACCGGCACGGGATGGACCGAGAACTCCATGCTCCTCGTGGGCACCGGTCTCATGCTTCTGAGCGGCATCGCTGCGGGAGCGTATTGGTTCGCTACAAAGCGCCGCCAGGACGACCCGTCCGATGGCGCTGGTAGATAGATGTTTATGAATGTCGGGCTCATTTCTGAAAGGGGAATCATGAACCGATTCGTACAAAAGCTGATCGCCGGTGCTGCTGCCGTAGCGATCGCCGTAACCGGCCTGTTGGGCGGCGCGCCCGTGGCCAAGGCTGCAGATCCTGCACAGCCGACGGACGGCACCATCACTATCATCAACAACGATTCCGCTACGTATGACCATACGTTCGAGGGCTGGAGGCTCGCCACCCTGAAGAACGTTACCGTTACCGGTACGGGTGAGAATGCCTCTATCAACTTCGAGATCGATACCACTGACGAATTCGTTAACGTTATTGTCGAAGTCATGAGTGAGATGACCGTGGACGGCAAAAACGTTAAGACCGAGTACGAAGCTGACGCTAACTACAACGGTAGCGTGACTGGTACCGAGGCAAACCCCATGGGCTACCTTATCGACAAGGTGTTTAAGACTGGTGGGAATGCTACTGTCGAAAACACTGAGACGCTGTGGAAGAACAGTTCCACTGCTCTCCGTGAATTCGCGACTAAGCTTTCCGCAAAGACCCTGACTTCCTCCGTGGCTGACAATCACAAGACGGATTTCAAGAGCGGTAATGCGACGACCGGCGCGAATGAGTGCAAGCAGGGTTTCTGGTTCCTGATGGACACGACCGCCGATCCGAAGGGCACCGTTAACGCAAATGCTATTGAGTCTCAGTCCATCCCGATGCTGCTTGCTACCAAGCTCGTTAACCCGACTGATCAGGATGCTCCTGACTACGCTGGCGCTACTGCGAACCTGGGCACCGTGACCCTTAAGGCCAACGAACCTTCCATCAACAAGGAGATCACCAAGGTCAACAAGGCTGATGCCGATTCCAAGACCAAGATGAACGCTCGTATCGGCGACACGATCACCTATACCCTTACCACCACGATTCCGGACTACACCGGCTACGTCGACGGCTCCCGCGTGCTGCAGCTTATCGATACCGCTGCTCACGGCCTGAAGGACGTTACGGTTACCAAGGTTAAGGTTGGCGACACCGAGCTTAATGAGGATGCTGACGCCGATAACAACGGCTACGTCCTGAAGCAGGACAAGAATCGGATCGATCCCTTGGACAACTGCAATAAGGCTGACGCTACTGTCACCACGGTTGACCTTGCTCACTACGTTAACACGAACGACAACATTGCCTCTGGCGCTACGGTTACCGTTACCTTGACCGCTGTTGTCGACTCCGATGCCGTTATTGCTGGCGTTGGTAACCCCAACACCGTTGAGCTTGCGTACTCTCGTACCCCGAGCGGCGAAAAGCACCAGGTTCCTGGCCCCACCGTTCGCGTGTACACCTATGACTTCAGCATCTATAAGACCAACATGGCCGGTGACACCGCGCTCTCTGGTGCTCAATTCGCCATTGCCCGCGTGGACAGCAATGCTGAGACCTTCATGACGCAGGACGCTGTGACCAAGGCCTGGAAGAATCTCACTACTGCCAAGCCCGCTGCCGATGCGGACGGGGGCGTGTTCACTACCAGCGCTGACGGCAAGATCGCCATGTCTGGTCTCCCTGCTGGCGAGTACCACGTCTACGAGATTAAGGCTCCTGATGGCTACACCAGCATCGGCCTTCCCGATTTCAAGTTCACCATCACCCCGACGTTTGATACCGCCGGCACGACGGTAACGTCCGTGGCGTACGAGAAGACGACCAATACCGACGGCAATCGCGTCTCCTTCGGTACGGGCGAAACCGCTTCTATGGCTCAGATCAAGAACGCCAAGAATCTCACCGAGCTGCCTATGACCGGTGACCTGGGCATCAAGGTCTTCGTTACTGTGGGTGTGCTGCTCATGGCTGCTGGCGCCGCCTTCGCCCTGAGTGCACGAATGCGCGCTTAATTCCCTAGCTTGATGACGCGGCGAGCGGGCGATCGTCGTCTCCTATCAGCGCCTGCGCGTCGCGTTCTCATCTTCCCTTTCGCCGCACCCCGTCGCGCTTGGACCCGCGGCGGGGTCGGTGCTTTGACCGCGCCCTCGCACCCACACCCCCGGAGGTGAACCACATGGAGGCAATCAAGCCCGTATCGACGATGCGCACGCCGAGCGGCGGTTCGAACCCGGCTTCCCCCAGCCGGCGTAAACCGCCCCTCGTCCTGCGCCTGCTTTCCCTTCTGTGCTTTGCCGCTGGCTTTGTTATCGTGGCCACGCCCCTCGTCCTGCGCGCTATTTCCCAGGCTGAGCAAACGGCCGCAGTTACCGCAGCCCAAAACACCGTGGATGGCTGGCCCTATCCGCAGGCGGAGGAGGCCCTCGCGGCCGCACACGCCTACAACGAGCAGCTGGCCGCCGGCGGTCAGGACGTCATCGGCGAGGTTGTGGACCCGTTCGGTAGCACCTCCGGCGCCTCCACCGCCTCTGGCTCTGAGGATTCCATCGCCTCGCAAGACACCACCTACCAGGGGCTTCTTAACGCGGGATCGGGCCTTATGTGCTCGGTGCGCATTCCTAAGATCGACGTGAACCTGCCCGTGTACCACGGCACCTCCACCGAGGTACTCGCCGCGGGCGCCGGCCACCTGTATGGAACGTCGCTTCCCGTGGGTGGCGCGAACACGCACGCCGTGCTTACCGGCCACCGCGGCGTGCCGGGCTCGCTCCTGTTCACGCGTCTGGACGAGCTGCAGGTTGGCGACTCGTTTTACATCGAGGTGATGGGCGAGGAGCTGGGTTACAAGATCGACCGCATAGACGTGATTACGCCCGACGACGATTCCAAGTTGCGCGTGACCGCCGGCGAGGACCGCGTGACGCTCATGACCTGCACGCCCTACGGCGTGAACTCGCACCGCCTGCTGGTATCGGGTGTGCGTGCAAGCATTCCGGATGAGGTTCCCGTGCCCGAGGAGGCGCAGGGCATCAACACCACCGCGGTGGCGCTGGGCGTTTTGGGCGCGCTGCTGGCGATTGTTGTGGGTCTCGTTGTGGCCGGGCACGTGCGCAAGAAGCGGCGCGCCGCGCAGCGTGCCGCCGTTGCCGCCGCGGTGACGTTGGACGCCGACGCGGCTGCTGGCGATGGCGGAAACGGGTGGACCGCGGGAGCCTCCAGGTTTGCGGCCCCCTTCGCCTCCTCTGCTTCAGCCTCCTCGGCTTCCCCCGATTCCGATGCTGATTCTCCCGAGTATCGCGGGCGACACCTGCGCTAGCGCCCGCGTCGGTGCTCAATATCGCTCGAAGTGTAGCGCCTTCGCTCGCTTCCTGGTCATTTGCCAGAACCGCGGCGCGATCCCGAACATGCCGTACGACGCGATGGTCGAGCTTCCTGCCTACATCGGCAAGAACGGCCCCGAGGTCATCTCGCGCGACAACATCCCGCTGTTCCAGCAGGGCCTCATGATGCAGCAACTCAACTCCGAGAAGCTCGTGGTCGAGGCGTGCATCGAGGGTTCGTATGAGAAGGCGCTCAAGGCGTTCACGCTCAACAAGACGGTCCCGTCCATGACGGTGGCCAAGGAGATTCTCGACGACATGATCGAGGCCAACAAGGATTTCTGGCCTGTGCTTAAGTAACGAGACCTTCGACGACGGCCCGACTGCGAACGGTTCGCAGCGGCCTTTGAGGTTCATAGGCTCCCCCTGGGGTACATCCCAGGGGGAGCCTCTCAGAAGCGCCCGAGGGGCGCTTTTTGTGTATATGGAGACAAAAGGGATATGCAGTCTTTATATACGGCCTCCTTTTAGGAGGGTCGATTTCTCCGGTTGATTTCCAATCTCAGCTGAACACATTGAGCGGATAGGCCGTTTCCGCAGTTAGCCGAAAGCCCCCGGGGTCCCTCCCGGGCCCCGGGGCGGCATTTTCCCAGTTGAAGGAACGGTGGAGATGTGTTTCGGTGGGTCCGGTGGCCATACTCCGCTCTCCGCCCGGCACCTCTTCCAAGGGAACCGACGAGGGCGCCGGCGCCCAGTATGTCTAAGAGAACGGTTCTTTGGGCAATACTGCTTATGATTTTACGACTGATGATAAGGGCGAAATCAGCGTCAAGGGCCTCGATGCTGGCGCCTACACGGTCGAGGAGACCCATACGCTCCCCGGCTATAACACCGTGCCCAAATTCACGTTCACCATTACTGCCACGGGTCTTAATCAGAACGAGGGCGAGAATACGTTGACGGTGACCACATCCAAGAATGGCTCTGGTCTCGTCACCAATTCCTCTTCTGGTGGCGGCACCGTTACCCTTACCGTCAAGAACAAGAAAGGCTCCGGCCTCCCGCTGACCGGTCTTAACGGCGTGACCTTCACTTGGATCGCTGGCAGCGCAGTGCTGTGCATCGGCGTGGCACACCTCATCCGCAGCCGTAAGCAGGCTGAGGAGTCCGAGCACGAGTAACGCTCGCTCACCCATCACTTTGGCAGGTGGGATGTGATGGCCATGAGACTTGCGGACACTTTTCTCGTCCATCTACGCTCTTGCTTTGCCATTCTCTTTTCGGGGCAACGCAGCCAGGCTCCATTGCTCGATGGATCAAGCGTATGAATATCGAACAGATGTTTGCAATTATTGCGTTTACCAGCTGCGGGTGCATACGCTCGCAGTAAAATGGCCTTGCGACGCATCCCGTGCGCGGGCGGCCGACGACTCGATCGGAGGTCCCCAAATGCTGAAATTCCTTAACGCGCTCGCCGCCCTTGCGGCGGTGGGCACGTTCGTCATCGCGTTTCTTGACTCGTATGAGGTTCGGTTTAAGGTCCGTAGGCGCACGCGCGGTGCGGACGGTAGAAGGCATTTGCGCCGCAACAAGCGCAAATAAGAATGCCCGGGGTTCGGAGCCCGGGCATTTAACTAAAGCTGAAAACTAGGCCGCCCGCGCTTTCGAACACTTACGCGGGGTGCGTCGTTTCCTGTAGTTATTGTATCCCGAATCGCTTCGCCGATTCGGGACATTTTGAAAACGCAAACACGTCGGGCAAACCCGGACAATGCGGCCAGGTTCCGCTGGATGAGGAATCGTGTTTATAGCTATCGAACAAATGTTTGTCAAAATCGCGTTTACCAGCTGCGGGTGCATACGCTCGCAGTAAAATATCCTTGCGACGCATCCCGTGCGCGGGCGGCCGACGACTCGATCGGAGGTCCCCAAATGCTGAAATTCCTTAACGCGCTCGCCGCCCTTGCGGCGGTGGGCACGTTCGTCATCGCGTTTCTTGACTCGTATGAAGTTCGGTTTAAGGTCCGTAGGCGCACGCGCGGTGCGGACGGTGGACGGCATTTGCGTCGAAAGCGCAAATAAGAATGCCCGGGGGTCGGATCCCGGGCATTTAACAAAAGCTGAAAACTAGGCCGCCAGCGCTCTCGTACACTTACGCGGGGTGCGTCGTTTTCTATTGACATTGTATCCCGAATCGCTCAGCCGATTCGGGACATTTTGAAAACTCAAATGCGGGCCCATACTCGCACTGCGCAATGCTGCTAGGCTGCGTTGTCCGGCGTGGAAGCTCGCTAATCGGCTATTATTTGTTTAGACAACTTGAGTTGTAGAGGAGTGACTGGCGATGGTGCAGGGCGCCAAACATATGAAGAGCAATAACGCCGCGGTTAACGGTGGCTCAAGCCCTCAGCCCAAACCTCAACCAAAGCCCAAGCGCCGTCGCAAGCGGCTGCCTCGCTGGGCCGACCGGCTCATCACCATCGTCATCATCCTTATTGGCGTGGGCCTTATGACCTGGCCGTGGATCTTGGACCGGCTCGAGGCCTCGGGCGTGTTCAACCAGATCAGCACCGTGTCCAGCACCGTGGACGCGCTGTCTGCCGAGGAGCGCGAGCGCATCCTGCTCCAGGCGCGCTCCTTTAACGAGCAGCTGGCGGGCGAGGCCACCGAGCTTCCCGCCGACCAGATCGAGCCCTACGCCCAGCAGCTCATCTTTGACCGCGACCCCATGATGAGCTGGGTCGAGATCCCCTCCATCGACGTGA
This sequence comes from uncultured Collinsella sp., assembly GCA_902496845.1. Taxonomy (GTDB): domain Bacteria; phylum Actinomycetota; class Coriobacteriia; order Coriobacteriales; family Coriobacteriaceae; genus Collinsella. Next base: position 16,772 of record CABVCJ010000021.1, read on the forward strand.
GCATGCCCATCTACCACGGCACGAGCGAGGAAGTCCTCATGGCGGGCGTCGGCCACCTGGAGGGCACGAGCCTGCCGGTGGGCGGCACCTCGACGCATTGCGTGCTCACCGCGCACTCGGGCATGCGCAACCTGAGCATGTTCGACGACATCCATTCGCTGGAGCCCGGCGACCTGGTGCTGCTGCACACCATGAACAAGACGCTCGCCTACAAGATGGTGGACTCTGAGGTCGTGCTGCCCGAGGAGATGGAGTCGCTAACCATCGAGCCCGGCGCCGACAAGGTGACGCTCGTTACCTGCACGCCCTACGGCGTAAACGACCATCGCCTGCTGGTGCATTGCGTGCGCACCAAGTACAACAAGAAGGACGTCGACAAGCAAAAGTCGCTGGCCGGCCGCCACTGGGGCAAGCGCGAGTTTGCCGTGCTCATCGTGATCGTAGCCATTGTGCTGTTGCTGCTGGACATCGTGATCCACGCGGTCCGCAAGCTCCGCAAGGCCAAGGCCTCGGCATAAGGCATCGTTCAGAACCACCACAAAGGGGACAGGCACCTTTGTGGTGGTTGGGGCTTCCAAACCATCACAACATTCGATGAAAATCGCGATTTTGGCGAAAAGTGTCGAATGTTGTGATGCTTTTCGCTGTGGGCGGGATGGTTTTCGTTGTGGGCGAGACGGTTTTCGCTATGGGCGGTGCGGTTTCACTGCAGAACCGCCGGCCCGCCGCCTGCCAACCGCCGCCCTCGTTACGTTTTCGCTGCATTTAGGTAAAGCGCCTGCTCCAAGCGGCGTTGCCTTGTATACTAGAGCGGTTTATCTGTTATGCGGAAGGGAGCGCCTATGGCACTCAGCGAGAAAGACGTGCGTGGCATCGCCGAGTACGCAAAGATCGCACTGACCGATGACGAGCTCGCCCAGATGACGTCCTACATGAACGATGCCGTCCAGATGCTCGAGCCCGTCTTGCAATATGACTTGCCCGACGTGGAGCCCACGTTCCATCCTATCGGAAGCCTGTCCAACGTGATGGGCGATGACCTGCGCGAGCCCGAGCGCGACCTGCCGCTCGACGTCGCGCTCGAAAACGCCGGCAGCGCGCGCGACCGCTACTTCCGCGTGCCGTCCATTTTGGGAGAGGGGGAGAGCGAGTAATGGCGCTAAGCTTCGATTCCCTTACCGCCGCCCAGATCGCCGCGGGTGTTGCCGCCGGCGACTTTACCGCTACCGAGGTGGCCCAGGCCTCTCTTGCCGCCATCGAGGCGCGCGAGGGCGGGGTCCAGGCATTCCTGCAGGTGGCGCCCGAGCTTGCGCTCGAGGCCGCTGCGCGCGTGGATGCCGCCCGTGCCGCAGGCAAGCCGCTGCCCCCGCTCGCGGGCGTGCCGCTGGCCATCAAGGACAACATGAACCTCGTGGGCACGCGCACCACCTGCGCTTCCCGCATGCTCGAGAACTACCAGGGCGTCTACACCGCCACCTGCGTCCAGCGCATGCTCGACGCCGGCTGCCTGCCCATGGGCAAGGCCAACATGGACGAGTTTGCCTTTGGCAGCTCCACCGAGAGCTCGGCGTTCCACCGCACCAACAACCCCTGGGATACCGAGCGCGTGCCCGGCGGCTCTTCGGGCGGCTCCGCTGCCGCCGTCGCCGCGGGCGAGGTCGCGCTCTCGCTGGGCTCGGACACCGGCGGCTCCATTCGCCAGCCGGCGTCGCTGTGCGGCGTGGTGGGCTTTAAGCCCACGTATGGCGCCGTGAGCCGTTACGGCGTGGTCGCCTTTGGTTCGTCGCTCGACCAGGTGGGCCCCTTTGGCCGCACGGTCGAGGACGTCGCGCTGGCCATGAACGCGCTCACCGGCGCGGGCCACGATCCGTACGACTGCACCAGTCAGGATTGCGCCGTCGACTTTACCGAGCATCTCAACGACAGCATCGAGGGCAAGCGCGTGGGCATCATCCCCGCGTTTATGGAGGCCGAGGGCCTGACGCCCGAGGTCAAGGCCGCTGTTCAGCGCGCCGCCCAGGAGCTGCAGAACCAGGGTGCCGAGCTGGTCGAGGTCGACCTGCCGCACCTGGACGCCGCCATCGCCGCCTACTACGTCATCGGCCCGGCCGAGGCGTTCTCCAACCTGGCACGTTTCGACGGCATTCGCTACGGCTATCAGGAGGAGGGCTGCGCCAACCTGTCCGACCAGAGCTCGCTCTCGCGCGCCCATGGCTTTGGCGCCGAGGCCAAGCGCCGTCAGATGCTCGGCGCCTACCTGCTGAGCTCGGGCGTGTACGACAAGTATTACTACGCCGCGCAAAAGGCCCGCACGCTCATCACGCAGGACTACGACGCCGCGTATGCCAAGGTGGACACCATCCTCATGCCCGCCTCGCCGCGCACGGCCTTTAAGTTTGGCGAGATCAGCGACCCCACGCAGATGTACCTTTCCGACCTGTACACCATTTCGCTCAACATTTGCGGCAACGGTGGCATCTCGGTGCCGCTGGGCTTGGGCGAGGACAGCAAGCTGCCCGTTTCTGCCCAGCTGGTGGGTCCGGCGTTTAAGGACCGTCAGCTGCTCACGTTTGCCCGCGCCCTGGAGCGCGGCTTTGCCGATGCCGCCACGGGTGCGCCCGCGCTTTCCGTCGCGCCCGATTTTGCCGGGAAGGGAGGCGAGCTGTAATGAAGGAGCTTTCCGAGGTCCTGCAGGATTGGGAGGCCGTGATCGGCCTGGAGATCCATACCGAGCTCACCGCACTCGATACCAAGATGTTCTGCAACTGCAAGCTCAGCCACGATGACGAGCCCAACGCCAACGTGTGCCCGGTATGCCTGGGCCTGCCCGGCGCCCTGCCGGTGCCCAACAAGCGCGCCATCGAGAGCATCGTCAAGGCGGGTCTGGCCACCAACTGCGAGATTCAGCGCCACTCGATGTTCTACCGCAAGCACTACTTCTATCCCGATATGGCCAAGAACTTCCAGACTACGCAGGGTCCGGTTGCCTTTGCCATGTACGGTCACCTGGACCTGGACGTGACCGGTCGCGGTGCCGCCGAGCGCCCCGATTGCGCGTTTGGTGAGGCCGAGGCCCAGAGCCTGGCGAGCGCTTCGGCCAACGCCGAGGGCCTGTCCACGTCCATGACGTCGACCATGCGCGAGGGCAATCAGCGTGCCGGCCACCTGGCCAGCTACGATGCGTCCAGCCTGCAGATGCCCGAGCGTCGCGAGGACGGTTCCTACACGGTGCCCATCCGCATCCTGCGCATCCATATGGAAGAGGACGCTGCCAAGATGGTCCACGTTGGTGGCGCCGAGGGCCGCATTACCGCCGCGGCCGAGTCGCTCGTCGACTACAACCGCTGCGGCACGCCTTTGATCGAGCTCGTGACTGAGCCCGATCTGCGCACGCCCGAGGAGGCTCGCCTGTTTATGGAAAAGCTCCGTCGCATCTTTGTGACGCTGGGCATTTCCGATTGCTCCATGGAGAAGGGTTCCATGCGCTGCGACGGTAACGTGTCGCTGCGTCGCCGCGGCGAGACCAAGCTGGGCACCAAGACCGAGCTCAAGAACCTCAACTCGTTCAAGAGCCTGCACGACGGCCTTGCCTACGAGATTTGCCGTCAGGCCGAGGTGCTCGAGGAGGGTGGCATCATCTACCAGGAGACCCGCCATTGGGAGCCCAGCCGCAAGCGCACCGTGGTCATGCGCGTGAAGGAGACGGCCGACGACTATCGTCTGTTCCCCGATCCCGACCTGGCGCCCTTCGATCTGGACGACGAGTTCATCGACCGTTGCCGTGGCGAGATTCCCGAGCTGCCCGATGCCAAGCGCGTCCGTTTTGAGGCCGACTTTGGCATTAAGGCGGCCGACGCCGAGCAGATTGCCGGCGACCCCGAGTTTGCCGACTTCTTTGAGGCCGCTGCTGCCGGTATGGCCGGCAAGGAGGCCCAGACGGTTGCAAACCTGCTGGTGAACGAGATGATCGCCTACCTTAAGGGTGCGGGTGTGTCGCTCGCCGAGTCCGGTATTGCGCCGGCTCAGGTGGCAGCCCTTGCCAAGCTGCTGGCGACCGATGCCATCAGCTCCAACCAGGCTCACGAGGTCTTTGAGGCCATGGCCCAGACCGGCGACGACCCCAACAAGATTGTTGACGAGCGCGGTATGCGTCAGGTGAGCGACGCTAGCGCGCTGCAGCCGATCGTGGACGAGGTGCTGGCAAACTGTGCCGATCAGGCGCAGCAGTATCGTGACGGCAACCAGAAGGTCATCGGCTTTTTGGTGGGCCAGTGCATGAAGGCGAGCCGCGGCAAGGGCAACCCGAAGCTCTTCAACGAGTTGCTGAGAACGTCGCTCTCGTAAGCGGGAACCCGGGAGCCCCGGCAGGGTGGGTGCTTCCTCAAAATTTCGAACAGTCCTGCGCAAGACGAAGGCCACATTAAGTGGCCTTCTTTGCGTGCGGAACTCATTTTGAGCAAGCACCCGCCCTGCCGGGGCTCCCGGGTTCCGTGACGACTCGGCCGTTCGGGTCAGGTGGGCTGGATTGAATTTGGTGAATGAGGGCGCCGTTGGCGCCCTCATTTTTTTGTGCGGGTGGCAAAGGGGCTGTCCCTTTGGTCACATCGCGCTTCAAGATTTCCAAAAAGTTAACCTTTGTTGACCTTAATAGTTAGATAAACTAAACTATTTTTCAAAAGTGTGCTCGAGCAAACTTATTTACTCGGGTGCTGAGGCACCGTGCCGCGTCCAATGCGGCAAAAGGGAGAAGCAACATGAAGAAGTCGACGTTCAATACCCTGCTTGTCGGTGGCGGTTTTCTGCTTGGCACGGCCGGCATCAAGCTGCTTACCAGCGCTCCGGTCAAGAATGCCTGCGTGCAGGGCATCGCGTGCGGTATGCGCGTCAAGAACTGCTACCAGGACATGGTCGAGCAGGCCAAGGCCAATGTCGATGACATGGTTGCCGAGGCTGCCTACATCACCCAGAGCGAGTCCGCTGCAGACAAGGCAGCCGAGTAGCGCTCCTAGGCACAAACTATGAGATTCTCGATTATTAGCGAGATCCCCGGCAGGACCCGTCTTCAATTGGCGGGTCCTGTGCCAGAGAGTGATCTCGATGCACTTCTTAAGCTCAGCGGCGATATCGACGGCGTGCACAAGGTGCGCGTTTATGGCCGTATTGGCCAGATGGCGCTCGAATATGACGAGCAATGTCGTGCGGGCGTGCTCGACGCCTTGGGTGCGCTCGATGCCCAGGCCATTGCCGACGCAAAGACGGGTTACGTGATGCAGCTTGAGCCACGCAAGCACAAGCTCGTCATGGATCTTGCCACACTTATCGGCGCCCACTACGCGCGCCGCTGGTTCCTGCCTACGCCTCTGCGTGCGGTGTTTGTCGTGGCCGGTTACATGACCTTTTTGCGCGCCGCTCTCCACGAGCTCGCGCAACCGTGTCTGACCGTCCCCGTGCTCGATGCCTCGGCCATTGGCATCTCGTTTGTTAAGCGCGACGTCAATACCGCGGGCCAGACGATGTTCCTGCTCAACGTGGGCGAATTGCTCGAGGACTACACGCGCGCCATGAGCGAAAACGAGCTCATCAACTCGCTGCTCGATGTGCCCGACAAGGCGCAAAAGGTCGTCGGCGACACCGAGGTAAGCGTTGCCGCGACCGAGCTTGAGCCCGGCGATCTTGTCGCCGTGCGCACTGGCATGTCCATTTGCATCGACGGTGTTGTCGAGCAGGGGAGCGCTATGGTCAACCAGGCGACCCTGACCGGCGAGCCGCTTGCCGTCGAGCGCAGCGCAGGCGACGACGTGTTCGCCGGCACCGTCGTGGAAGATGGCAGCATCTTGGTGCACGTGCGCGCCAATACGGCGCAAACCAAACTGCGCTCAATCGTCTCGCTCGTGCAGACGGCCGACTCGCTCAAGTCCGAGGGCCAGTCGCATATGGAAGACCTTGCCAACAAGATCGTCCCGTGGAACTTCCTGCTCGCGGGCCTGGTTGCGCTTACCACCCGCAGCCTCATCAAGACCTCAGCGGCACTGATGGTCGACTACTCGTGCGCACTCAAGCTCACGGGTTCCGTTGCTGTCATGACTGCCATGAGCGATGCTGCCAAGATGGGCGTCATGGTCAAGGGCGCGAAGTACTTTGAGTCGTTTGCCAAGGCCGATACCATCGTGTTTGATAAGACCGGCACGCTTACCGAGGCGCAGCCGCGTCTTGCCTGCGTGCTCACCACCGATGGCTGGAGCGAGGACGAGGTTCTGCGCCTTTCCGCCTGCTTAGAGGAGCATTTCCCGCATCCGGTGGCACGCGCCGTGGTCAATGCGGCACGCGAGCGCGAGCTCGAGCATCGCGAGCGCCATGCTGCTGTCGAGTATATCGTGGCACACGGCATCGCTTCGTCCATCGAGGGTCGTCGCGCAATTATTGGCTCGGCACACTTTGTGTTTGAGGATGAGGGCGCGCAGCTCGAGTCCGACATTAAGGAGCAAATCGAGTTCCAGATGCAGGGCTTGTCGCCGTTGTATCTGGCGGTCGACGGCACGGTCGTGGGCGTGCTCGGCATCGAGGATCCGCTCAAGCCCGGGGTCCGCGAGGCCATCGCCGACCTGCATGCGCTTGGCGTCAAGCATGTCGTTATGCTCACGGGCGACTCCGAGCGCACGGCCGAGCGCATTGCGCGAGAGGCAGGGGTCGACGAGTTTAAGGCCGAGCTGCTGCCCGAGGACAAGTACGCTTATGTGGAGCACATTAAGAGCGAGGGGCGCCATGTTGCCATGGTGGGCGACGGCGTCAACGATTCGCCGGCGCTCGGTTTGGCCGACGTGGGGCTGGCAATGGGCGGCGGAAGCGACATCGTCAAGGAGGTCGCCGATATCATCCTGACCGATACGAATCTGGCCGCAATCGTGCGTCTGCGCCGTATGAGTCAGGGGCTTATCGACCGTCTGACGAGTTCATATTCCAAGGTGATGCTCACCAACTCGGCGCTGTTGGCATTGGGTATTACCGGCATGATTACTCCGCAGACGTCGTCACTGCTGCATAACGGCTCGACGATCGCCTACAGCCTGGGCAACGCAAAGGCTTACCTGCGCTAGCAGACGTGTTCGCGCACGTTATCTGGCCTGCGCCCAGACGGCATCGGTGTCGTCCGGGCGCAGGCCTTTTGCATTTGACCATGTGCTAGCTTCTCTATATAGTGTTGCTAGCAGGGCTAGCAATTGAAGGGAGCGAGATCGACGTGGGTGCTGTTAGCGGCATGGCGCAGGTGAACGTTCGCGTGGATCGCCAGGTCAAGAACCGTGCCGAGGAGGCGCTGCGGCTTTCGGGCGGGTCGCTGCCCGAGCTCATCAAAAAGGTGGTGGCCAAGGTCGCGCAGGGTGGCGGGCAGTGCGAGGAAGTGCTTGCGGCCGTCGACGACCGGCAGCAGACCGTCGCGCCCGATACTCCGTTCGCCGCGTCGTGGGCAGCGGCAGACCGGCTCTATGCAGACTTGGGCATCGCTGCGTCGCCCGTATCCGACGATCGCGGTTGGGACACAATCTATTCCGAAGCCATGGACGAGCGCTATCGCCAAAAGGGGATGATCCTGTGAGCGGGGCTCTCCTCAAAATAATGGTGGATGCCAACGTATGGGTTGATTCGTTTTGCGCCGACCATGCCGAGTCGCTTGCCGCACGTGCGTTTATTGGGCAGGCGACGGAGGCGGGGGCATTGCTGTTCTTTCCGGTGCATATCGCCAAGGACGTGCTGTACGTTGTCCAACACGAGCTGAAGCGTAGCGTTCTTGCCAGTGGGGGAGCGCTCGACGAGGCATCTGCCCGCGCAATTGGCGATGCGGCGTTGGCGTTTGTTCGGAACATGACCGAAAACGCCACGGCCGTGGGCGCTGATGCATCCGATCTGTGGCTAGCCGACAAATATCTGACGCTCCATCGCGATTACGAGGACAACTTGGTGCTCGCCGCGTGCAAGCGCGCACAGGTCGATTACTTGGTGACCAACGATCCCAAGCTGCTCGAACATGCCGATCTTGCAGCAAAGACCCCGCGCCAAATGATGTCGATTCTTGCTTTAGCCGAACACGGCGGCGCGGCTATCGGTTGACGCGAACTGTTTGCGGGCCTCTTGGACGACGATGCGCCAAGGGACCCGCGTCTGCTATTTACAAAAGCTCGGCCTTAATGGCGGGACTTTCTGCGAGCTGCTCGGCTGCCTTTTCGTCGGAACCGTTTAGTGCTGCCAGGCTGCGGTAGACCCACTCGTTGACCTGGGTGTTCTTGACGCCTGCGGTCTGCATAAGGGCGCCTGCCTCGCGGATTGCTGCGAGCAGATCGGCTTTGGGACCCGCGAGCTCGACCTCGATGCCGTGGTAGGCGGTCACGCCGCGGTTCTCACTCACGTGGTCGATAAAGCCCTCGACGGTCTCAAGCTGCTGGGCGAGAGCTGCATCATCGTCAGCGTCCAGCGCGACGAGTGCGTTCGATACCGTGAGAGCGGGATGTCCGCAGGGGACAAAGCCTTCGATGACATCCATAGCTTCGGTAATGGTTGAGCCCAGACCTGCGAGGGCATTGACGAGTTGCTGCTTGGTATCCATAACGGTCCTTTCGACGGGCAATTTTGCTTGGCGAAAATATACGTGACGCGATCGGTAGCAAAAATGCGAAGTGCGGCGCACATTGGGGTCTTCACAGCTTGTGCATAGAACAACTGTCCGCTTTCAGAACGTGGTAAGATAACTCAACACAAGCGGGGCTCGCCCCGTATGTTCCTTGAAAAGTCGACGGGTGTTGGGTGCTCGTGCCCAATGCCATCCAGACTTCCCGACATTCGGGGGCGACTGGTTTCGACACGATAGCTCTGAGAGAGGAAGCAAGCCGAGGTCTCCTCGCCTCGTTAAACAGGGGTACCGTCAAATTGAATTGACAACAACTCTTCTTTTGAGCCTATGGCTCTCGCTGCTTAGTTTATAGCGGCGCGTCAACCCGGTGATTTCCCCGACACCGGCGCGACGTCATTTTAGGGGAATGCTCCCGCGCACGTAATCGGTATGGCGCGGGCTAAGACCGAACCGGTTGGGATGCCGCGAGCGTGTCGCTGCGCGCAAAGCGTCCGAGACTAAACCAGCGACTGAGCTTGGAGATGCCAATCAGGGGGCTTTCGTGGACCGGAGTTCGATTCTCCGCGCCTCCACCATAAGTAACAGGCAGGTAGAGAAGTGTCTCTACCTGCCTTTTTATTTCTAGTCCGCACCGCGGAGAATCGAACTCTATGCAGGGCGCGAGCGTTAAGCAAACGCGAAGCGTTTGTAGCGAGCGGGCGAGGCGCCGGCAGGCGGCCGAAGCCGGTGCGGATTTGCGAAGCAAATACGCGGATTCTCCGCGCAAAGTCGCGACCAGATATAGATGCGATGCCGATTAAGCTCCGGCTGCCCATGCCCCGCACCAACGCAAGCCCCAAACCGCGGAGAATCGAACTCTGAGCAGGGCGCGGGCGTAAAGAAAACGCCTTGGCAACGCAGACCGGGACACGCTTTCCCGATGGCAGCCCAGGCGGAAAGCACGTCCCGGAATCCGCGCTCAGACTGGGACGTAGTTTCCGGATGATGCCTCAAGCGGAAACTGCGACCCGGAATCGAGCCGTAGAGTGGGATATGCTTTCCCAATGGCAGCTCAAGCGGAAAGCGCATCCCGGAATCTAAGCTCGGAATGGGATTCATTTTCCAGATGGCGGGCTCAGCGGAAAATACGACCCGGAATTTGCTCTGAGAACGGGACACGCTTTCCCGCCGACCGCTCCGCCCTCCTCAACTCCAAAACCTGCGCGCCCTCCATCTCAAAACTGGGTAGAAGAAAGCCAAAACGCAATCGCAGGAGGTCAATATGACTGCAGAAGATAAGGCAAAGAACGCCGGCAAGGTCGCGCTGGTCCTGGAGGGCGGCAGTTTTCGCGGGCAATTTACCGCAGGCGTGCTCGACGTTCTCATGGAGGCCGGCGTTGAGATTCCGGCTGTCTACGGTGTATCGGCCGGCGCCCTCAACGGCGTGAACTACAAGTCGCACCAGATCGGCCGTGCCAACCGCATCAACCTGGCTTTCTGCAACGACAGCCGTTTCATGGGCGCCGCATCGTTTGCGTCCACGGGTTCCATTGTGGGTTACGACTTTATCTTCAATGATGTCCAGGACCGCCTGGATCCCTTTGACAACGAGACGTTCGATGCGAGCCCCATCGAGATGTACGCCGTCGCGACGGACATGCTCTTTGGAACCGCCACGTACCTGCCGGTCAAAAGCGCCGTGCTCGATCTCGATGCCGTGCGCGCATCGACCTCGTTGCCGCTGGTGACGCCGCCGGTCGAGATTGACGGGCACAAATACGTCGACGGCGGCGTGGCCGATTCGGTCCCCATCGAGCACGTGCTGGAGGAGGCGGGCTTCGATCGCGCGGTCGTCATTGTCACGCAGGACCGCTCGTACGAGAAAAAGCCCTACGAGTTTATGCCCGCCGCGCGCGCTCGCTATGCCGACTACCCTTATCTGCTCGAGGCTATCGAGACGCGCCACGACCGCTATAACATCCAGCGCATGCATCTGTGGAAGTATGAGCGCGAGGGCCGCGCACTGGTCGTTGCTCCGCAAAAGCCGGTCGAGGTCGGCCACGTTGAGCACGATCCGGCAAAGCTCCTCGACTTGTATATTCAGGGCCGCCAGGAGGCAAAGCGCTTGCTCGGAGATATCGAGGCGTTTGTCGAGCGCTAGCGTCGCGACGTCATGACCCATGGACGACATGTGCAGAAACTCTGGTCGGAGCCAAAATACCTGTTGACTCGGGCGGCGAGCGGGGTAATATGGACGGGTTACTTGCAGAGCCCCGTGAATCTCTGTAACAACACGTACTGTACATGGAGGAGTCTAAGTGATTTCGAAATCGACTCACTACGCCAAGCAGGGCGAGGTCCAGCGCAACTGGGTTCTCGTCGACGCCGATGGTGCTGTCCTGGGCCGTCTTGCCACCCAGATCGCAATGATCCTGCGCGGTAAGAACAAGCCCCAGTTCACGCCCAACAGCGACTGCGGCGACTTCGTTGTCGTCATCAACGCCGATAAGGTCCAGCTTACCGGTAACAAGGCCGACACGAAGACCTATTATCGCCACAGCGGCTACAACGGCGGCCTCAAGGCTGAGAGCTTCCGCCAGGCTATGGAGAAGCACCCGGAGAAGGTCATCGAGCGCGCCGTTCGCGGCATGCTGCCCAAGACCACCCTCGGCCGTGCCCAGATGACCAAGCTTAAGGTCTACGCTGGTGCCGAGCATCCGCATGCTGCCCAGAACCCCACGAAGATTGAGCTGGAGGCTTAAAGATGGCTGAGAACACCGTTGTCTACCAGGGTACCGGCCGTCGTAAGAACGCCGTCGCCCGCGTCCGTCTCGTCCCCGGCACCGGCAAGGTGACCATCAACAAGCGCGACGCCGAGCAGTATTTCGGCCGTCATCAGCTCGTTGAGAACGCCCTTGCTCCCTTCAAGGTGACCGACACCGCCGGTCAGTTCGACGTTATCGCTCTGTGCGATGGCGGCGGCATCTCCGGTCAGTCCGGCGCTCTGCGTCTGGGCATCGCTCGCGCTCTTCTGAACGCTGGCGACTACCGTGCTGACCTCAAGAAGGCCGGTTTCCTTACGCGCGATGCTCGCGTGGTCGAGCGCAAGAAGTACGGCCTCAAGAAGGCTCGCCGCGCTCCCCAGTTCTCCAAGCGCTAAGGTTTTATCTCCTTACGAGATACAATGTACAAGCGGGGCCTGCCGATTGCTCGGCGGGTCCCGCTTTTCTTTTTCGACTAGGGTGGGCGACTGCGTTTTGTCCACTTGGGAAGGAGCGATCCTATGCCCCAGAACATCTTCGGTACCGATGGCGTCCGTGGCGTCGCCAACGCCGACCTCTCGTGCGACCTCGCGTTTCGCCTTGGCCGTGCGGCGACCAAGTTCCTTGGTCCGGACATTTGCATCGGTCGCGACACGCGTCTTTCGGGCACCATGCTCGAGAGTGCTCTGACCGCCGGCATTATGGCCGAGGGCGGCCGTCCGCACTGCTGCGGCGTTATCCCTACGCCGGCCGTGGCGCTGCTCACCGTCCAAAACGAGCTCGACGGCGGCATCGTCATCTCCGCTTCGCACAATCCGCCGGAGTTCAACGGCATCAAGTTCTTTAGCCGCAAGGGCATGAAGCTTCCCGATGCTGTCGAGGAAGAGATCAGCGCCTGGGTCATGTCCGAGGAGGCCATGGCTGCCGATACGCTGCCGACCGGTGCCGGTGTGGGTCACATCATCAAGATGAAGGACGCTCGCAAGGCATATGTCGACCATGCTATTAGCACCCTCGACGGCCTTAAACTCGACGGTCTGGTTGTTGCCGTCGACTGCGGCCACGGCGCTTCCTGCCAGACTACACCCGCCGCGCTGCAGCGCCTGGGTGCTACGGTCCATGCCATCAACACCGATTACTGCGGCACCGACATTAACGTCGAGTGCGGCTCCACTCATCTTGAGCCCCTGCGTGAGCTCGTACTGCGTACCCACGCTGACATCGGCCTGGCCCACGATGGCGACGCCGATCGCGTGCTGTTCGTGGACAGCGAGGGCAACGAGATCGATGGCGACTATATCCTGGCCATCTGCGGCTCTGACCTGGCCGCTCGCGGCAAGCTCGCCAACTCCGAGATCGTCTCGACCGTTATGTGCAACCTGGGCTTCTCCATCGCCATGAAGGAGCAGGGCTTTGAGATGGTGCAGACCGCCGTGGGCGACCGCTACGTTTTGGAGCGCATGCTCGCGGACGGCGCTGTCATCGGCGGCGAGCAGTCCGGCCACATCATCTTCCTGGAGCACAACACCACCGGCGACGGCTTGGTGACGGCCCTGCAGCTTCTGGCCGTGCTTAAGCGCACCGGCCGCACCCTCACCGACCTTGCCGGCATCATGAAGAAGTACCCGCAGGTGCTTGTCAACGTGCATTCGGACAACAAGGCCGGCCTGGACGATTGTCAGCCCATTTGGGACGCCGTCGCTGTCGCCGAGAAGGAGCTCAATGGTCGCGGCCGTATCCTGGTGCGCCCGAGCGGTACCGAGCCGCTGGTTCGCGTTATGGCCGAGGCCGAGACACACGAGCTGACCCAGCGCGTTGTCGACGACATCGTCGAGGTTGTCAAGCGCGAACTTCCCTAATGGTCAATAACGGGTGCCAAGTGGTAAACTGTTAAGGCTATTTTGATTGATTGGTATGTCCGAGGGGGAGCATGTTCACTAAAGTCCTAAGGTCTTTTGGTATGCGTGGTCGAGTCCTTACGCTGGATGCTCCCATCTCGGGCGATGTCATTCCGCTTTCCGAGGTAAACGACCAGACGTTTGCCACTGGCCTTTTGGGTCAGGGCGTGGCGATTCAGCCCACGGGCACACGTGTGATCGCGCCGGCGGATGCTAAGGTCGAGGCGATTTTTCCCACGGGTCATGCCGTTGCGCTTAACACGGTCGATGGCTTGGACGTGCTTATTCACGTTGGTTTGGACACTGTTCAGCTCGAGGGCAAGCACTTTACCGTACATGCGCAAGTGGGTGACATCGTCCATAAGGGCGATGTACTCATCGAGTTCGATCGCGAGGCAATTGCTGCCGAGGGCTACGATGTGACGGTTCCCATCTTGGTGTGCAACTCCGTTGAGTTCTCGAGCATTAAGGGCTCCGTTGGAGAGCACGTCGAGGAGATGGACCAACTCATCGTCGCTCGCGAGCGCTAGTGAGCGCGCTCGGCCTTTAGCCTACAATTCAAACACGTTTACGGAGGGCGCCCTTGAAAGA